>NZ_CP095742.1:3376607-3683571 GCF_023078495.1 Luteibacter aegosomatissinici | reverse complement strand
CGGCGAAGAAGCCATGCTGACGGGCGATTCGGATGAACTCGCCCGCAAGCTGCTCTATTACGTGGCCCAGGCCAAGCAGGGCAGCGAGCGGATCGAAGAACTCCGCCAGGCCTATCGCCTGGATGGTTTGCTGCCGCGCGCCGCCGAAGTCGAACATGCGCGCGGCTCCATGTCGGGCCATAACCGCGCCTTGCTTGATACGGTTTCGGCCGCGATCAAGGAAGACCTGCTTCGGGTAAAGGAATCGCTCGATCTGTTCCTGCGCCGCCCGGATGGTGATCCCGCACAGCTCGGCCCGCAGGCCGACGTGCTGGACCGCGTGGGCGATACGCTGGGCATGCTTGCCCTGGGCGTGCCGCGCCGCGTGGTCGGTGAACAGCGCCGGATCCTCGGCGAGATCGCCACCGGTGCGCGTGCGCCGGATGAAGAATCGTTGCTCGATGTGGCTGGCGCGCTGCTCTACGTGGAAGCGTCGCTGGACGATCACATCGAGCGCCTGGGTGCCGAAGGCGAAACGCCGATCTCGGAGAGCGGCCCGTCGCCGCTGCCGCGTAGCGAAGCCCGGCACATCCTGACCGCCCTCATGCGTGAGGCCACCGCGAACACCTCGAAGGTGAAGGACGCCATCGTCGCCTTCGTCGAGTCGCAGTGGAACCACGACCAGCTGGCCGGTACGCCCGAGCTGATGGCCGAGATTGGCGGCGCCATGCGCATGCTTGGCGCCCCGCGCCCGGGCGAGCTGGCCGATGGCATTGGCTTGTTCATCCATCGCGAACTGCTCGGCGATCGCCGTGTGCCCAATGGGGCGCAGATGGATCGCCTTGCCGATGCAGTGGCGGCGCTGGAGTACTACCTCGAGGCGGCCCGCGAACACCGCGGCGGCCTGGATCACATTCTTGATGTCACCCAGCAGAGCCTGGCCGAACTCGGCTACTGGCCTGTTCCGGTCGACGAGGATGGCGAAGCGCTGGGTAGCGAGGCACTCGACGATATCGAGGCCCAGGCCATCGAGCACATCGCCGTACCCTCGAGCAGCGAGGATGCCAGCGACGCGGTATCGAGCTTCGCCGATTCGTTCGATCTGGTGGACGAGCCGCCGGTTGCCGTGGAAGCGCCGGCTGCTGAAGCTGTCGCGGCCGATCCGGTACAGGCCGATGACGACTGGGTGGAGATCGAAGAAGAGATCGAGCAGGAGGTCGGTGGTGACGCCGGCGTATCCGATTTCGCTGGCTTCCAGATCACCGTCGATGGCATCGATGACGAGATCCGCGAGATCTTCCTGGAGGAAACCCAGGAAGAAATCGATAACCTGCGCAAGGCACTTGCCGCGTGGCTGGCCGATCCGGAACGACCGGATGCGCTGACGCCTATCCGCCGTTCGTTCCACACGCTGAAGGGGTCCGGCCGCCTCGTCGGCGCCCGCCTGCTGGGCGAGTTCGCCTGGAAGGTCGAGAACATGCTTAACCGCGTGCTCGACGGCACGATCGCGCCGCACGAAGGCGTGCAGGCGCTGGTGGGCCACGCCGTCGAAGCGCTGCCGCAGCTCAAGGCGGCGCTGGAAGGCGATACCCAGGTCACCGCACCGCTTGCCGCGATCATGGAGACCGCCGACCGCCTCGCCCTCGGCGACATGGCGTTCGTCGAGGACGTGGCGCGCAACGCTGTTCAGAAGGTCCGGACGAAGGTGAAGCGTCGCGTCCCGCGCGACACGATCGCCGCCGTGCCGACCGCCGCGTTCGCTGGCTATGGCCACGCGGCGCCGGTGGAGCACCCGGCGGTCGAGGAGCCGGTGTACGTGGCACCGCCACTTCCGCCGGTCGATGCCGTGCTGCTCGATATCCTGCGCACCGAAGTGGCGCAGTATCTCCATACCATTCGTGCCAACCTCGCCCGTGCGGGCGACGGCGAGCTGCCGGTGGATGATGGCCTGCTCCGCGCCGTGCACACCCTGCACGGTGCGATCGGCATGGTCGATATCCCCGTGCTGATCCAGGTGCTGGCACCGCTGGAAGGCTTGATCAAGCGTGTCCGTGCCAGCGGCGTACCGCTGCGCGCGGAAGGCGTCGATGCCCTGACCGATGCGGCCGACCTGGTCGACCACGTGATGGAGCTGTTCGATACCGAAGATCCGCGCGTGCCGGATGTGTCCGCCCTGGCGGCGCAGATCATCGCCCTGCGCGACGAGCAGCCGGAGGCCACGGTCGCTCATATCCTGTACGAGCCCGATCCGGTGCCGCTCGATGACGAACCTGTCCTCGACGTGGCCGCGGCGGACGCCCCCGAGGCTGACGCGCCGGTCCACGATGACCTCATCGTGGACGCACCGTCGTTCGTCGACGCCGAAGCCGAAGCCGAAGACCTTGCCGCCGACGAGTCCTTTGTGGACGAGCCGGTCCTCAACGAGTTCGTCGCCGAGGCGCCTGTTGCTGAAACGCCGGCGGCCGAAACGCCGGTCGTCGAGCCGCTGTCTGCCCTGGACGAAGCCGAACTCGAAGCCTTCATCAATGAAGAGGCCCGCTTCGACGCCGACGTTCGCGAAGCCGAGGCCCACCTCGCCACCGATGCCGCCGAGGCCGCGAGCCACGCTCACGATGAGCAGGTGCCTGCGGCGGCGAGCGGCGATTCGCTCGAGGCCGAGCTGGAAGCCATGTTGGCTGGCGAACTCGCTGACCTGGACGCCGCAACCGCGCCTGCCGTGAATGATGAGCAGCCGTCCGGGCCGTTCGCCGAGCCCGTGACCGAGGGCCTCGAGGCCGCGGAACCGACAGCATCCGAACTCGCGCCGATCGACCTGGTCGACAGCGAGCACGACCTGACGGCCGAACTGCTCGCATCGTTCGAAGGCTTTACTGTCGAGCCGCCTGTGGTCGACGTGAAGCCAATCGAGAAGTACGACCTGAACGAAGACGCCGCCTGGCGCGCCCTCGTCAATGAGGGTGCGACTGAAGCGTCGGCGGCGGATGAGATTCCGCAGCCGATGTCGCACGATGGCGATGTCCTCGACACCGACGACGGCATCCTGGCCGAAGAGCCGGTGGCGGAAGCTTTCGCCGAAGCCGAAGCCGAAGCCGAAGCCGAAGCCGAAGCCGAAGCCGAAGCCGAAGCCGAAGCCGAAGCCGAAGCGGATACCGCCGACACCACGGTCGACCAGGCCGAAGAACCTGGCCAGCCGTACGCCGACGAGCTCCCGGTCACCATCGAAGACCAGTCGCACGAGCCCGTTGCCGAGCCGGTGCACACGCCGGTGGAAGACGAAGCACCCGCCCTCGTGCCGGAGCTCTCGCCTTACGCGGATATCGACCCGGATCTCCTCGAAGTGTTCGTGGAGGAAGGCCGGGAGATCCTCGACCAGGCGGATACCTCGCTCGCCGCATGGCGCGTCGAACCGCAGCAGGGTGAGCACGTCGCCTCGTTGCAGCGCGACCTGCACACGCTGAAGGGCAGTGCCCGCATGGCCGGCCTCGCCATCGTGGGTGACTTCGCCCACGCCATGGAAGCGTTGCTTGATGCCGTCGCCGGCGGTCAGCGCGAGAGCGACAGCGCCGCCATCGAAGCGATGGAAAGCGGTTTCGATCGCCTGCATCGCATGATCGTGGCGATCGCGAAGCACCAGCCTATCTCGCTCAGCGAAGCCGATATCGAACCGTTCGCCCGCCTGGCAGGCGCGCCGATCGCGCCGGATACGTTGACGGCCGAGAACTATCGCGAAGAGCGCGAGGCCGCGACGCAGCCGGATACATGGTTGCCGCCGGCCCCGCAGCCCGAGCCGATCCCGGTGCTCGACCGCGTGCTGCCCGACCTGCTCCCGGAAATGGAAGAGGAAGAGCTCCAGCGCGCGTCGCAGGAGCAGATCCGCGTCCGCGCCGACATGCTCGATACGCTGGTGAACCACGCCGGCGAGGTGTCGATCTACCGCTCGCGCCTGGAACAGCAGACCGCCAGCTTCCGTTCGACCCTGACCGAGCACGAGCAGACGGTAAGCCGCCTGCGCAGCCAGCTGCGCATGCTGGAAATCGAAACGGAAACGCAGATCATCGCGCGTTACCACCAGGAGCATCGCGACAACGCGGCCGCGACGTTCGACCCGCTCGAACTCGACCGCTTCTCGCAGCTCCAGCAGTACTCGCGTGCGCTTGCCGAGTCCGTATCCGACCTTGTGTCGCTGCAGACCATGCTGGACGACCTGACCCGCCAGACCGAAACGCTGCTGCTGCAGCAGCAGAAGGTCAACGCGGAGCTGCAGGAAGGCCTGATGCAGACGCGCATGTTGCCGTTCGATGCGATGGTGCCAAACCTTCGCCGCACGCTGCGCCAGGCCGCCTCCGACGTGGGCAAGCGTGCCCAGCTGGTGGTGGAAGGTGCCAACGGCGAAATGGACCGCAACATGCTCGACCGCATCAAGGCGCCGTTCGAGCACATGCTGCGTAACGCGGTGGCCCACGGTATCGAAGCGCCGCAGGCGCGCGAAGCGGCCGGCAAGAACGCCGAAGGCACGGTGCGCATCCAGGTGGCTCGCGAAGCCACGGAAGTGGTCGTGCGCTTGTCCGATGACGGCGCCGGCATGGATCGTGATGCGATCCGTGAGAAGGCGATCGAGCGCGGCTTGCTGCGCCCGGATGCCCGCGTCTCCGACGACCAGATCTTCCAGCTCACCCAGGTTCCGGGCTTCTCCACGGCCGAGAAGGTCACGCAGGTGGCCGGCCGTGGCGTCGGCATGGATGTCGTAGCGAACGAGATCAAGCAGCTCGGCGGCACGCTGGCCATTGAATCGCAGCGTGGCACGGGCACCACTTTCGTGATGCGCCTGCCGTTCACGCTCGCGGTGACCCAGGCACTGATCGTGCGCATCGGCGAAACCAACTTCGCTATCCCGATGACCTCGGTGCATGGCGTGGCCAAGGTGGAACCGAACGAGTTGGCCCATCGCATGGCCGACGTCGACGCACAGTTCGAGTATGCCGGCGAGGATTACGCGATCCACGACCTGCCGCAGCTGCTTGGCGTGCACGTCATCGCATCGCCCGATGAGGGTGACATCCCGCTGCTGCTCGCCCGCTCGGGTGACCTGCGCGCTGCCATCCGCGTGGATGCGGTGCTCGGCTCGCGCGAAATCGTGGTCAAGCCAGTCGGCCCGCAGGTCAGCTCCGTGCCGGGTATCCTCGGTGCCACCATCATGGGTGATGGCTCGGTGCTGATGATTCTCGACCTGGCGCCGCTGGTCCGCCACGGCGTGGCCCGCCAGGCGTTCGAAGCCGAAGCAGCCATCCCGCAGGCCCCGCGCAAGCAGGACGAAGTGCGCGTCAAGCCGCTGGTGATGGTGGTGGACGATTCGATCACGATGCGCAAGGTGACCGGCCGCGTCCTGGAGCGCCACGAGTTCGAAGTGATGACAGCGAAAGACGGCGTGGATGCGCTTGAAAAGCTCAATGAGCGCGTGCCCGACCTGATGTTGCTCGATATCGAGATGCCGCGCATGGACGGTTACGAGCTCGCCACCGCCATGAAGGCCGACGAGCGCCTGGCCGGCGTGCCCATCATCATGATCACGTCGCGTACGGGCGATAAGCACCGCCAGCGCGCGTTCGATATCGGCGTCGATCGCTATATCGGCAAGCCCTACCAGGAGAACGACCTGGTGGTGCAGATCAACGATGTGCTCGGAGTCACCCATGGTTGAACACGAGCCGTCGGTCGCGCTGCTTTTCGATGACGCGGGCCTGTCGGCCCACCTGCGTGACGCCCTCGTCGCGCAGGGTGCGCGGATTGTCTACGAATCGGATCTAAAGGCGTTCGCTCCTGCCGAACTGGTGGGGTCGTCAGCCGACGTGGTCGTGGTCGACCTGGATGACCCGAGTGATTCCGATCTCGATCGTCTCTACGAGACGGTCGAGGGTGGCCATCCGCGGCTGGTCTTCAACGATGCCGATGCCAGCCGCGATCTCGCGGGTTGGGATCGCGCCCGTTGGGCGCGGCACCTCGCGGCCAAGCTGGTCGGCGGCTCGCCGCTGGATCCACCGCGTCCTGAGGAGGCCCGGGCTATCGAGCCGCGCGTCGCCGCGATCGCCAGCGAACCCGCACCGGCCGAAGAAGTCCTTGCCGAACCGATCACCGATGAGCTTTCGATCACGGGCGTCCACGGGTATCCCGATGCGCCGTCGCCCGTAGAAGCGGCCGAACCATTCCCGGCTTCGCTTGAGCCGCTATCGCTTGGCGATGACGAACTCGCCTTCTCCACGCCGCTCACCGATGCGTCGGATGAGGAGAACGGCGTGGGTCCGGAGGACCTGGCCGCAGAACTCGAGGCCGTCCTGGCCGAGACGGGCGCCGCGGAAGTGCAGGGCACCGATGGCATCGATGACCTGCCGTCGCTACCGCTCGAACTCACCGACCTGGCGTCGCTCGATCTGTCCGGCTTTGAGGTGGTCGATGAATCGCCGGCCCCGACGCCGCCGGTTGAGCACGAATTCGACGCCAGCCAGTTCAGCCTGGCATCCGAGGATGAGCCGTCGGCCGTGGCATCGTCCACGAACGATGATTCGCCCGCGTTGGAGATCACCTCACGCTCCACGCAGTACGTGCCGCCGCCGGTTCCGGAATGGGACCTGGTGGACCATGACACGATCGTGGCGGAATCCGCCCCATCAGCCAATCCTGCCGAGTTTGGCATCGAGACGATGAGCGCGGCCGAGTATCTCGCCCAGGATGTCGTGGATGACGGCAGCGTTGCGATCGAGGCAGGCCTGAAACTTGAGTTGGTGTCGCTGGAAGAGGCCATCGCGCCGAGCACCGATGGCAAGTTCATGCACGAAATGATCCTGGAGACGACCTCGCGGGCAGTCCGTCGCGTGGTCGCGCTCGCCGGCACCGTGGAGAGCGAGGACGCCATCCGGTTGTTCCTGGCGGCCATGCCCGGCAGGTTGCCGGCAACCCTACTCGTGGTGGCGCATCACGCCGACGACACCGCCGCGTTTGCGCAGCGGCTGGGCCGCGGCCGGGTCGCGACCGACGGGGTGCCCACCAATCATGGCGAAGTGCTTGTCGTGCCACGTGGCGCCCACGTCCAGATCCGCCGCGACGGCAGTGTCACGGTGCGCGACGACGGTAGTGCGTTCAATGCAGCCGGTCCGTCGATCGACGGGATCTTCAGCACCCTGGCCGGTGGCTTCGGTGCCGATGCCCTCGCCATCGTGTTCGCAGGCCGCGGCAATGATGCGGTCGCCGGTGCCCAGGCGGTCTATGACGGCGGCGGGCGCGTCTGGGTCCAGGCGGTCGCGCCCGAAGACGAGCGCGGACACATGGTCACCGGTATCCGTGAGGAGCGCGTGGCCGGCTACGCAGGCGATGTCGCCGCGCTGGCCAGGAAATTGAACGAGGAATTCCCATGAGCGAGCCGTTACCGCGCGAAATCCGCTGCGTCCTGATCCCCAGCGGTGGCGTACGCCTGCTGCTGCCCAATGCCGCCGTGGCCGAAGTCATCACCCTGACGGGTGTGGAAGCCCTCGCCGATGCCCCGGAATGGCTCGCTGGCCGTATCGAGTGGCGTGGCTGGCAGATTCCCCTGGTCAGTTTCGATCACGTTGCCCGCTTGCCAGACGATGCCGCACCGCAGGCTCCTCGCGTGGCGGTGCTCAAGGCGATCGGCAACCGGGCGGATATGCCCTATATCGCCGTGCTGACCCATGGCTTCCCCCGCCTGACCACCCTTAACGCCGAGCTGCTGCTGCCCACCCACGACGGCCACGACCTGCCGTTCGGGGTTCGCGCCCGGGTGCTGGTGCGCGACGATACGGCCGTGATCCCGGACCTGGAAGGTATCGAGGCGACCCTGGTAGAGATGCAGGAAGCCGCCTGACCCGGCACCCAGCTGTAGGAGCCCACCCTGTGGGCGACATCTTTTCGCGCCAGGGGCTCAGGCCCTCGTGGCCTCCCGCGAAAGACGTCGCCCACAGGGTGGGCTCCAACGGTTTTGCAAATAGGGCTTGACGCGTAATTGAGAATCATTATCATCAACTCCGCACCCTCACTTGCGGAGAGTAAGCCATGTTGATGAGAAGCCTTCCCCTGAACGAAGCCGCCGGCCGCGACAAGGTCGTCCCGCTGCGCGCGGTTGCCACGCCGGCTCGCCGTGTTGAAAGCAAGAACCTCCTCGATGGTTCTCGCGAGCTCGTCATCGAGCACCAGGGCGCCGAGTACCACCTGCGCCTGACGCGCAACGACAAGCTCATCCTCACCAAGTAATCCCAGGTTCCATCTCCCCGACGCCGAGCCACGCGGGTCTCCCCTCGCCGCCAGCCAGGCATCTTTTTCCAGGCCGTCACCGGGAGACGCCTCATGTTCGGTTGGCTCGCATCCTTTGGCGTGCAGCAGCGCGCCCGCAATGGCTCCACCACCCGCTGGCTTGCGGTTCCCCCGCGAACGCTGGTGGAAGGCCTTGGACAGTTGGGCGGGGTCCTTTTCCTCGCCCCGCGCCCCATCATCTGCCCGGCCAACGTGGTCCCGCCGGCCGGTTGCCTGGTGGAAAACGCGGAGTTGGCCCCCCTCATGTCCACCCACTATGTGGGCCTGACGTGCGCGATCACGGCCGAGGGCCCACGCGAATGGCTGGATTGCGTCAGCGGGGAAGGGGATACGCTCGCACGTATCTATCTCCTGCCCGATACCGACTACCTCGCGTGGGATGGCCTGTTCGCCGATGCCACCCCCATCGACGCGCCGCAACGACGCGCCCCGGATCGCGAATGGCTGCGCGCCTGCCGCGCGCGTGTCCTCAGCTTCCAGCGTCGCCGCCTCGTCGGCTTTGATGTCCTGGGTGCGCGCGAGGTTTCCATTTCCGTGCTCGGCCGCGGCGTCGCGCGCGATATCGCCGTCTCCGAATCGGTAGCCATCACCGGCTGAACCTGTCGCGCGCTCCTACAGTGACCACGGCACGAGTGGTCACTGTCCGGACACCTGTCCGCGGACACCCCTCCTGTGCGGACATGCGCTTCTAACTCTCTGAAATAAAGCTATTTCCCCAGTTGGCACGCGGCTTGCTGAAGACACCAGCAAGTTCATCAGGGAAACAGCCATGATCCGAGATACCGCCGCGCAGGACCGCCTCGTCGAGGTTCGTCCCAACCGCCACCGCAAACTGCTCATCGCCGGTGGCGGATTGGCTGTGTTGGTGGCGCTCGGCTTCTCCATCCCCAAGATCACCACGATGTTCTCCGCCGATACCTCGGTAAGTGCATCGCGCCTGTCGTTCGGCACCGTGACCCGCGGCGCCTTCGTTCGCGACATCGCCGCGGAAGGCAAGGTTGTCGCCGCAGTCAGCCCTACGCTTTACGCACCGTACGGCGGCGCCGTGGTCATGCAGGTACACGCCGGCGACGTGGTGAAGAAGGGTCAGGTCCTCGCGATCGTCACCAGCCCGGAACTCACCAACAAGCTCGCCCAGGAACAATCCGCCGCCGATGCGATGGAAGTGGAGTACCTGCGGGCCAAGGTGGACGCCACGAAGAAGCGCGCGGAGCTGCAAAAGGCATTCGATAACGCCGTCGTGGACCAGACAGCCGCCGAGCGCGACCTTAAGCGGTACCAGGGCGCGTTCGACAAGGGCGCCGTCTCGAACTTTGATGTCGACAAGGCCAAGTCCACGCTCGACAAGGCGGCGATCACGCAGAAGCACGCCCAGTCGGACATGACGATCGATAACAGCAGCCTGACCTTCGAAATCCAGTCCAAGAAGCTCGCACACGATCGCCAGGAGTTGCTGGTCAAGGATCTGCAACGCCAGGTCGAGGACCTCAATGTGAAGTCACCGGTCGATGGCCAGGTCGGCCAGCTGTTTATCGCCGAGCGCGCCACGGTGGCGAAGGATGCCCAGCTGGTGAGCGTGATCGACCTGACCGCGCTCGAAGTCGAAATGAAAGTACCTGAGAGCTTCGCCCGCGACCTCGCGATTGGCATGCCGGGCGAAATCACCGGTAACGGCAAGGAATGGAAGGGCAAGGTCAGCGCCATCTCACCCGAAGTGGTGAACGGTGAAGTCGCTGCACGGCTGCGCTTCGATGGCCAGTCCCCGCAGCAGCTGCGCCAGAGCCAGCGCCTTTCGGTGCGCATCCTGCTCGATAGCCGCGCCAATGTGCTTACCGTGCAGCGCGGCTCGTTCGTCGATGAAAGTGCAGGCCGCTATGCCTACGTCGTCAATGACGGCATGGCCGATCGTCGTGACATCCGTGTCGGTGCCAGCAGCATCGACAAGGTCGAAATCCTGGACGGCCTGAAGGAAGGCGACAAGATCGTCATCTCCGGCGCCGACACCTTCGGTGACGCCAAGCACGTCGCCATCGCCCGCTGACCGCCCAACCTTTTCCAACGAGGGATATGCCATGTTGAAGATGAACCACCTTGCCAAGGTCTACCGCACGGAAGTTGTCGAGACCTACGCGTTGCGCGATTTCAATATCGATGTGAAGGAGGGCGAATTCGTCGCCGTCACCGGGCCGTCCGGTTCGGGCAAGACCACGTTCCTCACCATCGCCGGCTTGCTCGAGACCTTCACCGGTGGCGAATACCACCTCGACGGCATCGAGGTGAGCCAGCTCAACGACAACGCGCGCTCGAAGATCCGTAACGAGAAGATCGGCTTCATCTTCCAGGCGTTCAACCTGATCCCCGACCTGAACGTGTTCGATAACGTGGAAGTGCCGCTGCGCTATCGCGGCATGAAGGCGGCCGAACGCAAGCAGCGGATCATGGACGCGCTCGAGCGCGTAGGCCTGGCCGCCCGCGCCCGCCATTACCCGGCGGAACTCTCCGGCGGCCAGCAGCAGCGCGTCGCCATCGCCCGCGCACTGGCTGGTTCACCTCGCCTGCTGCTGGCCGACGAACCCACCGGTAACCTGGATACGCAGATGGCCCGTGGCGTGATGGAACTGCTCGAGGAGATCCATCGCGAGGGTGCCACCATCGTCATGGTCACCCACGATCCGGAACTGGCCGCCCGTGCGCAGCGCAACGTACACGTGATCGATGGCCAGGTGGTTGACCTGTCCGAAGAGCCGCGCTTCCACGCGCACGGCCACGCCCATACCGCCCGCTCCTGATCCCTGGCCCCGCGCCGAAGGTGGCACCCATGTTCGCCTATTACCTCCAGCTGGGCCTGCGCAGCCTGCGCAAGAACCCGATGCTTACCGCCCTGATGGTGATGGCCATCGGCTTCGGCGTGGCCGCATCCATGACGACATACTCGGTCTTCCGTGCGACCTCGCGCGATCCGATCCCGCAGAAATCCAGCGTGCTGTTCAACACCCAGCTGGATGCCTTCGGGCCGGAGAACATCGAAAATGGCGAGCCACCGGATGCGTTGACCTATATCGACGCCACGGCCATCCTCCGTGCGCACAAGACGTCCCGCCAGGCGATCGTCTACCCCGTGAACGTGTCGGTCATCCCCGAGGACGCGTCGCGCCTGCCCATGCGTGAAGGCGCTTATGCCAACGGGGCGGACATGTTCGGCATGTTCGACATGCCCTTCATCCAGGGCGGCCCATGGACCCGCGATGACGACGAGAAGCATTCGAGCGTCGTGGTGATCACCCGGGCCCTGAATGACAAGGTGTTCAACGGCGGGCAGAGCGTTGGCAAGCAGATCAACCTCGACGGGCGGCTGTTTCGCATCGTCGGCGTCATGGATGACTGGTCGCCGCAGCCCGTGTTCTTCAATGTGCCCAACACGGGCGGTTTCGACGAAGGCGCCGCCGTGTACATGCCGTTCACCCGTGCCATCGACCTGCAGCTACCCACCAACGGCAACAACAACTGCGTGAAGGAACCCGAGCAGGGCTGGGACGGCTACCTGCGCTCCGAGTGCGTGTGGCTCGCGCTGTGGAGCGAGATGGATTCGCCGGCGGAGGTCGACGCCTACCGCAACTACCTCAACGGCTATGCGGCAGAGCAGCAGCGTGCGGGTCGCTGGAACTGGGCGCCCAACGTGAAGGTGCGCAACGTCACCGACTGGCTGGACGTGCAGAAGGTGGTGCCGAAGGAATCGACCATCTCGCTGGTCGTGTCGCTGGGCTTCCTGATCATCTGCCTGGTGAACACCGTGGGGCTGCTGCTTGCGAAGTTCCTGCGCCGTGCCCCCGAGATCGGTGTGCGCCGGGCACTGGGTGCATCGCGTCGCGATATCTACGCCCAGTTCCTTGTCGAAGCCGGTTCCATCGGTATCGCCGGTGGCGTACTCGGCCTGGTGCTGACCGGGCTTGGCATCCTCGGCACCCGGCTCGTGTTCCCCGAGAACATTTCAAGGCTGGCGACGATCGATCCCATGCTGGTGGCGCTCACCTTGCTGACCGCCATCGCGGCTTCCGTGATCGCCGCTTTCTACCCCACGTGGCGCGCCGCACAGGTGCAGCCGGCGTGGCAGCTGAAGTCCAACTGAGGGCGTGCAGGCATGAACCTCCAGATCAAACCCATCCTGGCCGCACTTCGCCGGCACAAGTCCGGCACTATCCTCATCGCGGTACAGATCGCGCTCACGCTTGCCATCGTGTGCAACGCGCTGTTCATCGTCCACCAGCGCATTGATCGCGCCAACCGCCCGACGGGTATCAACGAGCAGAACCTCATCGCGGTGCAGAACCGTTACGTGGGCAAGCCCGATAGCTTCATCCCGCAGATGAAGACCGACGTGGCTGCATTGCGCAACATTCCAGGCGTCGAATCGGCCTACGTGACGAATGCCTACCCGCTGCGTCGCGGGGGCTGGTCCACCGGCATCCAGGTCGACCCGGACAAAACCAAGGACAGCCTGCCCAGCGCGCTGTACTTCGTCGACGAGCAGGCTCTGCAAACCCTGGGCGTCAAGCTGATCGCGGGACGTAACTTCAACCCGTCCGAGGTGGTTACGGTGGGACCGCAGACCACGCCGGCCCCGCCGCAGGTCATCATCACCAAGGCGATCGCCGACAAGCTTTTCCCCAAGGGCGATGCGTTGGGCAAGACCATCTATTACTCGAAGGGCAAGCCGTCCACCATCATCGGCATCATGGAAAAGCTGACGGTGCCCTGGACCGACTTCGACCACATGGATAACGTGACCTTGATGCCGGTTCGCTTTGACAGCGGTTACCAGCATTTCATGGTGCGCACCAAGCCTGGCCAGCAGGATGCCGTGTTCAAGGCGATCCCCGGCGCGCTGTATGCCGTGAGCCGGATGCGCGTCCTGCCTGAAAAGTACGGGATCCGTACGTTCGAGACGGTCCGTGCCAGCGCGTACGAGGCCGACCACGGCATGGCGATCCTGATGACGGTGGTGTGCGGCGTCCTGCTCGCGATCACCGCGGCAGGCATCGTGGGCCTGTCGAGCTTCTGGGTGGGCCAGCGTCGCAAGCAGATCGGGGTGCGCCGCGCGCTGGGTGCACGCCGCGCCGACATCCTCAGCTACTTCATGACCGAGAACTTCCTGATCGCGCTGGGGGGTGTCGCCGTCGGCACCGTGCTCGCGCTCGGCCTCAGCCAGTGGATGTTGAAGTACTTCGAGATGCCGCGCGTGTCGTTCACCTATGTCGGTGTTGGCATCGTGCTGTTGCTCGCGCTCGGCCAGGCGGCGGTGTTCGCACCGGCCCTGCGTGCATCGAGGGTGTCACCCGTGGAAGCGACGCGAAGCGTCTGATCACCACCCCTG
Organism: Luteibacter aegosomatissinici; assembly: GCF_023078495.1. Taxonomy (NCBI): domain Bacteria; kingdom Pseudomonadati; phylum Pseudomonadota; class Gammaproteobacteria; order Lysobacterales; family Rhodanobacteraceae; genus Luteibacter; species Luteibacter aegosomatissinici. Next base: position 3,669,902 of record NZ_CP095742.1, on the reverse strand, counting down.
GGAGTTGTGATGTTTGGTTATTACCTCGAGCTGGCCTTGCGTAGCCTCAAGCGAAGCAAGGCCCTCACCGCCCTGATGGTGCTTGCCGTGGCCATGGGGATCGGTGCGTGCATGACCACCCTGACGGTGCTGCACGTCGTGTCGGGCGATCCCATCCCGAGCAAGAGCCACAGGCTGTATTACCCCCAGCTGGAGCCGCGTGACACCGACAACGGCTTTTACACGAAGGGCGAGCCGCCGGACCAGATCTCCTGGCAGGATGGCATGTACTTGCTCAAGGCCAGGCGAGCCAACCGCCAGGCGCTGATGACCGGCGGTATCGCACCGGTACAGCTGCCTGGCTCGAACCTCGAGCCCTTCTTCGCACGGGCCCGTTACACCACCGCGGATTTCTTCCCGATGTTCGAGGTGCCCATGCGTTACGGGCACGCGTGGTCGGAGAAGGAAGACGAGGCGCGTTCGCGAATCGCGGTCATCAGTACGACGTTGAACGAACGGCTGTTCCATGGCGAAGACAGCACCGGCAAGACCGTACGCTACAACGGCATGGACCTTCAGGTGGTCGGTGTTATCGACCCATGGCGAGCGCACCCGCGCTTCTACGATCTGAACGACAGTTACGCCGATGCGGAAGAGCTGTTCATTCCGCTCACCACGTCACGTGACCTCAAAGGCCCGCGCAACGGCTCACGTGATTGTTGGGGGCAGGGTGGCAAGGTGACGGAAGATGCACTGGAGACGGCCAATTGCACCTGGCTCCAGTTGTGGGTCGAGATCGATGATCCGGCCCGGGTCGCCGATTACAAGGCGTTCATGACCCATTACTCGCAAGACCAGGTCGCAGTAGGACGTTTCCACTTGCCGCCGAATGTCCGCCTGCGCGACGTGCTTGAATGGCTCGACTACAACCACGTGGTGCCCAGCGATGTGCATCTCCAGGTCTGGCTCGCGCTGGGATTTTTCGCGGTTTGCCTGGTGAACACGGTGGGTCTCATGCTCGCCAAATTTCTTCGTCGTTCCTCGGAGATCGGCGTTCGGCGCGCACTAGGCGCGTCGCGCGCCAATGTGTTCGCGCAGTTACTCATCGAGGCCGGCATGATCGGCCTGACGGGCGGCATCGCGGGCTTGCTGATGGCGCTGGGCGGTTTGTGGCTCGTGCGCCAGCAGCCGGATGCCTACGCCTCGCTCGCCCACCTGGACATGCCGATGCTTGCCGCAACGTTTGCGATTGCCATTGGCGCCACGCTGATCGCCGGCCTGCTGCCGGCGTGGCGTGCTTGCCAGGTTACCCCCGCCCTGCAGTTGAAGAGTCCGTGATGCTCGATATCCGACCGATCCTCTCGACACTGAAGCGCCACAAGGTGACGGCGATCCTCCTGGTGCTTGAGATCGCGCTGACCTGCGCCATTGTGTGCAATGCCGTCTTCCTGGTGCGCCAGCGCCTGGACTGGATGAACACGCCCAGCGGTATCGATGAAGCTCATGTGGTTGAGGTGCGGCCGGTGAACATTGGCTCCACGCCCGCCATGCATGGCAGGGTGGATGAAACGCTGCAGGCACTGCGGCAGTTGCCGGGTGTGCGTTATGCCAGCCTGGCCAACGAATTGCCCTTCGGGTTCGAGTCCTGGAACGATGGGATAAAGCTGGATAAGGACGTGGTTGCACCCGTCATGCACGTCACCGCGTTCTACGGGGAAGGCCTCATCAATTCGCTGGGCATCCAGTTGCTCGAGGGGCGGGATTTCACCCCGGATGAGTATGCCTGGCTCGATGACATCACCAGCGGTCGCAAGGATGTGGTGATTCCCCACGTGGTCATCATCACGAAGTTCATGGAAGACCGCTTGTTCCACGGCAGTGCGCTGGGGAAGACGCTGTACTACGGCGGCGAGCCCATGCGCGTGATCGGCGTGGTTCGCGATGTGGCCCGACCCAACGTGATGGACCGCTCACTCACCTACGGAAGCATGCTCCTTCCCGTCCGCATGAGTGAGGGCATCGGCGCGACCTATGTCATGCGCGTACAGCCGGGGCAGGGTGATGCGGTACTCAAGGCCGCAAGTACGATGCTGCGCGAGATGGACCCGAACCGCGTGATCCAGCGCAAGCGCCACTACAGCGAAGTACGCGCGGCCTATTTCGCCAGTGACCGCGCGATGGCAGGCCTCCTGGTGGGTGTCTGCGTCGCGTTGCTCATCGTGACGGCGCTGGGCATCGTGGGCCTGGGTAGTTTCTGGGTGTCGCAACGGCGTCGCCAGATCGGTGTGCGCCGCGCACTCGGTGCCACCCGTCAGGACGTCCTTCGTTATTTCCAGACCGAGAACTTCCTGCTGGCCACGATGGGTATCGCACTCGGGATGGTGCTTGCTTACGGCATCAACATCGTGCTGATGCTGCGCTATGAATCGCCGCGGTTACCTGCTGCCTACCTGCCGCTCGGCGCGATAGCCTTGTGGTTGCTTGGCCAGGCCGCCGTTTATGCTCCCGCGCGGCGTGCATCGCGTGTTCCGCCCGTCGAGGCCACCCGTGGGAACTGAGTTCTCGTACTACCTGGAAATGGCGGTGCGCAGCCTGCGCCGCAATCCGGTGCTTACCGCCTTGATGGTCGTCGCGATAGCCTTGGGCATCGGCGCGTGCATGACGACGTTGACGGCCCTTCACGTGCTGGATGGCGATCCCTTGCCTGGCCGCAGCGGCAGCATCTATATGCCTCGCATCGAGCCACGCGCCTCGGATGCATCGAACGAAGTGCTTCGCCCCGATCAGCTCACCTGGACCGACGGGATGGCGTTGTTGCACGCCGCGCGCGCCACGCATCAGGCGCTGATGGTGGGTGGCGAGGCAACCATCCGGCCGGGCGATCCCGGCGTGGATCCCTTCATCATGCCCGCCAGGTTCACTTCGGCAGATTTCTTTCCCATGTTCGGTGCGCCCTTCCAGTTTGGCCAGGGCTGGTCGGCCGCGGACGATGAAGGTCGAGCCCACGTGGCGGTCATCAGCGATGCGCTAAACGCGCGGCTGTTCGGCGGTGCTAATAGCGTGGGCCGCTCAATCCAGGTTAACGACACGTCGCTGCGCATCATTGGCGTGCTCGCACCCTGGCGTCCCGTGCCGCACTTCTACGACCTGAACACCGGAGCGTACGCCAGCCCCGAGGATATTTACCTGCCCTTGACCACGGCGCGTGCCACGCAGCTGCCGCGTGCCGGTGGCATCCAGTGCTGGAGCACCGGCAGCACGGAAGAGGCGCTGATGGAATCGGCCCCGTGTGCCTGGCTGCAGTTCTGGGTCCAGTTGGATAGCGCCGATGCGGTGAAGGCCTACCTTGCCTACCTCAATGATTATGTTCATGTCCAACATGCATCGGGCCGCTTCGAATTGTTGAAGCCCGCTGAACTGACCAGCGTAAAGGGGCTGCTCGATGAGAAGCAGGTCGTGCCTGGCGATGTTCGCCTGCAGTTCTGGCTTGCCTCCGCGTTCTTCGTCGTTTGCCTCGTGAACACAGTGGGCCTCATGCTCGCGAAATTCCTGCGCCGCGCAGGCGAGTTGGGTGTGCGCCGGGCTCTCGGCGCATCGCGCCGGCACATATTTGCCCAACTGCTGGTCGAGGCGGCGATCGTCGGGCTCGCTGGCGGTGTCGTAGGGCTCGGCCTCGCCTGGGCCGGGCTTGGGCTCGTCCGCCTCAACCCCAATCGCAGTGCGCAGCTTGCCCACATGGATATATCGATGCTGCTGACGACATTCGTGCTATCGGTGGTGGCGGCGTCGCTCGCCGGCCTGTTTCCCGCGTGGCGCGCCTGCCAGGTGCCGCCTGGCCTGCACTTGAAGAGCCAGTGACATGCGCCTGGATATCGCACCCATTCTTTCGGCGCTGCGGCGTCATCGCATCACATCGACCTTGCTGGTGCTGCAGATAGCCCTGACGTGCGCGATCGTGTGCAATGCGGTGTTTCTTGTATCGGATCGGCTCCATTGGATGCACACGCCTAGCGGTATCGATGAAGACCGTATCGCGGCCATTCGCCTTTCGGTGCCGGGGAAGGGCGTCGATATTCACTCACGGGCCGAGACGGACCTTGCGACGCTGCGTGCGTTGCCCGGTGTTGAGGCAGCCTCGACGATCAATTCGCTGCCTTTTAGCGGGCGCTCGTGGACGACCGGCATCCGCCTTGACCTCAGTGAAAAGGTGCCCCGCGCCGACATGGCGCAGTATTACGGCGAGAACGCGGGCCAACTGCTGGGAGCCAAGCTGCAGGAGGGCCGTTGGATCCGCCCGGACGAGTACGCGTGGATTGATGATGTCGCGACCAAAAGGGTGGCTTCCCCGCACGTCCTGATGCTGACCGAGCCGGCGGCACGCCGGCTGTTCCCGGGAAAGAGCGCCGTGGGCCAGGTCATCTACATGGGCGACGAGGGCTATCGTGTCGTGGGTGTCGTGCGCTGGCTGGCCAGTGCCGAAGGCAACCGGCAGACGATTGGCGAGGCGATACTGACCCCCTTCCGCATGGTCCCGACCTACGGCGCGGGCTATGTCATCCGCACCGCCCCAGGACGGGCGGGTGAGGTGCTGGCGGCCGCCGCTGCCGCATTGAAGAAGGTGGATCCACGGCGCGTGGTCACGGAAAAGACGACCTTCGCAGAGATTCGCAGTGACTTCTTCGCGAGCGACCGCGCCCTGGCGGCAATGCTCACGGGTGCTTGCCTTGTGCTGTTGGCGATCACGGCGTTGGGCATTGTCGGACTGGCAAGCTTCTGGGTCGCGCAACGCCGTCGGCAGATCGGAGTGCGCCGTGCGCTGGGTGCGACGCGCGGCGATGTCCTGCGTTACTTCCAGACCGAGAACTTCCTCCTCGCGACCATGGGGATCGCTTTGGGCATGGTGCTGGCCTACGCCATGAACATCATGCTCATGCTGCACTACGAGGTCCCCCGCCTGCCGTGGGGATACCTGCCGGTGGCGGCGCTGACGCTATGGCTCTTGGGGCAGGCCGCCGTACTGGCCCCGGCCCTTCGGGCAGCGGCGGTTCCCCCCGTGGAGGCCACCCGTGGCTAGAATGGGCATTGCAACCTTTTGGGGAGGAGCTGCATCCATGACACCATGGCAAGGGACAAAATGCGCTGCGTACTGATCATTGACGATAACCCCGCAGTCGGCGAGGCGCTTTCGCTCGCCCTGAGCCTGCGCGATATCCGCCCCCTGGTGGCGCTCACGCCCGACGAAGGCCTGGCCACGCTGGCGCGCGAGCGCGTCGATGTGGTCATCCAGGACATGAACTTCACTGCCGACACCACCTCGGGTGAGGAAGGTGCGGCGCTGTTCAAGGCCATCCGGGGGCGCCACACCGATCTGCCGGTGATCCTGCTCACCGCATGGACCCATCTCGAAGCGGCCGTTGAACTGGTGAAGGCGGGGGCGGCGGACTATCTCGCCAAGCCCTGGGACGACACCAAGCTGCTCGCCACCGTTGAAAACCTCCTGGAGCTCTCCGAAACCACCCGCGAGGTGACCCGGGCGCGCAATGAGCGCCGCCGCCGTCGCGAGGCTCTCGAGAGCAAATACGATCTGGATGGGCTGGTTTTCGCCTCCGAAGCCATGAGCCGTACGGTCGAGCTCGCCTGCCAGGTGGCGCGCTCCGACGTGCCGGTGCTCATCACAGGTCCCAATGGCGCAGGCAAGGAGCGCATCGCGGCCATCGTGCACGCGAATTCACCCGTGCGCCGTGGTCCCTTCGTGGCGGTGAATTGCGGCGCGTTGCCGGGCGAGCTGATCGAAGCCGAACTGTTCGGCGCGGATGCCGGCGCCTATACGGGGGCCAACAAGGCACGTGAGGGCCGTTTTGAACTGGCCGACGGCGGCACGCTGTTCCTCGACGAGATCGGTAACCTGCCACTGCCAGGCCAGATGAAGCTGCTGCGTGCGCTCGAGACCGGGCAGTTCGAACGGCTCGGCTCAGGCCGCACCCGCCAGGTGAAAGTGCGTGTGGTCAGCGCGACCAACGCGGACCTGAAAGCGATGATCGCCGCAGGCACGTTCCGCGAAGACCTCTACTATCGCCTCAACGTCATCGATGTGAACCTGCCGCCGTTGGCGGAGCGCACGGACGATATCCTGCCGCTCGCCGAGTTCTTCCTGGAGGGCAAGGCCGAGCTGAGCGAAGATGCGCGCGAAGCATTGCTGGCCCACGCGTGGCCAGGCAACGTGCGCGAACTGAAGAACGCCATGGCGCGTGCGGCCCTGCTGGCCGCGGGCAGCCGTATCGAACCCTCGCACCTCAACCTGCCCATGCCCACGGCGGCCACCAACCGTAACCTGGATGAACCCAGCCGTGAGTCCGTGGAGGCGGCGCTGGCCACGGCCGGTGGCGTGATCAGTCGCGCCGCCAGCAGCCTGGGCCTTTCGCGCCAGGCGCTGTACCGGCGGATGGAGCGCTACGGGTTGGCGGTCTGATACGTTCTCACCCATGAGGCGCTTCTCGCTCGAAGGTCGGATGGCCATCGTCGTCGGTATGTCGGCGATCATTGGCGCGCTGGTATTTGCCGGCGTCGCCATCTGGCCGTTCCCACAGGCCGTGGCCTGGCTCGATGAGCTGTCCAGGAACCCCGGGCACGCGGTGGTCCCGGGGCCTTCGGCGCCAGTCGATACCCGCACGGCACTGATCATTTGCCTGCTGCTGCTCGTGCCGCTTTCGGCATGGATGGCACATGTGCTGGTCGAGCCCATCCGCCGGCTCATGCGAGCGTTGGAAAGTGCCGTCGCGAGTTACCGCGATGGCGACTACAGCATGTCCATCGGCACCGACCGCATGGACGAGCTGGGCGATCTCATCCGCATGCACAACCAGTTGGGCACCATCCTGCGTGAGCAACGGCAGAACCTGGCCCAGCGTGAGCTGCTGCTCGATACCGTGGTGCAGAACACCCCGGTGGCGTTGGTCCTCACCGATGGTTCGGGCAAGGTGACCTACGCAAACATCGCCGCCCGCCATTTGTTCAACGAGGGGCGGACGCTGGCGGGACTCGATTTCGCCACCGTGCTCGAGGCCATGCCGGAGAACCTGCGCGCTGCGGCCGCCGCCGGTGAAGATGCCTTGTTCACGGTGGAGATGGAGGGTAGCGAGGAGACCTTCCACCTGTCCCAGCGTGGCTTCCGTTTGCAGGGACGCCCGCATCGGCTGCAGCTTTACCGGCGCATGACGCGGGAGCTCTCGCGGCAAGAAGTACATACCTGGAAGCGGGTCATCCGCGTCATCAGCCACGAACTCAACAATTCGCTGGCGCCGATTTCTTCGTTGTCGCACTCGGGCGCCGAGCTGGCCCGTCGCGGTGACCTTGCACGCTTGCCGGGTGTCTTCGCATCCATCGGCGACCGCGCGAAGCACCTGCACGGGTTCATCTCAGGCTATGCCAGCTTCGCCAAGCTGCCCGCACCGCAAGCCCGTGAGATCGCGTGGGAGCCGTTCCTGGAGGCCCTGGGGCTGCATGCCCGCTTCCAGCTCAGTGCACCGCCGCCGAAGCAACCCGGCTGGTTCGACCCCACCCAGATCGAACAGGTACTGATCAACCTGATCAAGAACGCCCACGAAGCCGGTGGCGACGAGAACGAGGTGTCGGTGGGTGTGCACGTGGTCGGCCGCGATTGCCTGATCGATGTGTCCGATCGCGGTCCCGGCATGAGCGAAACCGTGCTGGCCCAGGCGCTCCTTCCGTTCTATTCCACCAAACGCTCGGGTACGGGCCTTGGCCTGGCGCTGGCACGCGAAATTTCGGAAGCCCATGGCGGCCGTATCGCGCTCGCCAATCGCGATGGCGGCGGCCTGCGCGTGACCCTGGTGCTGCCCGCCGGCCCGCACTGATTCGCTTCGCCTATACTCCCGGTCAATCAACGCCGAAGGGAGTAGGGCACCATGGGAAGCATCGTCGCACTGGTCGTGATCGTGGTCGCGGTCATCGTCCTGGCCAAGCTTATTCGCATCGTGCCGCAGGGCTACGAATGGACCGTGGAGATGTTCGGCAAATACACGGGCACGCTGACGCCCGGCCTGCATTTCCTTATCCCGTTCGTCTACAACATCGGCCGCAAGATGAACATGATGGAGCAGGTGCTCGATGTCCCCTCACAGGATGTCATCACCAAGGACAACGCCGTGGTCCGCGTGGATGGCGTGGTGTTCTACCAGGTGCTGGATGCGGCCAAGGCCGCCTACGAGGTGGCCAACCTCGAAGCTGCCGCCCTCGCGCTGATCATGACCAACATCCGTACCGTGCTGGGCTCCATGGACCTGGACGAAAGCCTGAGCCAGCGCGATGCCATCAACGCCAAGCTGCTTACGGTGATCGATGAAGCCACGCACCCGTGGGGCGTCAAGGTCACCCGTATCGAAATCAAGGATATTTCGCCGCCGCGCGACCTGGTCGATGCGATGGCGCGGCAGATGAAGGCCGAGCGTGAGAAGCGCGCGAACATCCTCGATGCCGAGGGCTTCCGCCAGGCCGCCATCCTCAAGGCCGATGGTGAAAAGCAATCAGCCATCCTCGAAGCCGAGGGTAAGAAGGAAGCCGCGTTCCGCGAGGCCGAAGCCCGCGAGCGCCTGGCCGAGGCGGAAGCCAAGGCCACGACCATGGTCTCGCAGGCCATCGCCGGCGGCGATGTGAATGCGCTGAACTACTTCATCGCCACCAAATACGTGGATTCGCTGGTGGAAATGGCCAAGAGCCCGAACCAGAAGACCTTGCTGCTGCCGATGGAATCGGTGGGTATCCTTGGCTCGCTGGCGGGCATCGCCGAACTGGCGAAGGACTCGCTCACCAGCCAGCGCGCGCAGGTGCAGCCGGCCCCGCAGCCGCCGCGCACGCCGCCGCTGGCACGCTGATCACCATGGGGGAGGTCGCCATGCATTACATCTGGTGGATCGTGGCGCTGCTGCTGATCGGCGGCGAAGTGATCATGCCCGGTTACTTCATGCTGTGGATCGGCATCGCCGCGGCAGCCATGGGTATCGTGCTGTTTGCGGTGCCCGATCTCGGGCCGCTCGCTCAGGCCGTGCTGTTCGCCCTGTTCACGTTTGTTTCGTGCTTTGCCTACTGGAAGTTCGTGCGGCCCCGCATCGCACGCGTGCCCTCGGGAAACGAGCGCCTTAACCGCCGCGGCGAGCAGCTTATCGGCCAGCGCTTCACGCTGTGCGACGCCATTATCAATGGCCGGGGCAAGGCGCGCGTGGGCGATGGCATGTGGCTGGTGAACGGCCCCGACCTGCCGGTAGGCGCCACCGTGGAAGTGACGGGCATCGATGGCACCACCCTGCGCGTGAAGGCGGTGGACGTTGGCTGAGGTTGTACCGCTGACGGTACCGGTAAGCTTCGCCACCACGGCGATCAATACCCGTATCGCCTTCCTGACCGAGCTGGCGCGACGCCTGCACCAGTACGGTACGACGGCACCCCGACTGGAAACCGCCATCGCCAAATCGGCGCAGCGGGTGGGCCTTTCGGCGGAGGTGTGGTCCAGCCCCACGGCGATCATCGTCTCGTTTGCCGACCTGGGCCAGGGCGAAGAGAGCGTGGCCCAGGTCACCCAGGTGATGCGCTTGCCACCGGGAGACGTGAACCTCGCACGCCTCGTGGAGGCCGACCGTATCGCGGATGCAGTGATCGACGGCCAGATGGACCTGCGCGAAGGCTTCCACCTCCTGCGCAAGCTGGGGGCGCCGGAAACGTTCCGGGCGGAACTGGGCGTGATCGCCAGCTACGGTCTCTGCGCCGCCAGTGTCGTGGCGCTCCTCCTGCACAGCGCCTGGCCCGATCTGATCACCGCGGGGATCATCGGCGTGATCATTGGCTGCATCACCGTGGCATCCGGCAGCCGCCCGCGTCTTGCCGCTGCCAGCGAAGCCATCAGCGCGATGGTCGCCACCATCATCGCCACGGTGGTCGCGGCCTATGTCGTGCCGCTGGCGCTGAAGTCGGTCATCCTCGGCAGCCTTATCGTGTTGCTGCCGGGCATGGCACTGACCACTGCCGTCCGCGAGATCTCCAGCCAGCACCTGGTGGCCGGCGTCGCGCGCATGGGCGGTGCGGTGGCGACCTTGCTCAAGCTCACCTTCGGTACGGTGGCCGCGACCCAGCTTTGCGAAGCGCTGGGTATCGTGCCGCACGACTACGCGTTGCCGCCGCTACCCTCGTGGGCGGATTGGCCATCGCTGGTCCTGGGCGCATTTTCGTTCGCCATCCTGTTCCGTGCCGCCCGGCGCGACTGGCTGGTGGTCATGGGGTCCGTGGTGCTTGGATACCTCGCCACGCGTTGGGGCGGCCAGATCTCCGGCTCGATTCCCGGCGCGCCGTTCGGCGTGTTCATCGGTGGCGTGCTGCTTGGCTCGCTCAGCAATGTCTATGCCCGCTATGCGCAACAGCCGGGCGCGGTCGTGCGCGAACCCGGCATCATCCTGCTGGTGCCGGGCTCGGTGAGCTTCCGCAGCGTGTCGTACCTTCTGGATCACGATACGTCGCTCGGCATGGATACGGGCCTGCTGGGCGTTACCCTGCTGGTATCGCTCGTAGCCGGCCTGCTCTTCGGCGACCTGATCGTGGCCCCGCGCCGCTCTCTTTAGGGGCGCGCCAGCTCATGGCGCGTACTGCGCCACTCCATTGCCAAACGACCAGTTTTCCTTCTTTACCTCAACAAGGTTGATGAACACGTCACCCGGCTTCACGCCCGGCGCCTTGCCAAGGTTTTCGGTGATGGCCTTGTACAGCTGCTTCTTCTGCTCGAGCGTGCGCGTGTCGTTGAAGGTGATCTGGATGAACACGACATCGTCGGTGCGCTGGATGCCGAGGTATTGGGGGTCGTAGACCAGGCCTTCGGGATCGTGCTCGGCGATGACCTGGAAGCGGTCATCGTGGGGGGCGCCGATGGCGACCAGGGCATCATGGACGGCGTGGCCCAGTGCGGTGCGGTAGGCGGCATCCTTGCCACGGCGTACATCGATACGGACGAGAGGCATGGTGGTATCCAGCGAGTTGGGATACCACCCATGATACGGCACACATTAAGGCCCCGCAGGGTGGGGCCTTATTTGTGAACTGCCTGCGTTCTTCAGGCCAGCATGTCTTTTTCTTTCGTGCCGGCCTTTAGCGCATCGTTAAACCAGCGCGGGCGCTTGCCGCGGCCGGACCAGGTCTGTTCGGGATCGGACGGGTTGCGGTATTTGGCGGCGACCGTAGCACCGGCGCGCCTGGATTTCGGGGCGGCTTTACCAAAGACGTCATCGAAGGTGAGGCCTTCTTCCTTGATGAGTGCAAAGACTTTCTCGCGCAGCCGCGTGACTTTTTCCTTCTGCAGCTCGTTCTGGCGCGATTGCGCCTTGGCAATCAGGTCCGCAAGCTGGGTCTGGCTAAGGTTTTTGATATCGACGGCCATGGCATCCTCCCGAGTGGTGGTATCGACGGGCCATTAGGTAATGGCCATTGCATGGCATTGTGGCGCAATGAAATGGATTATGGGAGCCGTTTGATTATCTTTTTCCTAATATCAGAAAAACCCTACAAGCCAATGGGGTAATCACTGTCATTAATAGTGAGTATTTTCCCAAAGCCGGGTGAGAATCACGCCTTCGGAACGTGTATCGAGGCGCTCTCGATAGGGATGGCCCCCCGCTTTGCAGGGCAGGGCGAAAAGAAAAGGCCGCGATCGCTCGCGGCCTTTTCTGTTTCGTGCGGAGGACTAGCTCAGCCGTTCAGAACGGCCAGCAATTCCTCGCGGGTCACGTTGCGCGCCTCCGCATCCGTACGGGCGCGGTACTCGAACGTACCCGCCTCCAGGCCACGGCCGCTCACCACCACGCGGTGCGGGATGCCAATCAGCTCGATATCCGCAAACATCGAACCCGGGCGCAGGCCGCGGTCATCCAGCACCGTATCGATGCCGGCTTCCGACAGCTCGCGGTACAGCGACTCGGCCGCTTCCGCCACTGCCGCGTCGTTCTTCGGGTTGATGACGCACACCGCCACGCGCCACGGGGCCATCGCATCGGTCCAGATCATGCCGTTCTCATCGTGGCGCTGCTCGATCGCGGCGGCCACGATGCGGCTCACGCCCACGCCGTAGCAGCCCATGAACATCGTGCTCATCTTGCCGTTGCTATCCAGCACGCTGGCGCCCATGGCCTCCGCGTACTTCTGGCCCAGCTGGAAAATGTGGCCTACCTCGATACCACGGGCGAGACGCAGCGTGCCCTTGCCATCCGGCGAGGCATCGCCATCGACCACCTTGCGGATATCCTCCACGCTGGTGATGCGCGCATCGCGCACCCAGTTGGCACCCGTGTAGTGCGTGCCATCCTGGTTGCCGCCGCAAACGAAATCCGCGAGCAGTGCGGCGCTGCGATCCACGATGACCGGGATGTTATCGGGCAGGCCCACCGGGCCAATGAAGCCGGGGCGCGTGCCGGTGGCGGCGAGGATTTCTTCTTCGCTGGCCAGTTCGGGCTCGTCACCCAGCTCTGCCAGGTGCGATACCTTCACTTCGTTGATTTCGTGATCGCCACGCAGGCACAGGGCCACCAGGCCCTCGATGCCGCGGACCAGGATCGTCTTCACCGTCTGCGTGGCCGGCACGCCCAGGAACGCGCTCACCTCGTCGATGGTGCGCTGGGTGGGGGTATCGACACGCGTGAGCTCCGCCGACGGGGCAGGGCGCTCGCCGGCCGGCGCCAGGGCTTCGGCCTTTTCAATGTTGGCCGCGTAGGGCGACGCATCCGAGAACGCGATGTGGTCTTCGCCCGAATCGGCCAGCACCTGGAACTCGTGGCTGGCGCTGCCGCCAATGGCGCCGGTATCGGCATCCACGGCGCGGAACTCCAGGCCCAGGCGGGTGAAGATGCGCGAATACGCGTCGTACATCACCTTGTAGGTTTCGCCGAGCGATTCCGGGGTGAGGTGGAACGAGTAGGCATCCTTCATCAGGAATTCGCGCGCACGCATCACGCCAAAGCGCGGGCGGATCTCGTCGCGGAACTTGGTCTGGATCTGGAAGAAGTTGAGCGGCAGCTGCTTGTAGCTCTTCAGCTCGTTACGCGCGAAGTCGGTGATGACCTCCTCGTGCGTCGGGCCGTAGCAGAATTCCTGCTCCTTGCGATCCTTCATCTTCAGGAGCTGGCCGCCGAACTTCTCCCAGCGGCCGGTTTCTTCCCACAGATCGCGCGGCTGCACCGAAGGCATCAGTAGCTCGATGGCGCCGGCGCGTACCATTTCCTCGCGGACCACGGCTTCCACCTTGCGCAGCACGCGCAGGCCCAACGGCGACCACGTGTAGAGGCCCGAGGCCAGCTTGCGGATCATGCCGGCACGCAGCATGAGCTGCTGGCTGGCGATATCCGCATCGGCGGGAACTTCCTTGACGGTGGCGAGGTGGTACTGGCTGAGGCGCATCGGGCGGATATCGTCGGGGAAAAGCGGAATTATAAGGGGTTATGACTTGCAGTAGAGGGTCATCTGGGCCTGGGTGGTTTCCACCTGGCGCTGGCGGCCGGCGGCATCGAGCTGCTTCGTGCCCCCCTTGCCATCGTCCATGCTCACGACGGCTTCCTTCTGCAGCACGTCCATGTTCTTGCGCAGGGAGTCGCAGAGCTTGGCCCGGTTCGCCGGGTTGTCCGCCACGGGGGTGCCCGGCGGCGGGCTGCCGGCCGTGCTGGATTTGGCCGGGGCGGACTGCGCCGGGGAGGGGGCGTTCACGCCGCCCTTCATCTGGATCTTCTCGACCTTGGCCGAGTTGGTCGGGGGCGGTGAATCGGAGTAATGGGTAACGCCCTGGGCGTCCTTCCATTTGTAGGCCTGGGCGAAGGCCAGGGGACAGACGGCGGCGAGCAGGAGAATGGCGATGCAGCGGCGCATGCGGCGGTACCCGGGCTTGGATGAATGTGGGCGACACATCTAACACCCGCTTTCGGGCCACGCAAGCGACTGTGTCGCGCTTTGTGCCGGGAACGCGCCAACTGACGGTTTACAGCGGGTGGGCTAAACTGGGGGCCCAAGTGACGACTGAGCCGATGAGCGATCCGATCCAAGCCCGGGGGCCCCGCCATCGCGGTATCTACCTCCTGCCGAACCTGTTCACCACCGGCGCCATGTTCGCCGGGTTCTACGCGATCGTCTCCGCTTTCCATGGGAATTTCGGCACCGCCGCCCTCGCGGTGTTCGTCGCCGGCATCCTGGATGGCATGGACGGCCGCGTCGCCCGCCTGACCAACACGCAGAGCGAGTTCGGCGTCCAGTTCGATTCGCTTTCGGATCTGGTCAGCTTCGGCCTGGCGCCGTCGCTGGTCATGTACACGTGGTCGTTGTCGTCGCTTGCCGACTATGGCCGCACCTGGGGCAAGATCGGCTGGGCCGCGGCGTTCATCTACGCCGTCTGCGCCGCGTTGCGCCTCGCGCGCTTCAATACCCAGGTGGGAGTGGCCGACAAGCGCTACTTCCAGGGGCTCGCCAGCCCCGCGGCGGCGGCACTGTGCATGTCGTTCGTGTGGACCATGACCAAGTTCGATATCACCGGTGCGGAGGTGGCGTTCTTCACCCTGCCGTTGGCGGTGATCGCGGGCCTGCTCATGGTCAGCAATGTCCGCTATTACAGTTTCAAGGCGTGGCCGAAGGGTGATCGTGTGCCCTTCATCTGGCTGATTGCCGCCGTGCTCATTGTCGTGCTGTTGTTTATCGACCCGGCGCGCGTGCTGTTCGCGGGTACGGTCATCTACACCATCTCCGGACCGGTCATGACGCTTTGGGGTCGTGCGGCCCACCGGCGCCGCGTGCGCCGCCACACCCGGCCGGCTGAATAAGCCGTGGCTGCCGTCTCGCCCGCGCGTCGCGAACGCCTGCTCAAGGTCATGGGGGTTACCCCGTGGCGCTTGCGTGACGTAGGCGCAGGCGCGGCTGTCGCGGGGGATCGGCACCACGCGGTTAACGAGGGCGGGCAGGGTGACCGGGTGCCCTGCGTCGTCGTCCTGCCAGCGGGTGCCAGCGAGCGGGAGCTGGATCTGGTGGGAAGGGCGTTGCGCGCCTTTGGGCCCGTCATGGGCCGTGCCGCACGCCTTGAAGCCGGCGAGCGCGGCCTCGGTCACGTGCCGGTCGCCGCGCACTACCTCGTATTCGGGGAAGCGCAGGCCCGTGCACTCGGCCATGAATTACCTGCCGCGGTCATGAGTGCCGCACAGATCGTGCTGGTGGATCCGCCCGCGGCCCTCGTGGCCGATGCCGCCGCCAAGCGGCGCCTGTGGAACGGGCTGCGTGCCCTCGGCCGGTCACTAGGCAGGGGCTAAACGCCATGGTTGCCGTCGCTCGCCCTTCGACCGAAGTTCGCGCCATGCGCCGCGAGGATCTCGATGCGGTCGTGGCGATCGAGCACGCGTCGTACGAATTCCCCTGGAGCGCAGGCATCTTCCGTGATTGCCTGCAGGCCGGGCATAACTGCTGGGTGATCGTCCACGAGGGCGAGATCGCAGGCTACGGCATCCTTTCCGTCGCCGCGGGCGAAGCGCACGTACTTAACGTCTGCATTGGCGATGCGCATCGTGGCCTGGGTTATGGCCGGCGCATGATGCGCCGCCTGGTGGATCTTGCCCGCTGGTATGGCGCCGAGCGCATCTTTCTTGAAGTGCGCCCCTCGAATCCGGTGGCGCACACGCTGTATGAGTCCATGGGCTTCACCGAGATTGGCCGGCGGCCGGCCTACTACCCGGCGAAGAACGGCAGGGAAGAGGCCATCGTGATGGCGCTTGAGATGCACATCGCTGATTGAGTGGTGACGCGGCCCGGAGCGCGCTTGCGCGCGATGGCTCTTATCTCATTCCCGCAGCAACGCCATCGGCGACGTCCGCAACACGCGGCGGGTACCAAACAAGCCGATCAACATCACCACGAACGCAGCGATGGCCGCGGCACAGAACAGTGGCCACAACGGTGGTACGAAGTCCTGCAGGCGGAACACCGCCTTCCCGAGCCAGAATCCGGCGCCCGCGGCGCCTAGCCCGGCCGTAAGCCCCGCTACCAGGCCCAGGAGTGCAAACTCGCAGGCCGCGGCGGCACGTAGCTGTGCCCGTGTGGCACCCAGTGTGCGCAGGAGCGCCGCTTCTTTTCGGCGCTCCTGCGCGCTTGCGGCCAGGGCGGCAGTGAGCACCAGCGCACCGGCGAGCAGGCTGAAACCGAGCACCCAGCGCACGGCACCGCCCACGCGATCGACGATCTCGCGAACGCGATCGAGCAGCGCATCCACGTCGATCAGGCTGAGGTTGCCGTAGTCCCGCGACAGCTTCGACAGGTCATCGCCGTGGCCGCGCGGCAGGTAGAAGCTGGTGAGCCACGTATGCGGAATAGCCCCGGCATGCGCGGGGTCGATCATCAGGAAGAAGTTCACCCTGAATGAGGTCCAGTCCACCTTGCGCACGCTGGTGAGCTTCGCATCGAGCGTGCCTTCACCCACTTCGAAGCGAAGCGTGTCGCCGAGCTTCAGGTGGAAACGATCGCGCCACGAGGTATCCACGGATACCTCGGCCTGGGCGGGGGACGCGCCAGGCCAGGTGCCGGCGACCACGTCATTGGACGGTGGGAGATCGGCCGACCACGAAAGGCGCAACTGGCGGTCGGCAGCATCACGCGCCTCGTCGTTTTCCAGGAAGGGCAGCTTGTCCACCGGCGTGCCGTTGATCGCGGTGAGCTTGCCCACGGCCAGCGGCATCATGTTCGTTTTCGTTGCACCGATGTGCTGTAGCTGCTGGGCAAACGCATCGCGCTGGTCGTCCTGCAGGTTCAATACAAACCAGTTCGGTGTATCGGCAGGCAACTCACGGCGCCAGCCTTCCAGCAGCGAGGGCGCGATGACGGCAAGCAGTAGCAGCGCGCACAAGCCGAGCGACAGGGCGGTGGCCTGGACCAGCGACAGGCCGCGACGGCGCGCGAGGGCGGCGAGGCCCAGGCGCAGCGCAGGATGGGCGCCCGGCGCGACGCGGCGGGCGACGACGAGCAGCAACGCCGCCAGCAGCGCGGCGACGGCGGCGACGCCGCCCAGGCTGGCCGCAAGGATCCCCGCAAGTTTCGCGGAATCACTTTGCAGCCAGAGCAACCCGATCGCGGTGGCCAGCGGTACGAGGTAGAGCACATCGAACCGGCGCAGGCGGCGCTGCATGGATTCGCGGAACACCGCCACCGGCGGTACTTCGGCCAGCCGCACCAACGGGGGCAGGGCGAAGCCGGCCAGCACGGCAAGGCCCATGGCCGCCGCGGCAAAGGCAGGGCCCAGAGGCAATGTCGTGGGGATGTTGTCGAACAACTGGCGCGCGAAATACCACGCGCCTTCGGTAAGACCCAGTGCGATTACTACGCCTAGCGTGGCGGCAGGCAGCGCTAGGGCCGCAAGCGTCATCACCAGCAGCGATGCCACCTTGCGCCGGGGCGTGCCCAGGGCGCGGAGTAGCGCTACTTCGCCCGATTTGCGCCGCGCATAGCGCGCCGATGCCAGCGCGATCGCCACGCCTGAGAGCAGTGCTGAAAGCAGGGCAGTAAGGCGCAGGAACGCGCTCGCGCGATCAAATGCGCTGCGCATGCGCTCCTGCATCTTCTCGGGTGTAATCAGATCGGCACCGGCGGGCAGCGCGCCTTCTTCGACGTTCGTGCGCCAGCGCGCCACGGCGGCAGGGGTGCCCGACACGAGCAGGCGATGACGTGCGCGGCTGCCTACGCCGAGCAGGCCAGCCGCATTGGCATCATCGAGGTTCATGACAGCACGCGGTGCGAGGGCGAACAGTTCGCCGCCATCGGGCTGGCGCACCAGCTCCGCGGAAGCGACCAGGTCCTGACCGCCAATCTGTACGCGCTGTCCTGGCGTAATACCCAGGCTCACCATGGCGCGGTGGTCGAGATACACCTCGCCACGCGCCGGGCCGTGCGCCACATGGGTGCGGCCATCCGCGCCGCTCACTTCCAGCGTGCCACGCAACGGGTAGGCTGCATCGCTGGCGAGCACATCGAGCAGCTGGCTGTGCTCGCCGACGAAGGCGACGCTGCGGAATTGGGCGCCGCGCGTCATCGCCAACCCATCGGCACGCGCGGATGCCGCCATGGCATCGGGCAACGGTGCGGGCGCGGATACGCCAACATCGCCGCCGATCAGCTCGGCGGCACTGGCCAGGATGCCGCGTTCGATGCGGGTGGAGAGGGTGGCCACCACACCGAGCGCGACGACGGCCAACACCAGCGATGCCGCCAGTGTGCGCAACTCCACCAGGTGCCATTCACGACGCAGCGTGCGCAGGGCAAGCCGGGTCACGTTCATGCGGGCACCCCAAGACGCCCTTCGCGCAGTTCGGCCTGCCGGGCACAGCGCGCGGCCAGGCGTGGGTCGTGGGTCACCAGGATAAGCGTGGTCTGGTGCTGCTGGTTCATGTCGAACAGCAGATCGCCGACGTGCTCGCCGGTGTGCTGGTCGAGGTTACCGGTGGGCTCATCGGCGAAAAGGATACGCGGGCGGTGAACGAAGGCACGGGCCAGTGCGACGCGCTGCTGTTCGCCGCCGGAAAGCTGGGCCGGGTAATGGCGCCGGCGCGCTGCCAGGCCCACGGCATCGAGCGCGCCATGCGCGCGGTCTCGGGCGTTGTCGTCCCCCTCCAGTTCCAGCGGCAGCATGACGTTCTCTTCCGCGGTGAGGGCGGGAAGCAGGTGGAACGACTGGAAAACGAAGCCGACCAGGCGACGGCGGACGGCGGCACGGGCTTCTTCATCCATGCGATCCAGCGCCTGGCCATCCAGGCGGATAGTGCCCGCCGTAGGGACATCCAGGCCCGCCAGCAGGCCCAGCAGGGTGGTCTTGCCCGAGCCGGAGGCCCCGACGATGGCGAAACTTTCGCCAGCGGCCACCGCCAGGTTTACGCCGGAGAGAATGTCCAGCTGACCCTCCGGGCCGAAAACCGACTTGCTAACATCGGCCACTTCTAGAAGAACCCGGGAAGAATCGCTCATGCGTCGTAGCCTTGTCCTGTTGTTGCTTATGGTTTGCTGCGCCGTGGCCCACGCGGCGGGCGCGCCGCGGAAGGTGCTGGTGCTCGGGGACTCGTTATCGGCGGCGCACAACATACCGGTGGAAGCCGGCTGGGTGCGTTTGCTGGACGCGCGCACTTCGAACATGGCGACGCCGTGGACAATGGTCAATGCCAGTATCAGTGGGGAAACCTCGCTGAGTGGCCGTAACCGCCTGCCAGGGTTATTGAGCCGGGAGAAGCCGGGCGTGGTGGTGATCGAACTGGGCGCGAACGATGGCCTGCAGGGGCTGCCGCTGGGCAAGCTGGCCGAGAACCTGGATGCGATGATCACCGCCGCCAGGGGTGCGGGAGCCAAGGTTTTGCTGCTCGGGATCGAACTGCCGGTGAACTACGGCCCGCAATATCGCGACGGGCTGCGCAAGGTCTACACGGATGCCGCAGCGAAGCATGGCGCCGCCCTGGTGCCGTTCCTGCTCGATGGCGTGGCGCTGGACCCGGCGCTCATGCAGGACGATGGCCTGCACCCCACGGAGAAGGGTGAGCCGCGCGTGGCTGACAATGTATGGAAAGCGCTTGCACCGATGCTCATGTAATCCACGAAACGTCGACGTTCGCCTACCCAGAATGAATGCTTGTTTTCGGTCTTCACGCTGTTCTCACCGGTCCGGCCGTTAACTCTTCACATTTGTGAATCACCGAAAGGAGAGTGGAGCGATGAGCAACCGCGACGAACAAGCTGGCCTGATCCTCCTTGTCGAGGACAACCGTCAGATCGCCGAAATGGTGGGCGAATTCCTTGAACGCCGGGGCTACTCCGTCGACTACGCGGCCGACGGCGTCAGTGGCCTGCACCTTGCGGTCTCCAATAGTTACGACGTGATCGTGCTCGACCTGATGCTCCCGGGCATGGACGGCCTGGATGTGTGCCGCAAGCTGCGCAAGGACGGGAAGAAGTCCACCCCGGTACTCATGCTCACGGCACGCGATACCCTGGAAGACAAGCTGGTGGGCCTGGAAGCAGGCGCCGACGATTACCTCGTCAAGCCGTTCGAAGTACGCGAGCTCGAGGCTCGCCTGCGCGCCCTGATCCGTCGCGATCGCCGCCAGGTGTCGTCTGAGGTGCTCACGGTGGGCGACATGACCCTGGATACGGCGACGCTTCGCCTCACCCGTGGTGGCCAGGAACTTACGGTTTCTCCGATCGGCCTGAAGCTGCTGGCCATCCTCATGCGCGAATCGCCGCGTGTGGTGAGCCGCCGCGATATTGAACGCGAGATCTGGGGCGATACGCTGCCCGATTCGGACACCCTGCGTTCGCACCTCTACAACCTGCGCCGCGTGATCGACAAGCCGTTCGATCGCCCGCTGCTGCATACCATCCACTCGGCGGGCTATCGCCTTGCCGACCTCGATTCCGAGGTCGCCGCCTCCCAGACGGCCTGACGGAAGGTGAGGGGCCGGAAGTAATCGATGGAAGGCAGGACATCGCAGGGGGCAGGGCGGGGCTGGCGCGGATCATTCCGCGCCCGCATCGCCATTGTCTTCGGGTTACAGATGCTCGTGGTGGTCATCGCTTCGTTGATGGCCGCCTATAACGTCGCGCCCCTGGGTGCGGCGTTGGCGATCATGCTCTGTTCGGGCGCATTGGCATGGCTGGCCGTGTCACGGGCGTGGCTGCCCATCGCCGCGCTCGCGCGCTTGCTCAACGGGTGGGATCCCGATCACCCCGATATGGAAGGGCTGGCCGCGGAAGAGGGTAAGGGCAAGGGCAAGGATGGTGATGTCGCGTCGCTGGTTCGTGGCCTGCATGGGCTTGCTTCGCGCATCGAGGGTTATGGCGAACGCGAGCGCAACTTCACCCGCGATGCCAGCCATGAACTGCGTAGCCCGCTCACCGTCATCAAGATGTCCTCCGACATGCTGGCGGACGAGACGGATCTGTCCGAGTTTGGTCACCGATCGCTCGAACGCATCCGCCGATCGACGCGTGAGCTCGAATCGTTGGTGGAAGCCTTCCTTATCTTGTCGCGTGAATCCGACCAGGGCCTTGCCGAAGAAGATTTCATCGTCAACAAGGTGCTGCGCCAGGAAGTGGACTACGCGCGCGAACTGATCGCGGGCAGGCCCGTGGAGCTGATACTCGACGAGCCGGCGGCGTTCGCGTTGCACGCCTCGCCACGGGTGTTTGCCGTGCTGTGTGGCCAGCTCATCCGCCACGCACTGCAGCAGACCGACCAGGGAACCATCGTGGTCACCGTGATGCCCGGTAGCGTCAGCGTCATCAACCCGGCGGTCGACATGCCCGACCCGGAGACCCGTAGGCATGCGTCTGTCGACAGGCATGGCTTTGATCTCGCCATTGCACGACGTCTGTCGGACAGGTTCCAGTGGCCGCTGGAGTTGCGCGCCCTGCCAGGCGCCTCGCGCGTCGCCAGCGTTCGCTTCCCAAATCCGCAGCCCATCGAGGCTTAAACCTTCGAAATGTAGGAGTTGGGGCATCGGTGAAGCAGCTACGGTGTCAGGGTTTCGATTGATGTAGCAGGGTAGCGATACGCTCGGGCGTGAGTGCGCCGCTGTACGCCTGGCGTGATCCGTCAGCGTGTACGACCAGCGTACGTGGTGTTTCGCCACCCCAGCTTGGGTCGATCAGGAAGTTCAAGCGGTCCGGTGTGGCATCGGCGTATGCCCGTGCGGGCACATCATCGAGCTTCGCATGCTTCAGCCGCGCTTCCAGCGCCTCGCCCTGGCGTACCGGGTCCGTGGCGACGTAGATGAGATCGACATCCGGGTGCTGGCGCTGGTATGCACGCAGTGCCGCCAGGTTCTCTTCGCAGTACGCACAGTCGAGCGACCAAAGCGCGACCACCTTGCTGCCTTTCGCTGGCACCGCGACGAGCGCCGGGACTCCCTTCGCATCCAGTGCCTGTGGTGTAGCGGCAACGACAGGCGCGGCAGGAACCACGCTGCCGAGGACCAGCGCACCAAGCAGCAGCCCCCGCTTCACTGCAACGCCTCCGTGGGCACCAGCCGGAACTGTCCGCCCGGGTTCCATGCAACGAACGCGCGATGATCGTGCAGCACGAGCTTGGGCCATCCCGAGGGGCCGGCGGTATTCGCAATGGCGCGCGGCTCGCTGAACGTGGCACCGCCATCGTTCGATTCGCGCAGCATCAAGGCCAGTCCGTCGGCCGACATCTGGTGCCACGCGATCCACACATGCTTGCCATCCACGGCGAGGTCGGCATGCGAAGCGCCGTTGCCCGCCACGGTGAACGCATGCACCGGCGGCTTGCCTGGCTGCAGCTGGCCGTAGGTGATCTCGGGTTTCCCACCGGCGGCGCTGAACCACACGGCGTGACGCGTGCCGGTGCTATCGATCGCCAGCGAAGGCCCATGGTGGGGGCAGCCTTCGATATGCCATTGCGTGAACGTGGCCCGCGCGACAGCAGGCTTGCTACCCACCGGTAACGTGGCAAAGGCGTGGTCGCGGATGTTGTCGCCGTAAATGGCGCGGAAGAAGGCATCGATGCTGCCATCCGGCG
Organism: Luteibacter aegosomatissinici; assembly: GCF_023078495.1. Lineage (NCBI taxonomy): Bacteria > Pseudomonadati > Pseudomonadota > Gammaproteobacteria > Lysobacterales > Rhodanobacteraceae > Luteibacter > Luteibacter aegosomatissinici. Next base: position 3,647,344 of record NZ_CP095742.1, on the reverse strand, counting down.
CGCGCGCGAGCGCGATGCGGCAGCACTCACAGCTCTGGTCGGTGATCTTCTGTTCCGGCGCGAAGCTCGCGCCACGGTCAGTGGACCAACTGTAATACGTCGCTGCACCCAGGTAGGGCTTATGTGCCTTCGTGGCCGCCTCGAGATCGCGCTTGTCGATCCAGGCAACAATGAGGTTGCCCTTGCCGTCCACCGCCAGCGAATCGAAGCGGTGGGTAATCTCCGCCTTGTCGGTGTGTACGGTCTTGGGCGGATCGAAGTGCGCACCGTTGTCGAGCGAGCGCGAGAAGCGCACGAATCCGGTCCATGGCGCCTTGCGCGGCTGCGACCACGTTACGTACAGCTCACCCTTCGAGCCCAGCGCAATCTTCGGACGATTTTCGCCTTCGGCGTAGATCGGCTCGCCGGTGGGGTTCACGATGGTGGAGAGGGCGAATTCGCGACCCATGTCATCCGAGCGACGTACCCGGACATGCTCGCCTACGGTATCGACCACCCACAGGTGGCCCGCATTGTCGATGGTCGCATCGAAGCCGAGCGGGGCTTCGTTGGCCATCGCGGCCATGTCGTGGGCGTGGGCGGCGGGGGTTAGCGCCAGGGCCAGGAGCATCGCGCGCATGGCGTTCATCAGATCTCGTCCGGCCGCTCGCGCACGGGATGCTTGCTCAACTTGCGCTGGAGCGTGCGCCGATGCATACCGAGGCGACGAGCCGTCTCGGAGATATTGCCTTCGCACTCGGTCAGCACACGCTGGATGTGCTCCCATTCCAACCGCCGCAGCGGCAGCGGGGCGTCCGGCGCATCGACCAGGTCATCGCCTTCCGCGGGGCCTGCATCGCCATCGAGCAGCGCACGGACCACGGCATCGGCGTCGACCGGCTTGGCGAGGTAATCGTGGGCACCCCGCTTGATCGCCTCCACCGCGGTGGCGATCGATGCATAGCCGGTGAGCAGCAGCACGCGGATATCCGGCACCAGCGATTGCAGTTCCGGAATCAGGCGCAGGCCGTTCTCGTCGCCGAGCTTCAGGTCGAGCACGCAGTAGCGTGGCTGGTGGCGGCGGGTGAGCGCGCGCGCATCGTCGGCGTTATCGGTGGTGATGACCTCGAACCCGCGCGAGCTAAGTGCGCGGCCAAGCACGCGCGCGAAGGTGGGGTCGTCATCGACGATGAGCAGGGGGCGGCCGCCGGGCGGGATGAGTTCATTCATGTGTGGTCTCCAATGACCGAAAGGGGCAGGCGCAGGCGCATCTGCGCGCCATGCCCGGTATTGCTTGCAGCCAGCTCGCCATCCAGGCGTTCGGCGGTTGCTTCCGCCAGGGCAAGGCCGATGCCCAGGCCCGTCGCCTTTTGCGACAGGCCTAGCGTACCCAGTTCATCCACTTCATCGAACCCCGGGCCCTCGTCGGTGACGGTCAGGACCAGCCAGGGCCCCTCGACGCGGATATCGAAGCCGACGAAGGCGCTACCGTTGAGCGAGGAAGCATCCACGGCATTGTTGAGCAGGTTGATGAGCGCGTGGCGCAGTCCCGCCGGTGAGCGCAGCGCGAGGCGTTCGGCACCTGGTTCCACGCTCAGGGCTACATCGGCCTCGGGGCGCAGCAACTGGAAGCGCTCCATGCACACATGGATGAATTGCCCGACGGAGAGCCGCTCGGGTTCCTGTGAAAGCTGGGCCTGGCCGAAGGCCACCATCTCGCGCAGGATCGTACGGCAGCGCTCCACCTGGCCCTCGAGCAGATCAAGGTCATCGCCCAGCGCATTGTCACCGGCATGCTCGCGGCGGATCTCGGGCAGCAGGGTACGCATGGTGGAGAGCGGGGTGTTCAACTCATGCGCGGCACCCGCGGCCTGGGTGGCGATCGCGAGGATGCCCTCGTCGCGCAGCGCGCGCTCGCGCACACGGTTCACTTCATCCTGCTGGATGCGGATGGCCTTGGCCAGGTTGCTGATGAACACGCCAAGCAAGATCGCCATGATGACGAAGTTCACGCCCAGGCCGGCTACGTACAGGTCGAAATCGAGGCTCTTGTTGCCCAGCGTGGGCAGCGGCAGGTGGTAAGGCACCAGCAGCACATAGGCCACGCCCGTCAGGATCGACACCAGCGCGACGCCCACGATGGAGAGCGCGGCGGCGGAGAGCGCGATGGGCACCAACAGCAGCGTCACGAAAGGATTGGAGGCGCCACCTGTGAAATAGAGCAGGTACCCCAATACCAGCGTATCGAAGGCGATGTGCACGATCGCCTCGCCCTCGCTGATCTTCCAGGGCATGCCCAGGCGGAACGAAGCAGCAGCGGCGAACACTGCCAGCACGCACACGCCGATCATCAGCGGCAGTAGCGGCACATCGAGCTTGAGCAAGGTGACGCAGGAAAGGATGGCGACGCTCTGGCCGGCGATGGCGCACAAGCGCAGCCAGGCGAGCGTACGTGCCAGGACGAACGGACCGGAGCGGGAGGAGGGGCTGTGTAAGTGGTCGCTCATGGTCTCTTAAAGCGAAGGGCCGCCCCGGGTGGGACGGCCCTTGCGGCGTTACAGGTCTTCGTTATGAACCGGCGGCACCGGCGGGACATCGGCCAGTGCGTGATCAAGCGATAGCTTGCGCATCAGCGGCAGCATGAGCACGGCAAGCACCGTGCAGCCGACGCCGACGAAGCCAAGCTTGTTGAACAGGCTGGTATAGATCGGCAGCGACTGCAGCGGATCGTTGATGTCGCTGGGGATCGCGGCATAGTTCGCGACCACGCTGCCCAGGTACTGGGAGACGCCCACGGCCACGTAGTACGCGCCCATCATGAAACCGCCCATGCGTGCCGGCACGTAGCGGGCGATCATGGCCAGGCCCAGGCCGCTCACCAGGATCTCGCCCAGCGAATAGAGGCCGTAGCCCCACACCATGTACCAGGAGGAGATTTTGCCGTCCACGGCGGTATGCGCACCCAGGCCGTACATGAAGAAGCCCGCGGCCACGGCGACGAAACCCAGGGCGAACTTGGCGGCGACAGGGAAATCCTTACCGTGCTTGCCCAGCGTGTTGTACATCCAGACAAGGATCGGCGAGAGGATCACGATCCAGATAGCGTTGAGCGACTGGAACTGCTCGGGGATCCAGCGGAAGATCTCAAAGCCGAAAATGCCGAACGAGAGATCGACGTTACGCTGGGCGAACAGATTCAGCGAGGTCGACATCTGCTGGTAGAAGATGAAGAAGAAGATCGTCTGGATCGTGAGCACCAGCGCAGCGATCAGGCCGGCACGCTCGCCTGGCTCCACCGAGCGGATGAGGTGGGCAAAGATGAACAGGATCAGCACGCCAGCGGCGTAAACGCACATCTTGGCGACGGTCTGGTTCTGCAGGATGAGAGCCGAAACACCAATGATGAGGAGGCCACCGACGACCACGCCGAGGATGTTCTTCATGGGGGGACGGGTTTCGTCCGGCGTCGAGCCGATGTGCGCCAGGGTGTGGCGCATGAAGAAGTAGTTGACCAGGCCAAGAACCAGGCCGATCGAACACACGCCGAACGCGGTGTGCCAGCCCAGCGCATCACCGTAGTGCTCGCCTACGTAGTCACGGATCCACGGGGTGAGCAGCATCGAGATGGTCGAGCCGACGTTCACCGCCATGTAGTAGATGGTGAATGCGCTATCGATCTTGACCGCATCACCTTCGTAGATCTTGCGCACGAGGTTGCCGGCATTCGGCTTGAACAGGCCGTTGCCTAGGACGATGACGCCCAGGGCGAGATAAAGGAAGATCGCGTTGTCGGTAGGCACCCACAGCAGGGCATAACCGATCATCAGCACGACGGCACCGCTCAGCATCGTGCGGCGCGTACCGAGGAATTTATCGCCGATCCAGCCGCCGATGGCGGGCGTGGCGTAGATCAGCGCCGCAGCGGCGCCCCACACCAGGTTGGAGTCGGCTTCGGGGAAGCCAAGCTTCTTGACCATGTAGGTGACCATCAGCACCTGCATGCCGTAGAAGCCGAAGCGCTCCCACATTTCGATAAGGAAGACCGTGCTGAACGACTTGGTCTGTGAAACAGGCGGATTCTGGATTGCCATTTAAATTCCGGACACATTGGAAACAGCGAACGGCCACGAATGGCCGCTCCCGTTGCCATGACCCTGAACGGGGCCACAACCGGTCAAGCGTAATACAAATGGTCCGCCGGGTTGTGTTGCAGCGCCAGAGGGGCGCGGCGATACGCCACAAGGGTCCGGGGGCCGTAAGCTCGTGCGAAGGCCGCCTGTGGCATCATAGGGGGCCAACCCGAACCCTCCGGCCGCCCAGTCCCATGCCGCAGCGCACCTACAACCTCACCGCCCGGGCCACCCGTCCGGCCGCCCTGCGGCAGGCCTGATCCCATGGCATCGAACGTCCGTCGCGGCCCCCGCGAGATTTATGCGGCTTTCCAATGGTCCATGAAGGGCCTGAAAGCCTGCTACCAGTACGAAGCCTCGTTCCGCGCAGAGCTTTCGCTGGCCATCGTCGTCATCCCCCTGGGGCTGTGGCTGGGTCAGGGTGGGGTCGAAAAGATCATCCTCATCACCTTCCCGGTGCTGGTGCTGGCCGCCGAGCTGCTGAATTCCGCGATCGAGGCGATCGTGGACAAGGTCAGCCCCGAGTTCCATGAACTGGCCGGCCGCGCCAAGGATATGGGCTCCGCCGCGGTGTTCCTGCTCATGCTCATGGTCGGCATCAGCTGGGCGTTGATCCTGATTCCCCGGTATTTCTGAAGCCTTAGGGGGCTCTCCGCGCCCTCCTGGGTACCGGCCGAGTGCTGGCACGGCCCTACATCGAATGGGCCAATCCGTTCGGCGGCGCTTTGGGGTAAGTTGTGCTCCGCACACCCAAGGAACCCGCCGCCATGAAGACACTCCTCCGTACCTTTGCTCTCGTCGTGTTCGCCGGCATCCTGTCCGGCTGTGGTTACAACTCGATCCAGCGCGAGGACGAGGCCGTCAAGGCTGCCTGGTCCGAGGTGCTCAACCAGTACCAGCGCCGCGCCGATCTCGTGCCCAACCTGGTCAACACGGTCAAGGGCTACGCCCAGCACGAAGAACGTGTGCTCACCGAGGTGACCAACGCTCGCGCCAAGGTCGGCCAGGTGCAGCTCTCGCCCGAGCAGGCCAACGATCCGGAAGCCCTCGCCAAGTTCCAGGCCGCCCAGGGCCAGCTCTCCGGCGCACTGTCGCGCCTGCTGGTTGTTAGCGAGAACTATCCCCAGCTGAAGGCGGATGGCTCCTTCCGCGACCTGCAGGCCCAGCTCGAGGGCACGGAGAACCGCATCACCGTCGCCCGCAAGCGCTACGTCGATGCCGTGCAGTCGTACAACACGCTGATCCGTTCGTTCCCGAACAACCTCACGGCCAAGGTCATGGGTTATCAGGTGAAGCCGAACTTCAGCGTTGAGAACGAGAAGGCCATCTCCACCGCGCCCACGGTCGATTTCAATAGCACCCCGGCACCGGCGGCCTCGGCCGCGCACTGATGCGCCGGATCGCGGCACGGCTGCTGCTCGCCATTGCGTTGCTGGTGCCGCCGTTGGCGGCACTGGCCGATGATGCGGCGGCCGTTCCCAAGCTCACCCGGCATGTCACCGACCTGACGGGCACGCTCACCGCCGAACAGGTCAACCAGCTCGATGCCCGACTGGTGGACCTGGAGAAGACCAAGGGCGCCCAGGTGGTGGTGCTGATGGTGCCCACCACGCAGCCCGACGACCTCGAGAGCTATTCGCTCAACGTGGCCGAGACCAACAAGGTGGGGCGCAAGGGCACTGATGATGGCGTGCTGTTGCTTCTGGCGAAGAACGATCGGCGCGTGCGTATCGAGGTGGGTTACGGGCTGGAAGGTGCACTGCCCGATGCCATCGCCTCCCGAATCATCCGGGAATACATGGCGCCCAAGCTGCGCGCCAACGATTACTACGGCGGCATCACCGAGGCCCTGAACGCGATCACCCAGATCGTCCAGGGCGAAGCGTTGCCGCCCCCGGTCAACCCCGACGAAAGCCACGAGCGCCGCGGCAATGGGGGCGGGCATTTCCTGATTCCGCTGCTGTTCGGCGTGCTGTTCCTGCGCGGTGTGCTCGGTCGTGCGCCGCTCGGCGTGCGTGCCCCCATCGGCGGCCTCATCGCCGGCGGCCTCGGCTGGCTGCTGCTCAACTCCCTGTTCTTCGGCGTACTCGGCCTGGTCGGCGGCGCGCTGCTCATGGCCATCCCCATGGGCGCGGGCCGTTCCATCGGCGGCGGTGGCTGGGGCGGCTGGGGTGGTTTCGGCGGCGGTGGCGGTTTTGGTGGTGGCGGGTTTGGCGGTGGTGGCGGTGGCGGCTTCAGTGGCGGCGGTGGCAGTTTTGGCGGCGGCGGTTCGTCGGGGAGCTGGTGATGGATATGCAACGCATCGCTGCGAACCTGTTCGGCGCCTGGTTCCAGATCGGGAAGCAGTTCCCGAAGTACGCCCTTGACGCCATCGCGGCTAGCGTGGCCGCAGGCGAAACCACCCACCGAGGGGAATTACGCGTGGCGGTGGAATCACGTCTGCCGTTCGCCGCGGTCACCGATGGCGTGACCGCACGCGATCGCGCCGCGGAGCTTTTCGCCCACCTGCGCGTATGGGATACCGAAGATAACTGTGGCGTGCTGCTTTACGTGCTGCTGGCCGAGCACCGCATCGAGATCGTCGCCGACCGCGGTATTGCGCGGAAGGTGGCTGCCGCCGAGTGGGAGGCGATCACGGCGCACATGCGTGATGAGTTCGCCAAGGGGCATTTCCGCGAGGCGGTGCTCACCGGCGTGAACGAGGCGGGCGCGCTGCTTGCGCGGCATTTCCCGGCCGATGGCACGCCGCGTACCAACGAACTGCCTGATCAGCCGCTGTTGCTCTGACGTCAGCTGGCGGTGCAGAAGCATAAAAAAGGGCCGCCCGATGGGCGGCCCTTTCATGTCCAGCGTGCGATGAATTACAGGCTGAAGTCGTACTGGACCATCAGGCGCAGGTAACGCGGCGTCTGGTAGTACGTCGGCACACGGTACGTCGTGCCGTAGTAGTTCGAATCCGAACCGTTCTCGCCGATCTCGTTGATGGCGGTCTTCTTGTCGTTGTTGAACAGGTTGATCACGTCCAGCTGCACCGTCACGCCCTTGGCGTAAGCCGGGGTGTAGACGACGTTCGGGCTGAGCGACCAGTTCCACGGCAGGCGCTTGGCCGTGCCGCGCGACGAGATCTTGCCATCGCAGTAGAAGAACTCCGAGTTGTAGCTCGGGATACCGCCCACGGTCTCGTCGCCGCCGCCGAAGCAGCTGGTCGGACGACCGGATTCAAGCAGGCCATTTACGCCAACCTGCCATTCCGGGGTGATGCGCCAGCCGCCGTACACCTTGAAGCTGTGGCGACGATCGTTCGGCAGGTAGCCGGTCGCGCCGACCATCAGTTCCGGGTAATCGAACGCGCTGGTGGTGCCGGTATCGTCCTGGCCGTTATCCGACTTCACCAGGCCTTCCGTGTTGCCACGGTTCTTCGACCAGGTGTACGACGCATTGACGTACCAGTTATCGGTGGCCTTCTCAGCCGACAGGGTGACGGCTTCGTACGTGCGCTTGGCCTTCTCGCCGAACGCCTTGCCCGGGATGGTGACGTTGCGCAGCACGCCGCTGCCATCCAGGTCGACATCAACCGAGACCTTGCTGCCCGGGTTGTAGATGAAGCAGCCCGGCATCGAGGACGGCGGGGTGAACTGGTCGCCGTTGGCGTCCATGTCCAGGCCGATCGACTTGCCGTACGCGTAGAACGGACGCCAGTCGCAGGTGTCGTCGATAGCGTTGTTGAGCTTGCGGTAGGTTGCCTTGGCGCCGACCACCCAGTCGTTCAGGAAGTCGTTGTCGCTGGTGATGCGGTGCTGGATACCCAGGATGAATTCATCCTGCGAGTACGGCTTCAGGTCCTTCGTGGCGACCGAGCGCGGATCCGGGGTGGAACCGTTCTCGCCGTTCACGATCGACTTGTCGGTCAGCGGTGCGCCGAGGGTCGGCACGCCGGTCACCGGATCAATGGCCGAGTACGAGAAGTTCTGGATCGTGTAGTACGACGCCGTGGCGGCGCGCAGGGCGACGTTCGCGGCGATCGGCAGCGAGTAGCGGCCGGCGGTACCGAAGATCTTGGTGCTCGAATCGCCGAACACGTCGTACGAGAAGCCCAGGCGCGGCTGCCAGATGTTGCCCTGGCGGACGAAGTTCTCGGCAGCGCCGTTCTTGTTGTTGAACGAGTCGTTGCGCACGCCGATGTAGGCGAGGAACTTGTCGGTCACCTGCCAGTTGTCCTGCAGGTACCACGACTTCTGGTCGATCGAAACCGAACCACCGGTGCGGTAGTTGTATTCCGAGACGTAGTCCTGGCCCGCCGCATTCGTGCGGTAGTAGTACAGCGCGCCACCGGCGTAGCTCTGGCCGGCGTCCGAGCTCCACTTCTCGCGCGAGAAGCCGCCCGACAGATCGTGGTCGCCCACCTTCCAGTCGAGGTCGACGCGGTACGCGGTACGCTGGTCTTCGCCATTGAAGCGATCGATGGTGCTGGCCAGGTAGCACGAGTGGACCGGATCGGTCAGGCCGCTCTGCGTGCTGCTGCGGCGATCGATCACGTACGGGCAACCCTGGTTCGGGCTGTTGATGTTGCCGTCGTACTTGGTGACGGTGCCATCGGCCGAGGTGTAGTCCGAGGAGTTCTTGGACTTCATCTTGCCCCACTGCGCGGTGGCAGTCAGGTCATCGGTGATGTAGCTGGTGTACTTGAACACGTTGACCGCACCGCCCGTCTTGACGTGGCGGTCGCCCAGGTAATCGGTGGTGTACGGCTTGCCGTCAGCGCCAATTTCCTGGTTGTAGTACTGGTTGGTCGTGTGCTTGGTATTGTTCATCCCCGTCCATTCGAGGATGTTCGAGTCATTGATGTTCCAGTCCATCTTGATGAGATAGAACGGATCACTGTACTCGTTGCGCTCAGCCGGCTTCGACGAGGTCGCTTCCTGGTAACCGGTGGTGGTTTCCTTGTGCGACTGGAAGATGCCGTAGAAGAACAGCTTGTCCTTGATCAGCGCGCCACCCAGCCAGGCCGAGTACACGTTGTCGTTATCGCTGTTCTTCTGGTAGGTGCGGTAAAGGTTACCGTCCTTCGTGTAGGTGGTCGGCTGCTGCTCGCGGCCCCAGGCCGGGGTGTAAACCCACGATGCGCCACCCTTCCATTCGTTGGTGCCACGCTTGGTGATCACCGAGGTCACGCCGCCGGTCGAGAAACCGTACTGCGCGCCGTAGCCGCCGGTCTGCACGTCGAGCTGCTGGATGGCCTGGAACGGCACTTCCGAGAACGACAGGTTGTTGTACAGGTTGGTGACGTTGAAACCGTTGACGTAGTAGCTGTTCTCGGCGACCGAGGCGCCACCGAACGACGGCAGGTTGCCGAACGCGGAGTCACCCTTCACGGTACCCGGGGTCAGTGCGGCCACGTCGACGACGTTGCGCGGCACCGGCAGCTTGTCGAGCTTGTCGGCGGTGAAGCTGGTGCGCGACTCGACCGAGGCCACGTCGATGGCGGAGAGGGCGTTGGCCGACACCGTCACGGTATCAAGGGCCTGCGCGCTGGTGGCGCCGCCATTGGCCGACGCGAAGTTCAGCTGGGCCGACTGGCCAGCGACGACGTTGATATCACGGGTCGAAACGGTGGCGCCGTTCTCGATCACGTTCACGCGGTAGCTGCCGATCGGCAGCGACGAGGCGCGGTAGTGGCCGTCTGCATCGGCGGTGACGGTGCGCGACGCGCCCGAGCCGAGGTTCTGGATCTGGATGGTCTGCGAGGCCGAGGCCGTACCGTAGATGTCGCCAACGGTGCTCTGCGCGAAGGCGGTACCGGCCAGCAGGCAGGCGCCGAGCGCGGAAACGAGCGCAGTGCGCTTCAACACGCGGGAGCGCGTGAGCAGGGTGGTGCTTGTCATGAGGTCAAAAACTCCCTGGCCCTGCATTTTCAGCAAGGCTGAACAGCTTGTAGTAGCGCCGTGGGACGGCACTCGGTTGTGGGTGTGTGAGGTAAACGGCGTGGGGACACCGACGTCGCGCCAACCCCTGGGCGAATGGCGACGTAACACGAACATAACGCCGTCGTCATGCGACTGCAAGCATTTGCGGCATTTCGTGCACAAACAACCGGATATCGTGACTTACTGCGACAGTGCGCAAGATGAGAGTGGTTCTCAGGTGGCGCGATCGGATTCCTCAGAAGCGCTGCTGATAGCCGATGTAGAAATACCGGTCGATATCAAACGCCGGGTTATACGGCGGGCTGCCACCGCCCGCGCTGGCCACGTTGTAATAGAACGGCCCCTTGCGCGCGAAGACGTTGTTGATGCCTACGCGCACGTTGCCGTTCCACGGCGTCGCCCAGCGGAACTGCAGGTCGTTGAACGCCACGCCACCCTTGCGGCTCACGCCGGTGACGCCGCTGATCACGTTCAACGTATCCGGCTGGTTGCACTCCACCGTGGTGGACCAGCATGAATCCTTCAGCCCGGAGTAGTAGCGCACGGTCCACGTCGCGCCGAACTGCTTCCAGCCCCAGTCGAGCGAGAGGTTGGAGCGCACGCGATACAGCCCCTGCACGCCATTCATGTAGCCGGCGAGCTGGCGCGGCTCGGCGCTGGCGCTGCTGCGCTGCGTGTAGTCCTTCAGGTAAGTGCTATCGGATAGCACCGTGAATTCGCCGAAGCGCGTCTGCGGGAAGCGGTAGTGCATGCCGAGGTCGTAGCCCTCGGTGCGCAGCGAACCCAGGTTCACCAGGCTCTCATCGAGCGAGGTGATGCGACCATCTGCCGCACGCGCGAAGCGCCCGCAGTAGGTGGGATCGTTGCGGACGTAACAGAAGTTGAGGATATCGCCGGCCAGGACCGGGGTGATGACGTCGCGGATGTCGACCTTGTAGTAATCCAGGGTGACATCGAGCCCATCGACGTACATGGGGCTGTAGACCAGGCCCGCCGTGCGCGTGATGGACGATTCCGGCTTCAGGTGCGGATTGGCACCGGTACGGAATGCTGAAGGGTTCTGGCCACCCGTGTTCGAGGTGATTTGCGCGCCCGACTGATCCACCTGGCGGTAGTTTGCCGGCACGCCGGCAGCGGCGCAGCGCGAGCGGACGGCGGCATCCGTGGCGGAAGCACCAAAGGCGCTATCGCAGGGATCGAGGAAGCTCTCGAAGCTCTCCGCCGAGCCACCGTACAGGTCGGACACCGTGGGGGCACGGAAACCCTGCGCGTAGGTGCCACGCAGCAAAAGGTCGTCCAGCGGCTTCCAGCGGAAGCTGTACTTGTTATTCGTGCGGCCGCCAAACGCCGTGTAATGCGAATAGCGCGACGAGGCATTGACCGCGAGTTCCTGCGCCAACGGCAGGTCGGCGAGGAGCGGCACATCGAACTCGAGGTAGGCCTCGTTGGCGATATAGCCGCCAGCGGTCGGATCGCTTGCCAACTGCGTGGTCAGGCCCGCCGAATCCGCCGCGTCGGGGGTGTAGCGGCCGTTTTCACTGCGATGCTCCAGGCCGCCAGCGACACGCAGCGTGCCTGCCGGCAGATCGAACAGCCCGCCCGTGAGGTTGGCGATGACATCGTTGGTGCGCGTGGTTTCGTGCGCCGTGGTGGTCGACGTCACGTAGTTCCATACCGCATCCGGCGTGCCGCCAGGGCCCGCCAGGATATTCCAGGGCACGCAGCCCGCCGCGCGGTCGGCCGCGTCCGCGCATGCCACCTGGCCATCGATCGTCGTGGTTGGGCCCAGCGCCGTGCGGGCGTTCACCAGGTTGATGTTGCCGCTGGTGGTCCGGCTGGCCCGGTCCTCGGAGTAGGCATACGTGACGTCCCAGCTCCAGGTGTGGTCGCCCCACAGGAACGTGCCTTCCAGGCCCGTATCGGCATGGAACACCTTCGACTTGGCCCAGTCCATGCGCGGCACTTCCACCGTGCGGCGGAAGAACGAAGTGTCGTAACCAGGGAAGGGGTTGTACGCGTTGCCTGGATCAATCGTCAGGCCATCGGCGCGGCCCGTGGCGCTTTGCAACGGGTAACCGGCCGCCTGGCTGCGCGTATCGCGCACACCATAGTTGGCCATGCCGCGCCAGGTGATGTCGTCGGTAACGTTGTAGCGCCCCGTGGCGAACAGGTTGCGCAGCTTGCTGCCCGCGCGGAAGGTCATGTCGCGCTGGGTGTTGTATTTGTCCGCCGTGCTGTCGACGTCGTACGGATGGTAGTTCGCCAGGTTGGCGCTATCGGTCGCGCCGTGGTTGATCACATAGCGGTTGGGTACCCAACTGCCATCCGCCGCGTAGTTGCCGGCGCCCGCGGTGCCCGCGGCGCGCGGATCCACGACGCCACCATAGGCGCCCATGTTGTAACCATCGAGCGGATGGCGGGGGCCGTAGGCCGTGCTGGTCAGCGTTCGCTTGTCGTCATCCAGCGAATCACCGTCCTCGTAGCTGGCGCCCAGGATGATCGATGAGCGCTCGGTGCTGCGGCCCCAGGTGAAGTTGCCATTCTTCTGGGCACCATCGCCCTTGCCGTTCACGCCATAGAGCACGTCGGCCGACGCGCCTTCGAAGCGATCGGTCGTGATGATGTTCACGACGCCGCCAATGGCATCCGAGCCGTAGATCGAGGAGGCGCCATCCTTCAGGACTTCAATGCGCTCGACGATCGACACCGGGATGGTCGACAGATCCGTGAGGCCACCCAGGCTGGTCGTCCAGCGGCGGCCATTCACCAGCACCAGGGTGCGCACGGCGCCGAGGTTACGCAGGTTGGCGTAACGGCCGCCCGCGTCGTTGCTGGAAGAGAGGGTGTCCTGCGGCGTGACCTCGGGCGTGCCGGCCGAGGGCATGCGCGCCACGATATCGCCCAGGCTCGTGAGGCCCGTGGCGCGGATGGCGGCACGGTCCATGGTGAAGACGGGCTGGGCGGTTTCGACATCGATGCCGCGGATGCGCGAGCCGGTGACGGTCACATTGACCGGGGCAAGCATCTCGGCAGGCGAGCTGGCGTCCTGGGCGAGCAGGTGGCCGGGCGCAAGGCAGCCGAGCAGGGCGACGGCAAGCACCGCCCGCCGCGCCGCGACGTGGCGCTTATGCCCACTACTGACGACCATACCCCGACAACCTCCCGATCCCCACCAGGCACCACCCGGGCCCAGCGATCACGCGAACATAACGCTTGCGGGCGCAAGGGGCAACCGCCGGGGGTCACGGCGGCTGCCCCGTGGCCATCAGGTCAGGGAGCGGCCGCCTTGCCCGCTGCGCCATCGCCGATGTTACGGTCCAGGAACGCGGCCATCTTGTTGAAGAACTCCTCGATGTTCTCCGGCTTGACGAAGCCGTGCTTTTCGCCCGACTTGGTCAGCGTCTCGTACGGCTTGTGCGCCGCGTCCAGCGCCGCCTTCATGGCCTTGAACTGGGCGAACGGGGCGCGCTCGTCATCCTCGCCGTGCACCAGCAGGATAGGCAGGTTCAGCTTATCGGCATTGCGGGCCGGCGAATTGGCAATGAGCATGGCCTGGTCGGTGCCCAGGGTCAGCTCCAGATAGCCGCGCCCGCGCTTGTTTTCCTGCACATCACCCTTGTCGTACTGCATGGGCAGGTCATAGACCCCGGCGTAGCCGACGGCGCACTTGAACATGCCCGGCTCCCGGATCGGCGCCATCAGGGCGGAGTAGCCGCCGAAGCTGCCACCGAAGACGCAAACCCGCGAGGCATCGGCAAACTTCTCATTGATGGCCCACTTCACGCCATCGATCAGGTCATCCTGGAGCAGGGTGCCCCACTTTTTGTAGCCCTCTTCGCTGAAATCGTGGCCCCGGCCGCTGGAACCATGGAAATTCACCTGCAGCACCAGGTAACCGCGGCTGGCCAGGAATTGCGCCGTATCGTCGTAGCCCCACGAATCCTGTTCCATGAAGGGGCCTCCGTGCGGCATCAGCACCATGGGCAGGTTGGTTTCGGGCTTGCCCTTGGGGAACGTTAGGATGGCTTCCAGTTCTTCGCCGTTACGCGCCTTGAAGTGAAGCGGCCGACGCTCCGCCATCCTGGCTGGGTCGATCCACGGGGCGACCGTGTACAGGGCGCTGACCTTGAAGGTCTTCGTATTGATCAGCATGACGCGGCCCGGGTCACGGTCGCTCCACACCGTGAACATCAGTTCGCTTCCATCCTCGCTGAAGGAGTTGAAATTCACCGCGTAGCCCGGGAATTTCTGCGAGATGGCCATATGCAGCTTGGCGGTGGGGTCCTGCGGATCGACATAGGTGACCGTCGGCAGGCCGGTTTCCGCGCGCGTGGCGAACGGACGTGCCGGCTGCGCCGTCCAGAGCCCGGTGGAGGACACGTCGCTGAACGCATCCTTGCGGATGATGCGGACGTTGCCGCCATCCTCATCCTGCTCCACCAGCGCGCCACCGATGCCATTGGGGCTGTATTCGGCGTACATGCGCTTGCTGCCGGCGACCTGCGCGAGCGGCGTGAACCGCTTGTGCTCGCTATCCATGTCCACCTTGGCCCAGCCGCCATTGGTGTCGCGGCGGTACACCACCCACTTGTGATCGGTATTCACGCCGTAAGTGAAGCGCGGCGTGCCTTCCGGATCGACCATGAAGGTCATGTAGCCAATGCCGATGTCGGCCATCTGTCGGCGTGCGCTGCTCTTCGCGTCCACGTCGTACAAGGTGCTGCGATCCTGGTTTTCCCAGGAGACGCTGCGCATGTAGAAGTGCCCGTTCGATTGCGGCGGTTTGCCATCCAGATAGCCCCAGCCGCGATCCAGTGCGCGCGTGCCGGTGCGCTTGCCGACAGCTTCGAAGCCATAAAGGTAATCCGGGTTCTTGCCGTCGATATCCACGGCCATCAGCTCGCCCGTGTACGTCTTGTTGCCGATGGAGCCATCGATCTTGCCGCGGGCGACCACGAGGCGCGTATTGCTGGTCCACATGACATCCGCCGGCAGTTCATAGGGCGGCATGCGGATCAGGGTGATCGGCTTGCTCATATCCGTGATCGCAAAAATCGCCAGGCCGTGCGTTTTTCCGTCCGGATCGTGGTAGGCCACGGACACGTGCTGACCATCGGGCGAGAGCAGCGGATCGGTGATCGGTGCGTGCCGGGCGAAATCGGCGGTCGGGATCAGGTCCGTGGCGGTGGCGGCACTGGCGCAGCCGGCCAGGCACAGCGCGGCCAGCAACGGCCGGGCAAGGCGGTTCATCATCTTGGTACTCCCCTGGAAAAGCTCCCTTGCCGCCATCCCCCCGGACGGCGGTCCGGATGGCTCTATAGCTCACCTGCGCCGTCTTCACAAGGCGGCATGCCGCAAGCCGGGGCGGTACACTTGGGGATCGCCCCTTTGCGTGCCCCTCCATGGCCTCTCCGTTTGTCGTCCACTTCGAACCCGTTGCCTTCCACGTTGGCCCGGTGCAGGTCCACTGGTACGGTTTGATGTACCTCGGGGGGTTCCTGGGTGGCTGGGCGCTGGGTGAATACCGCCGCCGCCAGGGGCGCCTGCCGGTGAACTCCGACCGGTTCAGCGACCTGATGTTCTACGCCATGATGGGCGTGGTGCTGGGCGGCCGTATCGGCTACATGCTGTTCTATACCGCCATCAACTGGATCTGGACCGACCCGCTGGCCATCTTCCGCGTGTGGGATGGCGGCATGTCGTTCCACGGCGGCCTGCTGGGTGTGCTGGTGGCCGGCCTGTGGTGGTCACGGCGCAACGGCGTCAAGTTCTTCGACACCATGGATTTCGTGGCGCCACTGGTGCCGCTCGGCCTCGGCCTTGGCCGCCTGGGCAACTTCATCAATGGCGAACTGTGGGGCAAGCCTACCGATCTGCCCATCGGCATGATCTTCCCGCACGCGCCGGATATGCTGCCGCGCCACCCGAACCCCCTGTATGAGTTCACCCTGGAAGGCGTGGTGATGTTCACCGTGCTGTGGGTGTTCTCGATGAAACCGCGCCCGCGCTACGCGGTATCCGGCCTGTTCGCGCTGCTTTACGGCGTGTTCCGCTTCACCATCGAATTCGTGCGCGTGCCCGATGCGCAGCTGGGTTACCTGGCCTTTGGCTGGGTCACCATGGGCCAGATCCTTTCGCTGCCGCTGATCGCCCTGGGCATCCTCTGGCTGCTGATGTCGCGCCGCGCGCCCTACGCGCCGGTCGCAGCGCCCACCGCTACCGCTACGTGATATCGTCCTTCGCCATGCAGCCCTATCTCGAACTGCTCCGCCACGTCCTTGAGCACGGCGCCGATAAGGCCGACCGCACCGGTACCGGCACGCGCAGCGTGTTCGGCTGGCAGATGCGCTACGACCTGGCGAAGGGTTTCCCGCTCGTCACCACCAAGAAGCTGCACCTGCGCTCGATCATCCACGAGCTGATCTGGTTCCTGCAGGGCGATACGAACATCGCTTACCTGAAGGAAAACGGCGTCAGCATCTGGGATGAGTGGGCCGATGCCAACGGCGACCTCGGTCCGGTGTACGGCCGCCAGTGGCGTGCGTGGCCCACGGCCGATGGCAAGGTGGTCGACCAGATCGCCTGGGTGGTGGAAGAGATTAAGCGCAACCCGGATTCGCGCCGCCTCATCGTTTCCGCCTGGAACGTGGGCGAGCTGCCGAAGATGGCGCTGATGCCGTGCCACACCATGTTCCAGTTCTACGTGGCGAACGGAAAGCTCTCGTGCCAGCTGTACCAGCGCTCGGGCGATATCTTCCTCGGCATCCCGTTCAACATCGCCAGCTACGCACTGCTGACCCACATGATCGCCCAGGTCACCGGGCTGGAGGTCGGCGACTTCGTCCACACGCTGGGCGATGCGCACCTGTATTCGAACCATATCGAGCAGGCGCAGAAGCAGCTCGCCCGCGAACCGCGTGCGCTACCGAAGCTGGTGTTGAATCCGGAAGTGAAGAACATCTTCGGCTTCCGCTTCGAGGATGTGTCGATCGTGGATTACGATCCGCACCCGGCGATCAAGGCGCCTGTTGCCGTCTAACGCAGCGCGGGCCCTGTAGGAGCGTGCTTGCACGCGATCGGGGCTTGCCGAACCATTGCATCGCGCGCAAGCGCGCTCCTACCGGGGGGCATGCAGGTAATTTGTCGGCCATGCTTTCCAGCCGGGTCACCGCCGAACCGGGCAAATCAGGACGTAGCGGGCGAATTGGGTTCAGGCGGCAGCACTTCACCGATGATGCGCAGCGCGTTCAACGTCCGCGGGTAGCCGATGAGTGGCAGCAGGTGGGTCATCACATCGATCAGCACGGCGCGGCCGTTGCCTGCACGCGCGTTCGCCGCGACATGTGCCTTGAGTTGCGGTTCACAGCCACCAAGCGAGGCGAGGATGGCGAGCGTGAGCAGTTCGCGTGTGGGCACACTCAGGCCCACGCGGGCAACATGGTCGCCGAAACAATTCGCGGAGAGAAGCTTCTGGATGTGGAGCAGATCCGCCGGCGCAGTGGCGTACATCGTGTCGATGGTCTCAGCGCCCACGATGTCCTTCTGCAGGGCGATGCCCTTCGCGTGTCGATCAGACGTCGTAACGGTCGCGTAGCCTTCGTGCCGCATCGGCAGGCTGTTCCGGGCGAGGAAGCTATTCAGTATATCGAGCGCTTCCAGTGCCTTGCCCATGCCAGCGTAAGGCACGGCCTGGTAAATCACCTCCTTGAATGTCGCCGCCTCAAGGCCGGCGGCAAGGGCAGCGTCCAGTAGAAGGGTAAGCTGGCGCATGCTGCCGATCGCCACCATGGCGCCTGATTGCACGACGAACTGCGCCGTTGCGTCCATGTGTGATGAAGCATCGATATCTTCGGCGACGCGCATCACAATCTGCGCCAAATCGGGGTCGGTGGCCTCGAGAGCCGAATGCATCGTTTGGATCAGTGGATTCATGCGTAGTCTCGCCGTTGGTTCGAAGTCCGGCGTTTCGGTGTCAGGGATTCACGTTTTAGCAGCACAGGGCTTGAGAATTAAGCCCGTCAACAGGGATGGTCCTATGAAACATCCGCATGAATGCCTCGCATGACGAGATCAACCAGGTGTAGGAGCGCGCTCGCCACAACCCTACATCGCGTGTTCGCGTACCCGCAGCGATGTGCCTTCAATCATGGTGGCTAACGCCTACAGACAAGGCGAAATGCTTTTGCTAGGGTCTGTTTGTCGCCTCGCCGGTCGCAAGGTCCGAGGCGACGCACCGCATGGCGGTGAAGTCGCGAGCCAGGTGTGCTGGAACACACCTGACCCGCTAACCATAACTAACTGAAAGGAAGTTAATCATGGCTGTTGTTGATCATACGGCACACGCCCGCCCGCCGGATCCCCCCGGCGGCATCTCATCGGTTAACGGGCCGCCTGCATAAGCCGCAGGCGCGGTTGAAGAACCGCTGCGACAGCCGTTTTTGAGGCAATTCTTGATCGAATGAGGCAGGCATCGCGCCTGGCAAGCCTCACGGGCAGTTGTCGCTGCAAACCACTTCATCAATCAAGCCGCCTGGCGCCCGGACACGGGCCGCCGGTGAACCCGCGATCCTATGGTCCGTGGCATGGCAGGTCGTATTGACTGTCGTGCCACGTTAGAACGCGTGGCGGCGGCTGCAGGGAGAAAGCGAATGAATGCATCTGAAGAGAACCTGGCGCCCCTTAACGCAGGCGCTGCCATCGAGAACGAACCCACCGTCCATGAGCTGTTGAACGAAGCCACACTCTGGCTCCAATACGCGCGTGGCGTCACGAGCACATTGGCTGATCTGGTTCACGAAGCCGATAGCGTGGATTACAAGCAGTTGGGCCTTTCCCTTGAGGCCGTGGCCGCCATGACGCAGGCGGGGGTGGAGCGTGTAGGGAGGGCGCATGCGCGCTGGGCATGGGACCAGGCTGATCGCCGCTAGCCAAACGGTCACGTCGACGCCACTTGTCCGAAGTTGCCGCGAGGCGCCAACCGTCTCGTAAAACAGACGGTGCGGATTGCGCGGGCCCATCGCGTGCAAGCACGCTCCTACAGGTTAGTTGCGTAGCACCCAGCGTTCGCTGGCGATTGGCTGCGGCGCGGTAAGGTCATCCAGCGGGAAGGCCACCAGCGCCGTGGGTGCGATGCGCAGCACGGCACCGGGTTGCAGCGAAAGGCGGCCGAGGTCTTCGCTGGCTACATCCACTTCAAGCGTCTGGTCGATCTCGGCCACATGGATATCCAGGTGGGCCACGCTGCCTGCGAGATACACATGGCGCAGGCGTGCTTCCCAGGCGGGCGCGTCGGCAGGGGGCGACAGTGACAGGTGCTCGGGCCGCACATAGGCCACGGCGCGCTTGAACCTGCCGTGTGATGTGGCCGCTGGCGTGGACCAGCCGCCGGCGACCCACATGCCATCGTGGCGCAAGAGCGGAATGCGGTTGGTGCGCCCGATGAACTCACAGACGAACGGTGTCGCCGGATCCTGGTAGATCGCATGCGGCGGCCCGACCTGTTCGATGCGGCCCTTGTTCATGACAACAAGCCGGTCGGCAAGCTCCAGCGCTTCTTCCTGGTCGTGGGTCACGAACACGGTCGTGAGTCCCATGTCCTCATGCAGTTCGCGCAGCCAGCGGCGGAGTGCCGTGCGCACCTGCGCATCGAGCGCGCCGAAGGGCTCATCCAGCAGTAATACATCCGGTTCGATAGCCAATGCGCGGGCAAGCGCGACACGCTGGCGCTGGCCACCCGAAAGCTGGCTAGGGTAGCGGTCACCCAGTTCACCCAACTGCACGCGCTTCAGCAGGGTGTCGACCCGTGCGCGAATATCGCTTCGCGACGGCCTGCGTCGCCGGGGCCGTACGCGCAGGCCGAACGCCACGTTCTCACGTACGGTCAGGTGGCGGAACAACGCGTAGTGCTGGAAAACCAGCCCGACGTTGCGCTCGCGCGCCGAAGCAGCGAGGAAATCCTGTCCGTTCTGGGTGACGGTTCCCGAATCGGGGTAATCGAGTCCGGCGAGGATACGCAGCAGCGTCGTCTTGCCCGAGCCCGATGGTCCGACCAGCGCAAGGAACTCGCCATCGGCAATATCAAGGCTGACATCGTCCAGGGCGGCGAGGTCATTGAACTGGCGGGTAAGCCGTTGCAAGGCAAGTGTCATCAGCAGTTCTCAGCGGCGCCGTGGCGCCGTAGCGTCCATGTCGTTGTGGTAGCGCCATTCCAGGAAGGATTTCACCGCCAGGGTGACCAGGGCCAGCAAGGCGAGCAGGCTGGCGATGGCGAAGGCGCCGACGTAGTTGTACTCGTTGTAGCGCATCTCGACTTCGAGCGGCATGGTGGTCGTCAGGCCACGGATATGACCGGAGACGACGGACACGGCGCCGAATTCACCCATGGCACGCGCGTTACACAGCAGCACGCCATACAACAGCGCCCAGCGGATATTCGGCAGCGTGACCCGGAAAAACGTCTGTAGGCCGCTGGCGCCGAGCACGCGGGCCGCTTCCTCTTCCTCGCTGCCCTGGGCCTGCATCAGGGGGATGAGCTCGCGTGCGACGAACGGTAGTGTGATGAATATGGTGGCGAGGATCAGGCCGGGCACGGCAAAGATGACCTGGATGTCATGCGCCGCGAACCACGGCCCGAACCAGCCTTGTGCGCCGAACATGAGGACGAACAGCAGGCCCGAGACCACCGGCGAAACCGATAGCGGCAAATCGATAAACGCACCGAGCAGGGCCTTGCCGCGGAACTCGAAACGGGTCATCGCCCATGCCGCCGCGATGCCGAAGACGACGTTGAGCGGCACGCTGATCACCGCGACCAGCAAGGTAAGGCGGATGGCGGCGATGGCTTCTGCCTGGTCCAGGCTATCAAGGAAAGCATGCGCGCCCTGGCGAAGCGCCTCGACGAATACGGATGCCAGTGGCACCACCAGGAACAGGCACAGGAACAGGCTGGCCAGCAGGATGATGAGCCCGCGGCCCAGCCGCCTGACGAGCCCGGCGCGGCGCTTGTCGATACGTGCTTTCACGCCGCTGCCTCCGCCCAGCGCCGGGTCCACCGCTGTACGACAGACACCAGCACCAGCAAGGCCAGCGAGAACAGGAGCATCACGATGCCGAGTGCCGACGCACCGGCGTAATCGAACTCTTCCAGCTTCTGCACGATCAGCAGGGGTGCAATCTCCGAGCGCAGGGGAATGTTTCCGGCGATGAAGATCACCGAGCCGTATTCACCCACGGCGCGTGCCAGCGCGAGTGCAAAGCCCGTAAGCAATGTAGGCAAGAGCGTAGGCAGGATCACCCGAAGAAAAGTCTGCGCCGCGGTGGCTCCCAGGCTTTCCGCCGCGTCCTCCACTTCCTGTTCCAGCGATTGCAGCACGGGCTGTAGCGTGCGTACCACGAAAGGGAAGCCGACAAACACCATGGCCACCAGCACGCCAAGTGGCGTATACGCCACCTGGATGCCGAGCGGCACCAGCCAGCGACCCAGCCAGCCGTTGGGCGCGTAGATCGCCGTCAGCGCGATACCCGCAACGGCGGTGGGCAGGGCGAACGGCAGGTCGATGAGCGCATCGAGCACGCGGCGCCCGGGGAAGCGGTAACGCACCAGCGCCCACGTCACGGCCAGCCCAACGACCACGTTGACGCAAGCAGCGACCAGCGCGCCGCCGAAGCTGAGCTTCAACGCCGCCTGCGTGCGTGGTGACGAGAGCAGACGCAGGATGCCACTGAACCCGACATCCGATGCCTTCCACGCCAACGCGGCCAACGGCAGAAGGACAATCAGCCCCAGGTAGGCGACGGCATAGCCAAGGCTCAACCCGAAGCCGGGCAATACACGCCGCCGCATACTCAGTTGCCCGGCCCGATCTGGTCGAAGAGGGCGCCTTCGGCAAAGAACTTCGCCTGTGCCTTGCGCCAGTCACCGAATACGTCGTTGAGGGTGAACGTGTTCACCTTGGGGAACTGCGCGGCATACTTCGCCGCCACGTCGGCCGAGCGTGGCCGGTAGAAGTTGCGCGCCTCGATATCCTGCGCCTGTGGCGAGTACAGGAATTTCAGATACGCATCGGCGACATCGCGCGTTCCGTGGGCCGCCGCATTCTTGTCGACAACGGCGACAGGCGGTTCGGCGACGATCGTCACCGAGGGAATGACGATCTCAAACTGGTCGCCACCCGGGCCCTGCTTGGCGAGCAGCGCTTCGTTTTCCCACGCGACAAGCACATCGCCGATACCGCGCTGGGCGAAGGTGTTGGTTGCCCCGCGTGCGCCGGTATCCAGGACGGGGACATGCTGGAACAGCGTTTTTACGTAGGCTTTGGCCGTATCGTCATTACCGCCGGGCTGCTTTAGGGCGTAGCCCCACGCCGCGAGGAAATTCCAGCGCGCGCCGCCTGATGTCTTCGGGTTGGGCGTGATGACCTGGACGCCATTCTTGACCAGGTCACCCCAGTCGTGGATGGCCTTCGGGTTGCCCTTGCGTACAAGGAAGACGATGGTGGAGGTGTAGGGAGAGGCGTTATCAGGCAGGCGTGATTGCCAGTCCTTGCCGAGCAGCCCCCGGTCGGCCACGGCATCGATGTCGTAGGCCAGCGCCAGGGTCACGACATCAGCAGGCAATCCGTCCACAACGGCACGGGCCTGCTTGCCAGAGCCACCGTGCGACATCTGGATGGTGACGCTATCGCCATGCTTTGCTTTCCAGTCGGCGGCAAAGGCGGTGTTGATACCCTTGTAAAGCTCGCGGGTAGGGTCGTACGAGACATTCAGTAGCGTGATGTCCTTCGCCATCACCGGCAGCGCCACGACGGCGGCCGCGAGGGATAGCAGGGTAGGGCGCAGCTTCATCGCCATGTTCCTTGCTCGGAAGGGTTGGGGCCTTGGGGGAGTATCGATGAAGCGGGCTGGCATGTCAGCACGGCGTGAAATGACCAGGGAACTTCAACGCATCGTGCGGGATTTCATGACAGTGCGGCAACGCGGCAGGCGGTAGCATGATCGGGCGTGACACACCCCAGACCCACCGGCATGAGGGCGACGCCTTGGATACACATGATCCCCTGACTATCTCTCGTCGTGGCTTTCTCAAGCTGACGGCCGTGTCAGCGACGGTGGCTGCCACGCCCCCGCTCGTCGCCAGGGCCACTGTCCCTGATGGAGGCAGGGCACCGGTCATGCAGCAGGTCGCCCTTGAGGTCAATGGCAAGCAGACCACGCTTTCGCTCGATACCCGGACCACGCTGCTCGACGCCTTGCGCGAGCACATGCACCTTACCGGCACCAAGAAGGGTTGTGACCACGGTCAATGCGGGGCCTGCACGGTGCTGGTCGACGGGCGGCGGATCAACAGCTGCCTGACCCTGGCGGTCATGCACCAGGGATCGAAGGTCACCACCATCGAGGGCCTGGGCACGCCGGAGAAGCTGCATCCGTTGCAGGCCGCCTTCGTAAAGCACGATGGCTACCAATGCGGTTATTGCACGCCGGGGCAAATCTGCAGTGCCGTGGGCGCATTGGATGAGATCCACCGGGATGTACCGAGCCACGCCACGGCCGACATCACGGCAAAGGCCGCCTTCAGCACCCTCGAATTGCGCGAACGCATGAGCGGAAACATCTGTCGCTGCGGCGCGTACTCGAACATTGTTGAGGCCGTGAGTGAATACGCGGGGAGCCAGGTATGAAGCCCTTTACCTACGAGCGCGCCACGAGCCCGGCGCAGGCCGCCGCGGCTGTGGCAAACGGGCGCAAGGCAAAGTTTATCGCCGGCGGCACCAACCTGCTCGATCTCATGAAAATCGAAGTCGAGGCGCCCGAGCACCTCGTGGACATCAACGGCCTGGGCCTGGATGCGATCGAGGCGACGCAGGAGGGTGGCCTTCGTATTGGCGCCCTCGTACGAAACACCGACCTTGCGGCGGACCGTCGAGTGCGGCGGGATTACGCTCTGCTGACGCGCGCCCTTGTCGCGGGCGCGTCCGGTCAACTGCGCAACAAGGCCACGACGGCGGGCAACCTGCTGCAGCGCGCGCGTTGCCCGTACTTCTATGACACGCACCAGGCGTGTAACAAGCGGCTTCCCGGCAGCGGATGCGCGGCACTTGGAGGCTTCAGCCGATCGCACGCGATCGTGGGTGTGAGTAACGCCTGCATTGCGGTGCACCCGAGCGACATGGCCGTCGCCATGCGGGCGCTGGATGCCACGGTGGAGACAGTGCAGCCCGGCGGGCAGGTGCGGAGGATTCCCCTTGCCGAGTTCTATAAGCTCCCCGGCTCGACGCCGCACATTGAGAACGTACTTGCGCCGGCTGAGCTGATTACAGCCGTTACGCTGCCGAAGCCATTGGGTGGCACCCACATCTATCACAAGGTGCGCGATCGGGCGTCCTATGCGTTCGCGCTCGTGTCGGTCGCGGCGGTGGTCCAGAAAGACGGCAGCGGGTGCGTTGCCCTCGGCGGCGTGGCTCCCATGCCCTGGCGATCAGGGGCCGCGGATGCGCACTTGCAGGAGGGGGCGAAGGCCGTGCATCGACATTGTTGGCAAATGCCCGCACGACACCGCAGAACGCCATGAAGGTAACCCTGGTGGAACGCACGCTCGGTGCGGTGCTGGCCGAAGCGAGGACGGGCGCATGAAATTCGACACGCCTGCCACCGTCAATCCCATCGACCGCCTCAAGGTGGTCGGCCAGCCCCATGACCGTATCGATGGTCCGCTGAAAACCACGGGCACTGCCCACTATGCGTACGAGCAGCACGATGCCGTACCCGCGCACGCATACGGGTACATCGTGCCTGCCACGATCGGCAAGGGCCGCGTCGTATCGATCGATACGTCGCGCGCCAAAGTGGCGCCCGGTGTGCTGGCCATCGTGACTGCCAAAGAGGCGGGCAAGCTCACCAAGGGCAAATACAACACGGCCATGCTGTTGGGTGGGCCCGACGTGCAGCACTACCACCAGGCCCTTGCCGTGGTCGTCGCAGAGACCTTCGAGCAGGCGCGCTCGGCCGCGGCGCTGGTCCGCGTCGATTACGCCCGTACCCCCGGCGCCTTCGATCTCGCCGCCGCGAAGGCCGCAGCGGTCAAACCTGATGATGGCCAACCCGATACTGCCGTGGGTGATTTTTCCGGTGCTTTTGCCGCGGCACCCGTGAAGCTCGATGCCACGTACACGACGCCCGACCATTCCCACGCCATGATGGAGCCGCACGCCTCCATCGCTGCCTGGGACGGCGGCAAGCTCACGATCTGGACCTCCAACCAGATGATCCACTGGGGCAAAGGCGACGTGGCGACGACCCTGGGCCTTTCGCCCGATAACGTTCGCCTCATATCGCCCTACATCGGCGGTGGTTTCGGCGGAAAGCTGTTTGTCCGGGCGGATGCGATTCTCGCGGCGCTGGGTGCCAGGGCCGCGAATCGACCGGTGGCCGTGGCGCTGCCGCGACCCGTCATGTTCAACAACACCACGCACCGGCCCGCAACGATCCAGCGCATCCGCATAGGGGCCACGCCAGACGGCAAGATCACGGCCATCGGGCACGAGGGGTGGTCGGGTGACCTGCGGGGCGGTGGGCCGGAAACGGCCGTGCAGCAGACGCGCCTTCTTTACGCCGGCGCAAATCGCATGACGGCAACCCGGCTGGCCACCCTGGATCTGCCCGAAGGTAACGCCATGCGCGCGCCCGGCGAGGCGTCAGGCTTGATGGCACTGGAAATCGCCATGGACGAGATGGCCGAGAAGCTCAAGCTGGACCCCGTGGATTTCCGCGTGCTCAACGACACCCAGGTCGACCCCGAAAAGCCCAACCGGCCATTCTCACAACGCAACTTCGTGCAGTGTATGCGCACCGGTGCGGAACGGTTCGGTTGGAACCAGCGTTCCGCCACGCCGGGGGCTCGGCGCGACGGGCGCTGGCTACTCGGCATGGGCGTGGCATCGGCATTCCGGAACAATCTCGTCATGAAGTCGGGGGCCCGTGTACGTCTCGGCAAGGATGGCCGGGCGACCGTTGAAACCGACATGACCGACATCGGCACGGGCAGCTACACCGTCATCGCGCAGACCGCCGCTGAAATGCTCGGCCTGCCGATCGGGCAGGTCACCGTGTTGCTCGGTGACTCCTCGTTCCCGGTATCGGCCGGGTCGGGCGGGCAATGGGGAGGCAACAGCTCGACGGCGGGTGTCTACGCGGCCTGCGTGAAGCTTCGCGAGGCGATCGCTGGCGCGTTGGGCATGGATCCGGCCACCGTCGTGTTCGAGGATGGCAAAGTGACGGCCGCTGGCAAGAGCAAGGCCATCGCGGAAGCCGCGGCTGGCGGTGAGCTCGTTGCCGAAGACAGCATGGAGTACGGCGACCTGGCGAAGAAGTTCCAGCAATCGACGTTTGGCGCCCATTTCGTCGAAGTGGGGGTGGATGCCGCCACCGGCGAGATCCGGGTTCGCCGTATGCTGGCGGTCTGCGCGGCAGGGCGTATCCTCAATCCCAAATCGGCGCGCAGCCAGGTGATCGGTGCGATGACCATGGGCGTCGGTGCGGCCTTGATGGAGGAACTGGTGGTCGATAAGCGACTGGGTTTTTTCGTGAATCATGACCTGGCCGGCTACGAGGTGCCCGTCCATGCGGACATCCCCCACCAGGAGGTCGTCTTCCTCGACGAAACCGATCCGGTGTCTTCGCCCATGAAGGCCAAGGGCGTCGGCGAACTCGGGCTGTGTGGCGTTGCCGCCGCCGTGGCAAACGCCGTATATAACGCTACCGGCGTACGCGTGCGCGATTACCCGGTCACCCTGGACAAACTTCTGGATAAGCTCCCGGCTGCATGAAGTCATACGATGAACTGCGCAGGCTGGCCCTGGCATGGCGGGGTCTCGCTGATTCGCCTGGCGAACGAGCCGCACTGGTCACCATCGTGCATACGTCGGGATCCACCTTCCGCCGCGTGGGTGCGGCGATGCTGGTGCGCGCCGATGGCAGCATCGTGAATCCCCTTGCGGGCGGTTGTCCTCAAAGGGCGATCGTCGAGCGATCCTTGCAGGTCATGGCATCCGGCGAACTGGCATACGCCGCGTATAACGCCGAGCAGGGGCTGGACGTGCTCCTGGAAGCGGGATGTGGCGGTGAACTGGAGGTTGCCATCGAGCCACTGGCGCCCGTCGTTCCTTCCTTCGTCGACGAACTGGATGCCATCCTCGCCACGAGCAAGCCTTTCCAGATCGTCACCCATTTTCCTGCATCGCCCGCGATGGCCCCGCCGACGCGGACATGTACACCGCTGCCCGTCGATGGTTTTGCCGCCACGTGCGACAACGTCGAGAGCGAACGGTTGGACGGTGGCACGCGGCTTATCGAAACGTTTGATGCGCCCGTGTCGCTCGTGGTCGCCGGCGCGTGTCACGAAGCCGTGGAGCTGGCTGCGTTGGCGGCGCGCATGGGGTGGCGGGGCATCGTCGTGGATACATCCGCCTATCGGCTGGCGCAGGTGGCGCTGGACTTGACCGGATGGCAGGCGCTCGAGGCTCGCCCCGAGAACCTGGCAGCGACGGTTCGGCTGGATGGTTCCACGGCATTGGTCAGCATGACCCACAACCTGGATCTGGATATTGCTTACCTGCGGGCAGGAGCCGCCTTCGGTGCCTTCTACCTGGGCGCCCTGGGCTCACAGCGTCGCGCCCGAACCATTGCCAGCGCCGTGCCGGCCGCCGCGCTGCGCGTGCCGGCCGGCCTCGATATCGGCTCCAACACCAGTCGCGAGATCGGCCTCGCCATCGTCGCGGAAATCATGGCCACGCGGCACAAGCGCGATGGGCAGGCCCTTAGCCACACGGGTCGCCCGATCCACTAAGGCACACCCCCTGTAGGAGCGCGCAAGCGCGCTCCTACACCATTTTTGTCAGGCCGCCATGCCCATGGCCGTGAGGCTCGGATGCTGGTCGCGCACCGGGCTCAACCGCTCCAGTACAGCGCCCAGATGCAGGATCGTCGACTCCGCCAGCCATGGTGCGACCAACTGCACGCCGATCGGCAGGCCGTCACGACTGGTGCCAAAGCGAAGGCTGAGCCCCGGCAGGCCGGTCACGCTGAGGGGCGCCGTAGCATCCATCACATGCAGGGAGGAGACGGCCTGGCCGTTGATCACGAACTCAGCCGCGTCGTGGGCGTGCGCCGGCACGGGTGTGACGGGGCAGAGCAGGGCGTCGTAACGCTGGAAGTACTGCGCAAAGCCGTCTCGCATCAACTCAATCTGTTGTTCGGCGAGAACGAAATCCTCGATGGACGTATCGGGGGTATCGAACACGGCCTGCACGTGCTTGTAGATCAGTGCCTCGTGGCCTTGGGTGGCTGCCCTGAATGCAGGCTTCGTCTCCATGGCCTGCAGCTTCCACAGCAGGTCCAGGGCATTGATCTCCTCAAGGACAGGCAGCCGCACGGGTTCGACGATCATGCCCGTCGACTTCAAGGCATCGGCGGCGGCCTGGACGGTCGCCGCGACGTCGCTGTCCACAAGGCCGAAGCCCGGTTCCACCAACCAGCCAATGCGCAATGGCCGTCCCAGCCCCGGGCCAGTCCCTGCATCAAGCGTGGGCGGGCTGATCGAGAAGCCGTCTGCACCATCCGGGCCCGCCAGAAGCGAATAGGCCAGGGCGACGTCACGCACTGAGCGCGCGATCGGCCCGGCATGCCAGAATCGACGCGGTACGCGCGGCCAGATCCCGGTCATGGGAATGCGGCCATGGGTCGGCTTGAATCCGACAACGCCGGTAAGCGCTGCCGGCCCACGGACCGAGATGGCGACGTCGGTGGCCAGGCCGATGGGCGACATGCCCGCGGCGACCGCGGCAGATTCGCCGCCGCTCGAGCCGCCCGGGGTGCGTTCCCGGTTCCACGGGTTGAGCGTGCGGCCGGAAAGCAGGTTGTCGCTTTCGATCCAGTACGAGAACTCGGGAAGGTTGGTTTTGGCGAGGAGAATGGCGCCGGCCTGCTTCATGCGGGCCACGCTGGTCGCATCGCTGTCGGGGACCCGGCCCTTGAATATGGGGGAGCCGAGCTGGGTCAGGACGCCGGCGGTGTCGAACGAATCCTTTGCGGTGAAGGGAACGCCGTGCAGCGGCCCGAGGTTTCCGCCGGCCATCACGGCCGCTTCAGCGGCCTTTGCCGCTTTCATGGCGCTGTCGGCGACGGTGACGATGGCGTTTAGGTGCGGATTGGCCGCGTCGATACGGTCCAGGTGCGCCCGCATGACTTCCACGGGTGAAACCTCTTTGGTGCGGATCAGGTCGGCGAGCTTCGTCGCATCCTGGTAAACGAGTCCGGAATTCATGGGTTCTCTCGGTTTGAAGGGGGGAGGCAACAAGGCCAGGCAGCGCGCCTACCTAACGTTTGTTAGGGCTGACGATACGCGCGATAATTCGGCTCGTCAACGGATTTCTACCCGCGCGAATTGGCCCTGCTTCCGGCTTTTGAGAGAATGACGTGGACATGTCGACCCGGCCCGGCATGGGGCCGGTGCCCTGTGTTCGGGGGAAGTCAGTGAATGTCCTGGCCCGTCGGGCTGGTTCACCTTATCGAGGGTACGGCTCGTGGATAGTCAGGCAGGCAGGAATTCCAAGGACACGATCCTTGAGGCGGCGACATTGATGGCGCAGGCCCACGGCTACGGTGGCCTGAACCTTCGCGGCCTGGCGGAAGATGTCGGCATCAAGGCGGCGAGCCTCTACCACCATTTCCCGAGCAAGGCGGATCTCGCCACCGCGGTGGCCCGGCGCTACTGGGAGGATGCCGCTGCGGGGCTGGAAGCGATCACGGCGCGATTCGCGGATCCCGCGGAGCGCTTGCGGAAGTACCCGGGCACGTTCCGTGCGGCGCTCGCCAACGATAACCGCATGTGCCTGTGCAGCTTCATGACGGCCGAGTTCGATGACCTTCCCGATGTGGTCAAGAAGGAAGTCGAGGTGTTCACCGACGTCAATGTGGCGTGGCTGGGCAAGACGCTCGTCGAAGCGGGCATCGTGACCGCCAAGGATGCTAAGAAGCGCGCACATGCCATTTTTGCGGCGGTGGCCGGCGCGCAACTCATGGCGCGCGGGCGGAATGACATCAAGCTTTATGACGCGATGATCAAGAACTATCAGGCAGCCGGCCTGCTGCCGGAGTAGGTTCCGAACGCCCTGATGTAGGAGCGCGCTTGCGCGCGATGGGTGCTTGCCGCAAACCCCATCGCGCGCAAGCGCGCTCCTACAGATGACGGCGTCGTGCCAATGTATCCGGTTGCGTCAGGCGCGCATCGGCGCGTAACGCTCCAGCCAGTGTGCGTACGACGGCGGCAGTGTCCACGACGGCCGTGGCACCTCCAGTGCCATGGCGGCCTTGTACGGCCAGTGCGGATCGGACAGGTGCGCGCGGCCGATCATCACGAGGTCCATCTGGCCGTCGGCAATCACGCGGTTTGCGGCGTGCGGATCATCAATGCCCCATGACGAGGCGACCGGCAGGCCGGCTTCGCGGCGCACGCGTTCGGCGATGGGACCCAGGAAGGCCGAGCCCCAGGGAATGTTCGTCTCGGGAATGGTGAAGCCGACACTGACGTTGAGCATGTCGAGGCCCTCGCCGTGCATCTTGCGCACCAGTTCGATCGACTCGGCGAGGGTTTCCTCGTCGCGGCCGTCGTACTCAAGCACGCCAAAGCGCGCAGTGAGCGGCAGGTTTTCCGGCCACACGGCGCGTACGGCCGCGAGCGTCTCCAGCAGGAAGCGGCCGCGGTTCTCCGCGTTGCCACCGTAAATATCATCGCGCTGGTTCGAGTGGGCGGAGAAGAAACTCTGCGCCAGGTAGCCGTGGGCAAAATGCAGCTCGAGCCATTCGAAACCGGCAGCACGGGCGCGCTTCGCGGCGGCCACGAAATCCGACTTCACGCGGGCGATGTCATCCAGGGTCATGGCACGCGGAACGCGGGGCAGGCCACGGCCATAGGCAAGCGCGGAAGGGCCAACGGTTTCCCACGCGCTCGGGTCGGCGGCATCGATGTGGTCATCGCCCTCCCATGGGCGCTGTGCGCTGGCCTTGCGGCCCGCGTGGGCGATCTGGATGCCGGGCACGGCACCGGAGGCCTTGATCGAGGCAGCAATGCGCGAAAGCCCCTCGACATGGGCGTCGTCCCAAATGCCCAGGCACGCAGGCGTGATACGGCCATCGGGCGACACGCCAGTGGCCTCGACGATGACCAGACCGGCGCCGCCGCGGGCGATGGCCGGGTAGTGCACCTGGTGCCAGTCGTTGGTGAAGCCATCCTCGGCGCGGTACTGGCACATGGGCGGGATGGCGATGCGATTGCGGAGCGTGACGTCCTTCAGGGTGAAGGGGGTGAACAGGGCGGACATTGATGCACCTACGGCAACAGTAATACGCAAACGATAGGGGCTGAGCACTATAATAAGAAGCGCGACTTCCTAATGGTTTCTATAAGAGTTTGTTATGATGAACCCGGCGTGGCTTCGCTCATTCACCACTCTTGCTGCGGAGGGCACCTTTACCCGTGCCGCCGAGACGCTCGAACTGACCCAGGCAGCGGTGAGCCAGCACATCCGTCAACTGGAAGCCCAGCTTGGCCCCTTGTTGATCCGGCGGCCACGCGGCGTGGAGCTGACGCCAGCGGGGCACGCGCTGCTGGCCTATGGTGAGGAAGTGGCGCGGGCCGAACGTTGCCTGGCCTCGCGCCTGTCCAATGCGGATGCGCTCGATGGCGTGGTGTCGATCATCACCCCGGGCAGCGTCGGCCTGTCGACCTACCCGAAGTTGCTGGATATCCAGCGGGAAACGCCAGGGCTGGTGGTGCGCCACCGTTTCGCCCCCGAAGAAGATGTGCTCCAGGCGGTGCTCGATAACCGGTTCGATATCGGCATCGTGTCGCGCCGCCCCGATGACGAGCGGCTGGCCATCGAGCGTTTCTGCGAGGAAGCCCTCGAGCTGGTCATTCCGGCGGATGCGGAGGTGAGTGATTGGGAGGATCTGCTCCGCTTGGGCTTCATCGACCATCCGGATGGCCAATCCATGGCGACTCGCCTCCTGGCCCGCCGTTTTCCCGGTAAACGCCTGGGTGAGGTACCGGTTACGGGGTTCACCAATCAGATCGCGCTTATCCTGGAACCCGTCGCCAGGGGGTTGGGTTTCAGCGTTTTGCCACGGCACGCGAGGCGGGCATTCGCGCGACAGGAGGCGATCCGCGTGCTCGATGCTGACCGGGCTATCGTTGAAACGCTATGGTTGATCCACCGGGCCGAGTGGGAATTACCCCGCCGTGCACGGCATGTCGTGGACGAATTGCACGTACGCCTGGCCAAGGACTGATTAACCCATTCTCGCGGCCAGTTACACATCGCCTTCCGTATTCGCACCACCGCCTTCACGTGGGCACGCTTGCGTCGTGCACGGCAGCGGCGGAGAGTGATCCTACCGGCCAGGATGGGACGGTTGGGGAGGTGTCATGGACAAGCGTTGCCTTGGGTGGGGCGTTCTGGCGTGTGCATCGATGGCGTATGCCGGCGATGCCGATACGCCGGGGCCGCGTACCGTCGCATCCGTACTTGAAGAAACGCACAGCGCGGCGACGGAAATCATCCGCGATGCGGGCGGCCAATTCGGCGTCGGCGCATTCATTGCCCGCCAGAACGCGGAGTTGCTGGTGCCGCAACTCGCGGCGGTCGGTGCGGCGACGGAAGGTAAGCTCGTGGGTGATCTAAACGATGTCCAGCAGTCGTTTTTGAACGGTACGCTCAATGCGGCTGATGACATGCGCCGCAGCGAGCGCTATCCGCGCAAGAAGGCAGCCGCCATGCTCGGCCAGGCCGATGCGCTGCTCAGCACGCTTGCGGCGACCTACCGCTTCCCTCGTGTCACCGACTTCAGCCCGCGCTACATCGTGGCGCCAGCGAAGCCATTGGCCGTGGAGCTCGTGATCGCCGGCCATGCCCTGGATGCACACAGCCCGGAGCTCACCGTGCAGGGGAGGCCATGCGAGCTGCGTGACGCAGGCGCGGAACAGCTTCGCTTCCTCTGCACCTTGGGCGCCTCCGTCAGTTCGCGTGCTCTCGGTTATGCGCCGATGACGCTCACGACGCATCCCGCGCAACCGTGGTGGGCTGCGATCGTCGGCTGGTTCCGCCCCGATCCCGAGCCCGTGCGTTACACGCTGGCGCTGGCGCTCATCCCACGCAGTGTGGGCGGCTTCGATGCCATGGCCCGGGTCAATACGGGCGATACGGGATCGGAGGCGAGCGTCCCGCTTGCCGTGGGCGAAGTGCCTTGGGGCGGTACGCGTGACATCGCCCTGCCCGACGGCGCGATCTTTGTTACGTTGCGCTGCCGCCAGGCCGATGGGCGGGTGTTCGAAGACACCAGCAGCGAGGCGCCGGCCCACCCGTGGTACGCGACCACCATTGACCTGAAGACGCGCCGCATGGTGATCCGCGCACGCGGCCTGGACGATGCGCTCGCACAGCCTTAGCACGGGGACCGGGGCGGGCTGGTGCGTGCCCCCACGCAACTTCAAACGCATGTTTGTTCCACCATCACATTCCTAGGACTACTATTTGCACGTACGGGCCATGTGCCCGGCTCCTCCATTTTTTGCGAAAGGAAGTTCCATGGCCGTCCACCTGGTTGCCGCGCTCGACGAAAACTTTGCCATCGGCAAGCAGGGCGGGTTGCCCTGGCACCTTCCCGACGACCTGAGTTACTTCAAGACCCTGACCACCGACAAATCCGTGCTGATGGGCCGCAAGACCGCCGAATCCATCGGCCGTGCCTTGCCGAACCGCACGAACTACGTGCTCACCCGCAAGGGCGAGGCGCCGTACCCCGGCCAGATCACGGTGCGCTCCATCGCCGAGGCGCAGGCGAGCTGCGGCCACACCGGCCTGATGGTCATTGGTGGTGGTGAGGTGTTCCGCGAAGCCTTGCCGTATGCCCGCACGCTGTACCTGACCTGGGTATATGCGGCCGTGGAAGGCGCTGACGTCTTCTTCCCGGGCATCGACTTCAAGGAATGGATCGAGGTCTCCCGTGTGTCGCACAAGGCCGACAAGACCCACGCGCACCCGTTCGATATGGTCGAATACGTCAGGGCCGTCTGATGCACGTGCTCGCCGGCGTCCTGCTCGATGGCGCCGGGCGCATCCTCGTCGCCCAACGCCCGCCCGGTAAGCACCTGGCGGGCATGTGGGAATTCCCGGGGGGCAAGGTGGAGCCGGGCGAAGCGCCCATGGCCGCCCTTGAGCGTGAGCTGGATGAAGAGCTGGGCATCGCGGTGGACCCACTGTCCTTCGAGGACCTGATCCGGGTGCCGTGGACTTACGGCGAGCGCAGCATGCTGCTCGAAGCCGTGGTCGTCCGGGCCTGGACAGGGGAGCCGCAAGCACTGGATGCCGCCGCGATCGATTGGCGGCTGCCGTGGGACATCGACCCGGCGCTCCTTGCACCTGCCGACCGGCCCATCCTCGCGGCGTTGCGCCTGCCAGAGCATTACCCCATCACGCCGGCGGGGGCCTCGGTCGCGCATGCGACGACCCTGGTACGTGCCGCGCTGGCGCGAGGCGAGCGCTTGCTTCAGTGGCGACTGCCGGGCGTGCCACCCGAACTGGCGCGAGCGGGCGCAGAAGCCCTGTTGCCCGAGGTCGAGCGCTTTGGCGCGCGGCTTATGTTGAATCGGGATATCGAGGGCGCGCGGCTGCTAGGTGCGGGTGTGCACCTTTCTGCGGCGCAGCTGCGTGAACTCAGTGAGCGCCCGTTACCATTTGGCCAACTGGTGGGCGCCTCGTGCCACGACCCGGATGAGCTGGTGCTCGCATCGGCACTAGGTTGCGACTTCGCCACGCTATCGCCCGTGGAAAGCACCGCCAGCCATCGGGATGCACCCCCGCTGGGCTGGCCGCGCTTCGCAAAGTGGGCCGAGAACGCCTCGCTTCCGGTTTACGCCTTGGGTGGCCTTGGCCCGGCGGACCTGCCGATGGCACGTATGCATGCCGCCCAAGGCGTCGCCGGCATCACCGGTTTCATGTAACCGGGCGTTCGCGTAACCCTGTTCTGTGTAGGAGCGCGCTCCTACAGGTGTGGCTTAGGCCTTCGATTTCAGGCGGGCCACCAGGGCATTGAGCACGCCCTGCGTTTCCTGGGCGAAGAAATCATCGATGAAGCCGGCATCGAGCAGACCGTTGGTGTCGCCCCATACGTCAAGCAGGTCAGCGCGCGCGATGGCGCGGGTGCGCAGCATGGCGTGCGGGGGCGATTTCAGGAGCTCGCTAAGCCACTGGACCGAGCGTTGCACGACTTGCTCGACCGTGGCGAGCTCATCGACCAGGCCGATCGCATGCGCAGCTTCCGCATCCACCATGGCGCCGGCCACCAGCAGGCGCTCGGCGCGGTAGGCGCCGACGATGCGGCGCATGGCGAACTGGATGGGCTCGGGCACGGAAAGGCCGACCTGAACTTCATTCAAGCCGATCTTGTACATGCCGTGCGCCATGACGCGGTAGTCCGCAAACAGCGAAAGGACCGCACCGCCGGCCGGGCTATGCCCGGTCACCGCTGCGACGACCGGCACCGGTGAAGCGGCAATCGCGCCACACAGCGCGAAGAAATCGTTCCAGAAGCCTTCGACACCGGCGCGGTCGAGCTGGAGCAGCGCAGGGACATCCACGCCCGCCGAGAACATGCCCTGCGCGCCCGAAAGCACGATGCCGCGGGCACCGTTGATCGGTGCCTCCAGGATAGCGCTGCGCAGGGCGTTCACCAGTGCGGTATCGAGGGCGTTGACCGGCGGCCGCGCCATCCGGATTTCATGAATGTCGCCGTCGTGGGGAAGAATATCCAGCATGGGTTTGCCTCAGGTCGGTTTAGCGGGGCCGGATGTCGGCGTCGGTCCAGGTGTAGCGTACGGCGAAATCGAGGGTGGCGCTGCCGTGGGCCGGGACATCCACCTTGAACTCGAGCACGTCGGCGGTGTTCTTCGAAGGCTTGATTGACGACGACACCAGCTGCCAGGCGCGCCAGCGGGTCGGGCGCTCGCGCACCGTAATCGTGCGCGTGCCATCGCCCGCATTGGTGAAGCTCAGGCGCGTGCCTTCGTCGATCTGCTTGCCCGCCACGTTGAACGACGTGCGCTCGCGTTTCGCGCGCAGATCGAACGCGTTGCCCAGGTCGATCGTGGCGTCTTCGTTCTTCGGCGTATCGCGGAGTGCGCCTTCCGCCAGCAGTTCGGCATTACCGTCGCGGTCACCGGTCATGACGCGCACGTAACCCGCTGGCAGGCTATCGAACGCCTTGAATTTCAGACTGGCGTTGATCGGCGTGCCATCGCTGGGTGCGAG
This sequence comes from Luteibacter aegosomatissinici, assembly GCF_023078495.1. NCBI lineage: Bacteria > Pseudomonadati > Pseudomonadota > Gammaproteobacteria > Lysobacterales > Rhodanobacteraceae > Luteibacter > Luteibacter aegosomatissinici. The sequence continues at coordinate 3,610,954 of NZ_CP095742.1, read as the reverse complement.
GTTCATGTCGGGCTGCACAGTGGGCTCGCCGCCGTAGAAGCGCTGGCCCGTTTCGTACGTTGCCAGGCGTTCGCAAGCCACGGTGCGGGTGTCGTACAGCGGGCTTTGCGTGACACTGCCATCGGGCAAGTCGATGGGCTTGGGCAGCGTGTACGTGCGCAGGTCGCCCAGGGTGGCCGGGACGGCGTTGGTCGAGGCTTCCTCTATGCCCATGGCCGCGGGCGCCGGGGCGGCGCGGGACATGAACCGCGGTTGCGCGGGAGGTGCCTTGGCGCGCCGCGCATCGCCGGCCACCAGCTTGAGCGCGACATCCTTCCAGTCACGGCCACTGCGGTTGGCGATGCTTGCGTTGGCATCGAATGCCATGGAACAGGCGCTGCCGCTCGCGAGCGTGGCGACGTAGGCACCGCGCCAGCCGAGGCCGGACGTTGGGTAATCCAGCTGCGCGGTGCTGTTGCCTGTAGCGCTGCCGTCGATGCGCACCTGCAGGGTGGAGCCACGGGCCACGTTGTCGACACCTGCCACCCGCAGCGCCGCGTAATCGCGCACCAGGGTGAATTGGCCCGTGGCATCACGGAGCACCATGGGGCTGCCGGCCTGTACCAGGGTCCCATTCGCGATGTCCTGCCCGCCGTTACCCACGACCTGGACCTTCTGCCCGACCAGGCCGGCCACCGCGCCGTCGAAGCCCTGGCCCAGCAGTAGCCGCTGCGAAAGCACGCGGGTGCCCTTGCCGGGGAAGCGCAGGGTGAGCGCCTCGGCATCGAGCGCAGCGGGCAGGCCGCCGATGGAAAGATCCTGGGTGCCGCCCTTCAGGTCGAACGCGCGGCGCTCGTGCACCACGGCATAGCCATCGCTGGAGAGGGCATCGCCGGTTGTTTGAAACAGCTGGTCGCTGTCGGCGCGGTAGAGGGTGAGGGCGGTACGCTCATCGGCCGCGAACGCGGGCAGGGCGACGGCGCAGGCAATAGCCAGTACGAGGGTGCGGCGCATGGGTCTCTCTCCGTGTAGATCGCCGATGGATCATACCGGGAGCAGATGAATGCCATGCGTTACGAAGGCGCCCGCCTTCTGTACGAGCGCGCAAGCGCGCTCGTACAGGGTCGCTTAGCCCTTGGCGGCGTCGCGGATTGCCTGGGGCAGGGCGACGGGCCGGCCGGTCTTCGTATCGATCCATACCATGGTGACGCTGCCATCCGCGTGGATGCGGGTGGCATCCTGGCTATCGACGATGCGGTGGCCAACGGTCATGGAGCTGCTGCCTACGCGGTTCACATACAGCTCGATCTGGATATCGGCCGGCCATTCGATCGGCAGGCGGTAGTTGATCTCGCTGTGCGCCATCACCGGCGCGGCTTCCGGGGCGTACCACGGATCCGGCAGGTTCATGAGCCACTTCAGGCGGGCTTCCTGCAGGTACACCAGGTAGTTCGCGTTGTTCACGTGGTTGTACGCGTCCAGATCCTGCCAGCGCACATCCATCGGCGTAATGAAGATGGGGTTGGGCGCGGGCGTCTGGGAGGCTTCAGTGCTCATGCAGTCTTTTTCTTCTTCGCGGCCGGGGCCGCCTTGGTGGTGGCTTTGGTCGTGGCTTTGCCCACGGCCTTGGCGGGGACTTTGGCTGTCGCTTTCTTCGCCGCAGGCTTTTCCTGCGCAGCAGGCGCAGGCGCGTTCAGATGGGGCAGCAGGAACCGCCCGGTGTGCGAGGACTTCGTGTTGGCGACGGTCTCGGGCGTGCCGCTAACGAGGATGCGCCCACCGCCGGCACCGCCTTCAGGGCCGAGATCGACCAGCCAGTCGGCGGTCTTGATCACATCCAGGTTGTGCTCGATCACGACCACGGTATTCCCGTGGTTGACGAGGGTATGCAGCACCTCGAGCAACTGCTCGATATCGTGGAAGTGCAGGCCCGTCGTCGGCTCGTCCAGGATGTACAGCGTGTTGCCCGTGTCGCGCTTGGAGAGTTCCTTCGACAGCTTCACGCGCTGCGCTTCGCCGCCCGAGAGCGTCGTGGCGCTCTGACCAAGCTTGATGTAATCCAGGCCTACCGCACGCAACGTTTCCAGCTTGCGTGCAATCACAGGCACGTTCTCAAACAGCTTGAACGCGTCTTCCACCGTCATGTCGAGCACGTCGGCAATGGTGTGGCCCTTGTAAAGCACTTCCAGCGTTTCGCGGTTGTAGCGCTTGCCGTGGCACACGTCGCAAGGCACATACACATCCGGGAGGAAGTGCATCTCCACCTTGATCATGCCATCGCCTTCGCACGCCTCGCAGCGGCCGCCGCGCACGTTGAAGCTGAAGCGGCCGGGCGTGTAACCGCGCGAACGCGCCTCCGGCACCTGCGAGTACAGCTCGCGCAGCGGGGTGAACAGGCCGGTGTACGTGGCCGGGTTCGAGCGCGGCGTGCGCCCGATCGGCGATTGGTCGATATCGACAACCTTGTCGAACAGGTTCAGGCCCTCGATGGATTCGTACGGTGCCGGCTGCTCGCTGGCACCGTTCAACTCCATCGCGGCAATGCGGTAGAACGTATCGTTGACCAGCGTGGACTTGCCCGAACCGGACACGCCCGTGACACATGTGAACGTACCCACGGGAATACGCAGGTCCACGTCTTTCAGGTTGTTGCCAGTGGCGCCCTTCAGCTCCACCCACTGGCCATCGATCGCTTCGCGGCGTTTTGCAGGCACCTTGATGCCACGCTCGCCGCTCAGGTACTTGGCGGTGACCGAGGTGGGCGATTTCATCACCTGTTCCAGGGTGCCTTCGCCCACGATGGAACCGCCATGCACGCCCGCGCCCGGGCCGATATCCAGAAGGTAATCCGCAGCCCGGATCGCGTCCTCGTCATGTTCCACCACGATTACGGTGTTGCCGAGGTCACGCAGGCGGGTGAGGGTGCCGAGCAGGCGCTCGTTATCGCGCTGGTGCAGGCCGATCGACGGCTCATCCAGCACGTACATGACGCCCACGAGGCCGGCGCCGATCTGGCTGGCCAGGCGGATACGCTGCGCCTCGCCGCCCGACAGCGAATCCGCCTGGCGATCGAGGGTGAGGTAATTGAGGCCCACGTCGTTGAGGAACGTCAGCCGCTCGCGGATCTCCTTGATGATCTTCACCGCGATCTCGCCACGCCAGCCGCTGAGCTTCAGCGTGGCGAAGAAATTGAGTGCGTTGTCGATCGCCAGCCCGGTGATCTCCGGTATGGCCTTGTCGGCGACGAACACATTTCGCGCGGAAGGGTTCAGGCGCTGACCGCCGCAATCCGGGCACGGATGATCGGCGATGTAACGCTGCATCTCCTCGCGCACCGCCGCCGACTCGGTCTCGCGGTAGCGGCGTTCGAGGTTGTTGATGATGCCTTCGAACTTGTGTTCGCGCGTGACCTTGCCGCCGCGATCGGTGATGTAACGGAACGGGATCAGCTCCTTGCCCGAGCCGTACAGCACCGCGTTTTGCTGGGCCTTGCTGAGCTGGCGCCACGGCGTCTCGGGATCGAACCCGTAGTGCTTGCCCAGCGAGATGATCATCTGGAAGTAATACGCGTTGCGACGATCCCAGCCACGGATGGCGCCCCCGGCGAGGCTGAGCTCGGGGTGTCCCACCACGCGTGCGGGATCGAACACCTGGGTCACCCCCAGGCCATCGCAGGTGGGGCAGGCGCCCACGGGCGAGTTGAACGAGAACAGGCGCGGCTCGAGTTCGGGCAGCGAGTAATCGCACATCGGGCAGGAGAAGCGAGACGAGAACAACTGCTCGTCCGCCTTCGCGTCATCCATGTCCACCAGGATGACAATGCCATCGCCCAGGCGCAGGGCCGTTTCAAACGACTCGGCCAGGCGCTGCTTGATGTCGTCACGCGGGCGGAAGCGGTCGATGACCGCTTCGATCGTGTGCTTCTGGCGCAGCGTGAGCGGCGGCACGGCATCCAGGTCGTATACCTCGCCATCCACGCGGGCGCGGACGAAGCCCTGCGCGCGCAGCTGGTCGAAGACCTGTACGTGTTCACCCTTACGCTCACGGATGACCGGCGCGAGCAGCATCCAGCGCTTGTCGGCATCCAGTGCGAGGGCGCTGTCCACCATCTGGCTGACCGTTTGCGCCTCGAGCGGGATCCCGTGGTTCGGGCAACGGGGCGTGCCGACACGTGCGTAAAGCAGGCGCAGGTAGTCGTACACCTCGGTGATCGTACCGACGGTGGAGCGAGGGTTATGGGACGTCGACTTCTGCTCGATCGAGATGGCCGGGGAAAGGCCTTCGATCGTGTCTACGTCCGGCTTTTCCATCATCGAGAGGAACTGGCGGGCATAAGCCGACAGGGACTCGACGTAGCGACGCTGGCCTTCGGCATAGATGGTGTCGAAAGCCAGGGACGATTTACCGGAACCAGACAGCCCCGTAATGACAATCAGCTTGTCACGGGGCAGGTCGAGGTCGATATTTTTGAGATTGTGCGTGCGGGCGCCGCGGATGCGAATGCTGTCCATGTGCCGACAAAAATGGGGGAAGAGGACGACTATACCAAGGGCGTCAAGCCTTCATTTCACATCGACTTATGACGGTTCAGCACAAGCCTTGTGTCCGGATGGTCGCCACCCGGCTACCATGGCCCGGCCCCCGGTTTTGGGGCCCGTCTTTCCACCGTGAAGAGGACATACCATGCGTAAATGGACAGGGATCGCTGCCGGCCTGGTGCTGGCGACGTGTGCGGCAGGGCAGGCCATGGCGGCCCCCCCGAGCGAGGCGCAGGTGCGCCAGTTGATGGATGCCGTGGGCATGGGCCGCATGCTCAGCCAGATGAACAGCCAGATGGCCGGGGTTATGGCCAGTGCGCTGCCGTGCGTGCCGGCCAGCTACTGGCAGGGCTTCGTGGATGCCAACGCCACCACCCAGTTGATCGGCCGCATGGTGCCGGTCTACCAGAAGCATTTCACGGCTGAAGATATCGACGGCCTGCTCAAGTTTTACAAATCCCCCCTGGGCCAGAAGGTAATCACCCAGATGCCGGCCACCATGGCCGAGGGCATGCAGGTGGGCAAGCAGTGGGGCCAGGAGCGCGGCCAGCAGATGATCAGCCAGCTGCAGAGCCAGGGCACCCTGAACGCCCAGGGCCAGTGCCCGGCTACGGGCGCCGCGGCCAAGCCGGCCACCCCGGCCCCCGCTCCCGCTCCCGCCCCGGCCAAGAAGAAATAACCGGTGTAGGAGCCCACCCTGTGGGCGACGTCTTTCGCGGGGCACTGAACGGCCCGTGGCGAATGGGCGAAAGATGTCGCCCACAGGGTGGGCTTCTACAAGTAATCGTAAGGCCTTGATTTATAAGCTAACCATGTCACTGACTGGAACTCGTCCGAAAGTTAACCACCTGATTGACCTTGCCTTTTCGGCTCCGCTATAATTCGCGGTTCGTAACACCCGCAACACCCTAAAAAGAACTACATAACCAGTAACAGGAATCCACCATGAGCTACGCAGTCATCAAGACCGGTGGCAAGCAGTACCGCGTTATGCAGGGCGAAGTCCTGCGCGTCGAGCTGCTCCCCGCCGAAGTCGATGCAACCTTCACGTTCGAGGAAGTCCTCCTCGTCGGCGAAGGCGAATCCATCACCGTTGGCGCCCCGCTGGTCGCTGGTGCCACCGTCAGCGCGAAGATCCGCGCCCACGGCCGCGCCGATAAGATCCGCATCATCAAGTTCCGTCGTCGCAAGCACTACAAGCGCACGCAGGGTCACCGTCAGCATTACACCGAAATCGAGATCACGGGCATCAACGCCTGAGTCGCCGGAGGATATTGAGTCATGGCACATAAAAAAGGCGTAGGTTCCAGCCGTAACGGTCGCGATTCGAACCCGAAGTATCTCGGTGTGAAGATCTATGGCGGCCAGGCTGTTGAAGCCGGCAACATCATCGTTCGTCAGCGTGGCACCAAGTTCCACGCCGGCGTGGGCGTCGGCCTCGGCCGCGACCACACCCTGTTCGCGCTGGTCGATGGCACCGTTGCCTTCAAGACCCGCGGCGACAAGGGCCGCAAGTTCGTCGACGTCGTCCAGGCGTAATTCGCCCCGGCGCGATAACGAAGGCCCCGCCCCACGGCGGGGCTTTTCGTTTGTAAGGCTCCCCGATCACTGCCCAGGTTCTCCCCATGAAATTCGTCGACGAAGCACAGATTCGAGTCACGGCCGGTAGCGGCGGCAACGGCTGTGCCAGCTTTCGCCGCGAAAAGTTCATCCCGTTCGGCGGCCCCGATGGCGGCGATGGCGGCGATGGTGGTTCGGTATGGCTCGTCGCCGACGAGGGCCTGAACACGCTGGTCGATTTCCGCCACATGCGCCAGTTCAAGGCCCCGCGTGGCCAGAACGGCATGGGTAGCCAGATGTACGGCAAGGGCGGTGAGGACATCTTCATCCGCGTGCCTGTGGGCACCGTCGTCACCAACGTCGATACCGACGAAGTGATTGGCGATCTCACGTCCAACGGCCAGCGCCTGAAAGTGGCTGAGGGCGGTCGCGGCGGCCTTGGCAACATCCATTTCAAGAGTTCAGTGAATCGCGCGCCGCGTAAGGCGACGCCCGGTACACCGGGTGAAGTGCGCGACCTGAAGTTCGAGCTTCGCCTGTTGGCTGACGTGGGCCTGCTGGGCTTCCCGAATGCAGGCAAGAGCACCTTTATTCGCGCCGTTTCGGCCGCCACGCCGCGCGTCGCCGATTACCCGTTCACCACGCTGCACCCGAACCTGGGTGTCGTGCGCATCGGTACCGACCAGAGCTTCGTGATCGCCGATATCCCCGGCATCATCGAAGGTGCCGCGGACGGCGCCGGCCTCGGTATCCAGTTCCTGCGCCATGTCTCGCGCACCAGCCTGCTGCTGCACGTGGTCGATATCCGCCCCATCGATGGTTCCGACCCGGTGGAGCAGGTGCAGGCGATCGAGCGCGAGCTGGCCAGCTTCGATGCCGACCTGGTCGATCGTCCGCGCTGGCTGGTGATCAACAAGATGGACGTGTTCGACGACGAGGAAGAGCTCGAAGCCACGGCCAACGACATCGTCAACCGTCTCGGCTGGACTGCGCCGTCGTTCCTCGTTTCGGCCGCTGGCCAGCAGGGCACGCGCGAGGTCTGCCTGCAGGTCCAGCAGTTCTTCGACGCCGAGCGCGCCGCCCGCAAGGCTGAGACCGAAGCGAGCGACGACGTCCGCATGCGCGGCGAGTAAGGCGGCGATTCCTGGCGCGCCAACCTGTTTCTGTAGGAGCGCGCTTGCGCGCGATTGGCGCGACAGTAAATATGGCAATCCCCAGTCGTCCACACTCGACGAGGCCAAGGATGCGTTTCAGAATGGGTATGCCGCCGATCGTGGAGTGCCAGCTTTCCGATAAAACGAAGCTGGTCACGGACTACTCGCGCGTACACGTCATTGCGATGATCATCGGTATCGTGATCGTAGGACCCCTGCTTTATCTCTCGTGGCGTTCACTGTGGCCGAACGCGATTGTGTTTGGCACATTCGACCAGCCCCCCGAGATTTTTATCCCCACCTTGCTGGGCGTGATCGTCATTCACGAACTGGTTCACTTGCTGTCGCACCCTTACGCTGGTTTTTCGAGCCAGTCGGTCGTGGGTGTGCTGCCCAAGAATTTCCTGTTCTATGCGAGCTACAACGGTGAGCAGTCCCGTGGAAGGCTGGCATGGACGCTGGTTGCGCCGATCGTGTTCCTTACGGTGCTGCCGTGGGCCATCTCGCCCTATGTGCCGGCGGCGGTGGTGCCTTTCCTGGCCACGCTGTCGATCATGAACGGACTGGCCGCTTCGGGCGATGTACTGCTTATCGTCAAGCTGTTCCGTGAGATTCCGCGGGGTGCCCGCGTCCACGGCGAGTACTTTGGATTTCCGCCAGCCGCCTGAGTGGCCGCCCGGTTGGGCGGGGTACGGCGGGCAACAAAAAAGCCGGCTTGCGCCGGCTTTTTCGTGAACAGCGATGTCGCGCAGGCGTTAAGCCAGGTCGCGGATCTTCGCGTTCAGGCGGCTCTTGTGGCGAGCAGCCTTGTTCTTGTGGATCAGGCCGCGGGCGGCGTAGCGATCCATGACCGGCACGGCGACGGCGTAAGCGGAGGCAGCGGCTGCCTTATCCTTGGCGTCGATCGCCTTGACGACCTTCTTCAGTGCGGAACGCACCATGGAACGCGCGCTGACGTTGCGCAGCCGGCGCTGCTCCGACTGACGCGCACGCTTCTTCGCGGACTTGATGTTGGCCAAGGTAAAGCTCCAGTGTTCGGTGGGTTTTAAGAAAGACGCCCATTTTGCGGCCAAACTGGGGCTGCGTCAATAGGTTAGCCCCCGCGCGGGAGGCCGGGCGGGCAGGTGCCCCGGGGGCTGCCCGGGAAAATCCAGAATGAGGACTGTCCCGCGCCCGCCCGCCTTTGTCAAACTAGCGGTTTATCGGCGGCCCCAGGTACGGATGAAAGCTCCCAGCCTCTTACGCAGCATGCTGTCCTTCAGCAGCATGACCATGGTTTCGCGCGTGCTCGGCCTGGTCCGCGACATGTCCATCGCCCACTCGTTCGGTGCCAATGCGGCCACCGACGCCTTTTTCGTGGCGTTCCGCATCCCGAACTTCATGCGCCGGCTGTTTGCCGAGGGCTCCTTTTCCACGGCCTTTGTGCCGGTCTTCACCGAGGTTAAGGAAACCCGCACCCATGCGGAGCTGAAGGACCTGATGGCCCGGACCTCGGGCACCCTCGGCGGCGTGCTCTTGCTGGTCACGGCCATCGGCATCATCTTCGCCCCGCAGGTCACGGCGCTGTTTTCGCCCGGCGCGGTGAATGAGCCGGGCAAGTTCGACCTGACGGTGGACCTGCTCCGCCTGACGTTTCCCTTCCTGCTGTTCGTCTCGCTGACCGCCCTGAGCGGCGGGGCGCTTAATAGCTTCCATCGTTTTGGCCTGCCGGCGCTGACGCCGGTGATCCTCAACCTGTGCATGATTGCCGGCGCGCTGTGGCTGGCACCGATGCTGCACACGCCGATCATGGCCATGGGCTGGGCGATCCTCGTGGCGGGCATACTCCAGCTGGCGTTCCAGCTTCCGGCCCTGCGCCAGCTCGACCTGCTGACCCTGCCACGCTGGGGCTGGCAGTCGCCGGATGTGCGCCGGATCATGCGCCTGATGGTGCCGACCCTGTTTGGCTCATCGGTGGCGCAGATCAACCTGCTGCTGGATACGATCATCGCTTCGTTGCTGATCGCCGGCTCGCAGAGTTGGCTCTCCCAGGCGGACCGCTTCCTGGAGCTGCCACTGGGCGTGTTCGGCGTGGCCCTTGGCACGGTCATCCTGCCTTCGCTTTCCCGGCACCATGTGGCCAGTGACCGGGATGGTTTCTCCCGTGCCCTCGACTGGGGCCTGCGCACCACGCTGCTGATCGCGGTGCCGGCCATGTTCGCCTTGATGATCCTCTCGTTCCCGCTGGTGGCCACGATCTTCCAGAACGGCCGGTTCACCGCGTTCGATACGAAGATGGCCTCGCTGTCGATCACCGCCCTCAGCTTTGGCCTGCCGGCCTTCGCCATGGTGAAGGTCGTGCTGCCGGCTTTTTACGCCCGCAAGGACACAAAGACGCCGGTGCGGGCGGGTGTGGCCTCGCTGGTGTCGAACATGGTGCTCAACGTGCTGTGCCTGGCCCTGCTGGTCGCCCTGTGGGGTACCCCTGCCCAGAAGGAGGGCTCGTGGTTGCAGGCCATTGCGACCATCCCGGGCCTGCACATGGCCCTGGGCATGGCCAGCGCCATCGCCAGCTATATCAACCTGGGCCTGCTCTGGCGCTGGCTGGGCAAGGCGGGGGTGTATGAGCGCCAACCGGGCTGGGGCCGGCACATCGTTCGGCTCGCCGTCGCCTGTGGCGTGATGTCCGCCGTGCTGCTGGCGGGTCTGTATGTCTGGCCGGAATGGAGCGGGGTCGAAAAATGGACGCGGGTAGGGCGCCTGGCCGTGCTGGTTTGCGCTGGTGGCGGCTCATACGTGGCGGCCCTTTTCGCCATGGGTTTCCGGCCCGGCGAGCTTCGCGCCCGTTAAGCCGCCCACGGCGCTGGCGCACGCATTGTGCGGCGCAATGGGGCCGCTATACTGGCCCGATGGCTTTTATTCCGCATCGACCCCAAGGCGGCCACGCATGACGCTGCGACTGCATCGCGACGTGGATGGTGCCTGCCTGACGCCCCAGGGTAGCGTCGTCGCCATCGGTGCGTTCGATGGCCTGCACCTGGGCCACCAGGCGATCCTTGCCGAGGTGCGCCAGCGCGCCGCGGACAAGGGACTGGCCCCGGCCGTCATCACCTTCGATCCCTTGCCGCGTGCCTTCTTTTCGAAGGAGCCGGTGGCGCGCCTCTCCGGCGTGCGCGAGAAGGCGGAGGGCATGGCTGCCGCCGGCATCGTGGAGCTGCTTTCCCTGCGCTTCGATGAGGCCCTGACGAAGATGTCCGCCGAAGACTTCGTGCGCCAGGTCATCGTCGGCCGGCTCGCCGCCCGCGAGGTATGGGTGGGCGAGGATTTCCGCTTCGGCCACCGTCGCGGCGGCGACTTTGCCCTGCTGCAATCGATGGGCGCGGAGCTGGGCTTCACCGCCCATGCCGTGGCCCCGGTGCTGGTCGATGGCGAGCGGGTCTCGTCGTCAAAGGTGCGAACGCTGCTCGCCGAAAGCCGTTTCGCCGATGCCGGCGTGCTGCTCGGGCGGCCGTTCGTGATCGACGGGCACGTGGAACACGGCAAGCAGCTTGGCCGCGAGCTGGGTTACCCCACCGCCAACGTGCACCTGCGCGACCGCGTCAGCCCCATCCAGGGGATTTTCGCGGTGCGCATCGGTATTGGCGATGGCCCGTGCAGTTGGCCTGGCGTGGCCAGCCTGGGCTTCCGTCCCACGGTGAACGAAGTAAGCGAACCTTTGCTCGAAGCCCATCTGTTCGATTTCTCCGGCGACCTTTACGGCCAGCGCATCGGCGTGGAGTTCGTGCGGAAGTTGCGCGATGAAGAAAAATTCGACGGCCTGGACGCCCTGACCGCACAGATGCGCCAGGACGAACGCGCCGCCCGGCAGGCCCTGGGGATGAACCCCATCCTTGCCGATGCATGACACACCACGGTTGCCAGCGATGACCCAGGACTACAAGAACACCATCAACCTGCCGCAGACGGAATTCCCGATGCGCGGCGACCTGCCCAAGCGCGAGCCGAACTGGCTTGCCGGCTGGGAGCGTGTCGGCCGTTACCAGCAGATCCAGGAAAAGACCGCCGGGCGCGACAAGGTGTTCGTGCTGCACGACGGCCCGCCGTATGCGAACGGCGCGATCCACCTTGGCCACGCCGTGAACAAGGTGCTGAAGGATGTCATCGTCAAATCCAAACTGATCGCTGGCTACCGCGCACCGTACGTGCCGGGCTGGGATTGCCATGGCCTGCCGATTGAAATCGCCATCGAGAAGAAGTTCGGCAAGGCGGGTGACAAGCTCGACGCTGCCGCTTTCCGCCAGAAGTGCCGTGAATACGCACTGGCCCAGATCGATCTGCAGCGCATGGACTTCAAGCGCCTTGGCGTCCTGGGCGACTGGGAAAAGCCGTACCGCACGCTCGATTTCACGTACGAAGCCGACATGATTCGTGCCCTGGCGCGCATCGTCGATAACGGCCACGTCGTGCGCGGCGCGAAGCCCGTGTACTGGTGTTTTGATTGCGGTTCGGCGCTGGCCGAGGCCGAGATCGAATACGCCGACAAGACCTCGCCGGCGGTGGACGTGGCGTACGACGCCGTGTATCCGAAGGAAATGGGTGCCGAGTTCGGCGTGGACGTAGGCGACGCGATCGTTGCCGTACCGATCTGGACCACCACGCCGTGGACGCTGCCGTCCAGCCAGGCGGTCTCGCTGGGTGGCGAAATCGAATACGCGCTGGTCGAGGGGCCGGCCCGCGATGGCAATCGCGTGCTGCTCGTCGTCGCCTCGGCGCTCGTTGAGAAGGCACTCGCACGCTACGGTGTGGAGGGTGTGAACGTGCTTGGCCGCAAGCAGGGTGCGGCCCTGGAAAACCAGCAGCTCAAGCACCCGTTCTACGACAAGCACGTGCCGATCATCCTGGGCGATCATGTCTCGGATGAAGACGGTACCGGCGCCGTGCATACCGCGCCCGACCACGGTGCGGAAGACTTTGCCGTGGGCCAGCAGTACGGCATTGGCACGCTCAATTACGTGGATGGTCGCGGCGTGTATCGCAGCGACCTGCCGCTGGCCGGTGATGTCACGTTCGCCGGCATGCACATCTGGAAGGGTAACGACGCCATCGTCGACCTGCTGCGCTCGCGCGGCGTGCTGCTTGCCTTCGCGAAGCTCACCCATAGCTACCCGCATTGCTGGCGCCACAAGACCCCGGTGATCTACCGCGCCACGCCGCAGTGGTTCATCGGCATGGAAACCGCCGGCCTGCGCGATACGGCGCTCACCTCGATCAAGTCGGTGCGCTGGGTGCCCGCCTGGGGCGAAGAGCGCATCCGCGGCATGGTCGAGGGCCGCCCGGACTGGTGTATCTCGCGCCAGCGCACCTGGGGCGTGCCCATCACGCTGTTCGTCGACAAGAGCACGCACGAGCCGCACCCGGATTCCGTCGCCCTGATGGAGAAGGTGGCGCAGAAGGTCGCGCACGAAGGCATCGACAGCTGGTTCAACCTCGATCCGCGCGAGCTGATCGGTGATGACGCCGACAAGTATGAGAAGGTGACCGACGTCCTCGACGTATGGTTCGATTCCGGCGTTAGCCATTTTGCGGTCGTGGGCCAGCGCCCCGAACTGCAGGCTGGCGGTGCCAGCGAATACAAGGTGATGTACCTGGAAGGCTCCGACCAGCACCGCGGCTGGTTCCAGTCATCGCTGCTCACCTCGGCCGCCATCCACGGGCGCGCGCCGTACGACCATGTGCTGACCCACGGCTTCACCGTGGATGCGCAGGGCCGCAAGATGTCCAAGTCACTGGGCAACGGTATCGAGCCGCAGGACATCATGAAGACCCTGGGCGCGGACATCCTGCGCCTGTGGATCTGCTCCACCGATTACCGCAACGAAATGTCGCTGTCGGACGAGATCCTGAAGCGCGTCGCCGATACGTATCGTCGCATCCGTAACACTGCGCGCTTCCTGCTCGGCAACCTGGATGGCTTCGACCCGGACAAGCACCTGCTTGCCACCGAGGCTTGCCTCCCGCTCGACCAGTGGGCCGTGCAACAGGCTGCCGATACGCAGGCCGCGATTGTCGCCGCGTACGAGCGGTACGACTTCCCGGAAATCGTCCAGCGGGTGCAGAACTTCTGCACCACCGAGCTGGGTGCGCTCTACCTGGATGTCACCAAGGATCGCTTGTACACGATGCCGACGGAGAGCCGTGGCCGTCGCAGCGCGCAGAGCGCCATGTACCGTATCGCCGAGGCCATGGTGCGCTGGATCGCGCCGATGCTGAGCTTCACGGCGGAAGAGATCTGGCAGCACATGCCGGGCTCGCGTAGCGAATCGGTGCTGTTCGAGACCTTCTACGAAGGCCTCGAAGTGCGCCAGGACGCGGAAACCCGTGCATGGTGGGGCAAGCTCCTCGCCATCCGCGAGACCGCCTCGCGCGTGCTCGAAGGCATGCGCAAGGCCGGCCAGATCGGCGCGTCGCTGGATGCCACGATCACGCTGCACGCGGATTTGGCCACCCAGTCGGCCCTCGCCGAGTCGTCGGAGGAATTGCGCTTCTTCTTCATCACCTCGGACGTGGCCCTGGCACCGCTCGACGGCCGCCCGGCCACGGCGGAGAAGGTAGAGCTGGAAGAGGGCGAGGTGTACGTTTCGGCCTCTGTCACGGATTGGGCCAAGTGCATCCGCTGCTGGCAGCACCGCGCCGACGTGGGCCACGATCCGGCCCACCCGGAGATCTGCGGCCGTTGCGTGGAAAACGTGGCCGGTCCGGGCGAAGACCGCCGCTGGTTCTAAGCCACGCCCCTTGTAGGAGCGCGTTTACTCCCTCTTCGGGGGCAAGCGCGCTCCTACAGGAGAAGACCCCTCTATCAACTGGTTTTGTGAATGACTAACCGCCCCCGCCCCAACGCCCTTTCCTGGCTCTGGCTCACCCTCGGCCTGATCGTGGCCGACCAGCTGACCAAGTGGTGGGCGCTGGTGGCGCTGCAGCCGGCCGAGACGCCGCACCCCGTGATCCCGGGGTTCCTGTACTGGACGCTCACCTTCAACACGGGCGCCGCGTTCAGCTTCCTGGCCGATAGCGCGGGCTGGCAGCGTTGGTTCTTTGCCGTACTGGCCCTGGGCGTCAGCGCCATCCTGGCCACCTGGCTGGCTCGCACGCCGCGTGGCGACTGGCGCACCGCGGTGCCCCTGGCCATGATCATCGCGGGCGCGCTGGGCAATCTCATCGATCGCATACACGCGGCCAAGGTGACGGACTTCATCCAGGTGTTCCTGGGCAGCTACCCCTTCCCGGTGTTCAACGTGGCCGATTGCGCCATCAGCGTCGGCGCCTTCGGCCTTATCGTGTTCAGCTTGTTCCAGGCCAGCCCGAAGAAAGCCTGACGCCGCCGTGCGATAATCAGCGGCATCCCCACCAGCGGCCCCCGGGCCGCCACGAGGCCAATTTGGACATCCTCCTCGCCAATCCCCGCGGTTTCTGCGCCGGCGTCGATCGCGCCATCGCGATCGTGGAGCGCGCGCTCGAGTCGTACGGCGCGCCCATCTACGTGCGCCACGAAGTCGTGCACAACCGCTACGTGGTCGAGCGCCTGCGCGCCGATGGCGCCGTGTTCGTGGAAGAACTCGACGAGGTGCCTGATAACTCCACCGTCATCTTCAGCGCCCACGGCGTGCCGAAGGCCGTGCGCGAGGAAGCCGATCGGCGCGGCCTGCGCGTCTTCGACGCCACGTGCCCGCTGGTGACCAAGGTGCACATGGAGGTGGCCCGCCTGGGCCGCGCCGGCCACGACGTGATCCTGATCGGGCACGCCGGCCACCCCGAGGTGGAAGGCACCATGGGCCAGTGGAACCGTGCCAATGCTGGCAACATCTACCTGGTGGAATCGGTGGAGGATGTCGAGGAACTGGTGCCGGTGCAGCCGGACAAGCTCGCATTCGTCACCCAGACGACGCTCTCGGTAGATGACACCATCGCCATCATCAAGGCCCTGCGCGCGAAGTTCGTGTCCATCGAAGGCCCGCGCAAGGACGATATCTGCTACGCCACGCAGAACCGCCAGGATGCCGTGCGCCGCCTGGCCGACGCGGTGGACCTGGTGCTGGTGGTCGGCTCGGTCAACAGCTCCAACTCCAACCGCCTGCGCGAGCTGGCGGAGAAGCAGGGCGTACCTTCCTACCTGATCGATGGTGCCGAGCATATCGAGCAGGCCTGGATCGAAGGCAAGGCCCGTATCGGCGTTACGGCGGGCGCCTCGGCGCCTGAGAAGCTGGTGAAGGAAGTGATCGCCCGCCTGCAGTCGTGGGGCGCCGGCTCGGTGCAGGAACTGGATGGTGAAGCGGAGAGCATCACCTTCGCGCTGCCCAAGGAGCTGCGCCTGGCCTCCTGAGGTCTTGCACGGGGGGCCAAGGTCCCCTAGAATTCCGCGTCTCGCCGGAATAGCTCAGTTGGTAGAGCGCGTCATTCGTAATGATGAGGTCGTAGGTTCGATTCCTATTTCCGGCACCAGCTTGCTTCCCCGATTGCCCGGCGCGGTCGTGGAAGAAATGAAGAAACCCGCTAACGCGGGTTTTTTTTTGCCTTCTGTGCCAGTCCTGCACAGATCTTGTGTAGGAGCGCGCTCGCGCGCGATGCCGGCGCAGCCGGCTCACGCCGCCAATCGCGCCCCGTCGGCCAGGTACCGCAACCCAATCGACAACGCCATGTCATACCCCGCGGCCGCGTTGCCAGGCACTACCACACTCACCAACGCCGGATGCCCAGGCGCAAGCGCTGAAGCATCGCCTTCACGGCTATCGTCGTGGATCTCGATATAAGGCACGGGCAGGGCAGAAAGCGCCTCGCGCAACCCAGCGATATCGCACGCAGGCACGGTATCCGCATCCACATCGAGCAGGATTAACTCCGCATCATCCCCGCCGCGCAGGCAGCACCCCAGCTCATGGAAATCCCGGCACGGCCGCCAGCTCAGATCGATACCGGCCGATTGCGCGCGTTCCCACAGGCGGCACATGGCGGCATCGGCCAGTGGGGCAGCCATCCCGTCGTCGCGCGGGCCGGTGATCACGAGGATCGACATAGGTAGATATTCCCTAAGCAAGGTGGCGCCAGTATCTTCGCCGCTAGCGTAAAAACGCTGCCCGGTAAGGGCGCTTTCCGGGTAACGCCTGCGTAAAACCTTGCACGGCGTACCGGTCATCCATGGGTGGGATAGGCATGCAAGCAACACAGGACATAGCGATTGAAACGGCGCGGCTGCGCCTGGACCGGCTGGAGCCGGCCGATGCCCCGCAACTGTTCGCCTACCGCGGCGACGATGCGGTGGCCCGTTACCAGGGCTGGAAGCCAGCAAGCCTGGGTGATGCGGAAGCATTTATCGACGAGCAGTTGGCGCTGCCCTTCGGCACGAAAGACTCGTGGTGCCAGCTTGCGGTTCGTGACCGGGCCCACGGTGAACTCGTGGGTGATCTGGGCATTCACTTCCCGGCCTCCACCAGCGATGCCATCGAGTTCGGCATCTCGCTGCGGCCTGATCGGCAGGGCAGGGGCTACGCGCGCGAAGCCATGGCTGCCATGCTCGATCGTGCCTTCCGGGAGTGGGACTACCGGCGTACGGTGGGTTCGGTGGATCCGCGCAATGTGGCCAGCATCGCGCTTCTGCGGTCGCTGGGGTTCCGCCAGGAGGCCCATCACGTGGAGAGTTATTTCTTCCGGGGGGAATGGGTCGATGACGTGATCTACGCCATGCTCGAGCGCGAATGGCGGCAGCAGGCTGAACGCTGAGCTGGTTTTTGCCTTAAACGTGCACGGCATGGTGCGCGTGAAACACGGCGGCTTCATGGGGTGGCGGCGATAACGGAGGCTTACCCCGGCAAGGATGGGCAGCCTCCCGGTGCAGTTTCCCCCAGCATGGAACCGCCATGGATCACCCAGTGCACCACTACAGGGGCTACGAGATCCTCTGCAGCCTCACCGGCTACACCGTCATGAAGGGCGGGATCGAGGTGCTCAACATCGGTGCGGAGGATGCCGATCCGACGGTGCCCGATCGTGCTTCGGTCAACCACGTTCTCGACCACGCAAAACATGCCGTCGATCGCCTGATCGCCGAAGCGGTCCCCTGATCAGGCCGCGCTTGCCAGGCGCGCAAGGCTGGCCGGCGTAGGTGGGGGCAGGTGTGCGAGCGCGGAGGCGGGCAAGTAGCGCCAGTCGGCCAGGCGTCGGGGCAACCGGGCGGTGGGCTGGAGTTCGGAAAGCTGGCGAACGGCCTCGTCAGCGGATTCGTACCTGCCCAGTTCCTCATCGGCACGCAGGGCACGCCAGCGGCGGCCGTGGCTGATGATCCGAAATAGCGCGTCGGGGGCGGCGTGGATGTATTGCGCAAGCACGGTGCGGCTCCTTCGTTTCCTGGGTATTCTTGCTGCCGCCTTGTGACCGGGTTGTTATCTCCCGGCTACCGGACGGTGTCGTCAAAGGACTCGACCGCTCGTCGGCAAATCGCTTCCGCTTGTCGGCTTTCCCCTAGCGCTTGCGCGGCACATGGGTAATGTGATCGTGTCCGAAAGGTTCGGGGGAAACACACCGTGATTTACATCCGGTCGCCGCGCGTCCAGCGCGGTGCGTCTATGATCGAGGTCCTGATGGCCATCCTCATCTTCACGGTGGGGCTGATTGGCCTTGGCGCGATGATGGTGACGGCTACGAAGGCGAACCAAACCGCCTACGTGCGCACGCAGGTCACCTTCCTGGCCAACAGCATGGCCGACCGCATGCGCGCCAACCCGTGGGGTCTGTGGAATGGGTCATACGATGACGACAACTACCCCCTGACCGGCACGCCGGCCGCATGCGATGCCGCGACCGGCTGCAAGCCGGCCGATATCGCCGACCGCGACAAGAAGCTGTGGAGCCAGCAGCTGCGCGACTCCCTGCCCGCGGTCGGCAAGACCAGCATCAAATGCACCAAGGCAAGCGGTTTCGATCCTTCCGCCCAATACCAGATGCGGCCCCCGTACAGCGGTAGCTGCGTCATGACTATCAGCTGGGCCGAGCGAGGGTTCGCCACCGGCGGTGGCGACGATGCGGTGGCCAGCGGCAGCCTGCAATCCTTTACCTGGAAGTTTGAGCCATGACCGCGCTCCGTCCTTTGTCGCGCCAGCGCGGCGTCACCCTGGTGGAACTGATGGTCGCGCTGGTTCTGGGCCTTCTGGTGTCGGGTGGCATCGTGGTGACCTTTATGTCCACGTCAGCTAGCAATCAGGCGCAGGCCCAGCTCGCACGCCTGCAGGAGCAGGGGCGCTATGCCGTGACACGCATCGCCGCTGACCTGAAGATGGCGGGCGCGCAGTACTGCAGCAGTACCGGCGGTTCCGCGACGGTAGCTTCGGCGAGCGGCATTGCGCTCGATGCGCTGCGTACACCGCGAGTGCTTACCAAGAATCTCACCTTCCCCATGAACACGACGCCATGGGGTTCCCCCTATCCGGCCACACCGACGGCACCTTACTACCTGCCGTCGTTCATCTATATGCGTGGTTTTGCGTGCACCAAGACAACCTGCACACCGTCCAGCCCTCCCACCGCCGCCCAGGGCGTCCCGGTGATGGGCACTGCAGTGGGTAATCGCGTGAATGGCGCGGCGGTGTTGCAGCTTCGCTATGTGGATTCGAACAGGGGCTGGGCCATTGGTGGTAATAGCCAGGTGGTCCCCAAGGCGAATGGTGACATTGATCATGTGCACATCGTCCCCAAGACGGGTGAGCCCAGCCTGACGGGCGTGGCCAATAACGAACAGATGATGCTGGCCGACTGCTCGACGGCGCAGGTGTTCGAAACCACGGGAAATCCAGACTTCGTGCCCGTGGGCACCACATCCAACTTCTCCATGCCGCGCGCCCTTGCACCACAGTCTGCACCCCGCTTCTTCCGCATGAGCACGGATTTCAAGACCGTTACCTATTTCCTCCAGGTGGTAAGCGATGACGGCACCGCCACTGGCGTGAAGACTGGCGCGTTGATGCGCTGCGACAGTTCAGCTACCCCCATGTGCCAGGAACTGGTGCGTGGCGTGGAGCGATTGGACTTCAGTTACGGCGTGGAAGACAGCGGCGGCCTCATGCATTACCTGAGCGCCGCGGAAGTGGATTCGCGCGCCAGCGGGTCGGCCACGCTTACCTGCCCCAATGGTGCGACTGGCTCGACCGCTACCGACCAGGGTTGCCTGTGGCGCGCCCTCAAAACGGTAGAAGTCAACGTGCTGATGGACGGCCAATCGCCGTTGTATACGCTGACTGCGCCCGAACTTGCCTACGCCTATTCACCGGAAGGCAACACCACGCCCGTGGCGCCCGATGCGCGCGGCACCGGCGGAATTTCGCCGACCGACCAGGGTTTTGTGGTGCCGATGATGCGTCGGCAGTTCGGTACCGCCGTGATGATGCGTAACTACAATCCCTGAGCGAGGCGCCCCCATGACTACCCGCCTTTCCAGCCGCCCCTTCGCCGCCCGCGAGCAGCGTGGCGTCGTACTGATCGTGGCCCTCCTGTTCCTCGTGTTGGTCACCATGCTGGCGATCACGGCATCAGGCACTTCGCTGCTGCAGCAGAAGCTGGCGGGCGGCCAGCGCAATGCGCAGCTGGCCGAATGGAGCGCCGAGACCGCGTTGCGTGCGGCCGAGTGGCGCCTGTGGCGGGCCAGCTCCGATGCTGGCACGCGCATGCAGTGTGGCTCCGGGTCGCTGTCCAATTGTTACAACTACGCGCCTGATCCCACCGCTGCCGTGGCGACGTTTCGAACGGCGACCGGCTGGGTGACAGATGGTGCGACCCAGTTCACCGACGTGGATTACACCACGGCCAGCACCGACAACACGTTCAAGCTCAAGTACAACCCGTACTACCTGATCGAAGACCTGGGGCCCGAATTGCCTCCGGGCGCAGGCATCCAGCACGAGTCGGGTGCGACGGGATCTACGGGCACGGGTTACACCAGCACGACTCGCCATGTGTACCGCATCACGGCACGCGGCGTCGGCAACAACGAGAACGCCATCCGAGTGCTCGAAACCACTTTCGCGGCCAAGTCCGACTGACATGAACCTGCCCAAGTCATCCCGAGCAGTACCCTTCCTGGCGGCACTCCTGGCGTGCCTTTCTGCCTCGCCGCTTACCCAGCTGCATGCCCAGGTCACCCCTACCTATTACACCGTGGACCTCAGCACGGCGCCGCCGGATCTCACCGTGGCAGTGTCGCCGAACATCGCCGTGACGTTCGATGACTCCGGCTCGATGGGCGCGTCGAACCTGCCCGATACTCTGGATGGTACGGCGGGCAAGAAGTACTACTACTCGTCGACGACAAATTCGCAGTACTACAACCCAAACATTACGTATACGCCGCCGCTGAAGCAGGACGGACAGACGCGGTTCACCGCGCCTGCGTACACCAAGGCGCCGCGCGATGGTATCTGTGCGGAACTGGGCACCTGCTCAGGAGGGGCCAACTATGTGGACCTCTCAAGCGCGTTTCGTTCGCGCTTTTACACCTACACGAGCTCCGGCGTAGTCGCAAATTCGAGTGTCAAGGACAATGACATCTCCAGTGCACTGGCTGGCAACCAGGATGGCGGTTTCTACTACAACTGCCCCACCGTCACATCGGAGACGGGTTGCACCATCGTGACCATGAAATCGGCCACGGATGCGCAGCGGCAGAACTTTGCTAACTGGTACTCCTACTACCGCACGCGTAACCTGATGACCCGTTCGGCCATCTCCAGCGTGTTTGCCACGCTGGGTAGCAGCATTCGCGTGGTTTATCAGAATCTCAACGACAGTAACTACAAACTGACGGCGAGCAAGACGACGTTCGATGCCTTTGCCGATACAGCGCGCAGCAAATTCTTCACGTGGCTCTACCAGGTAATCAACAGCGGCGGTACGCCTGGGCGCACCGCGGTGTATCGCGCGGGCGAGATCTTCAAGTACGGCAAGGGCGTTACGGACAACACGAACCCCTACTGGGAGCCCAACATTGGCGACGACAGCGCAGGCATGGAGCTTACCTGCCGCTTGAACTACAGCCTACTCGTGACCGACGGTTACTGGAACGGCGCGGATCCGGGATTACCGGCCACAACGGCGCAGGCCGCCGTGACGTTGCCCGATGGCACTGCGTACAGCGGCGCCAGCGGTGATGCCGAGTCGAAAATCTTCTGGAACGTGCCCGCGACCACTTACGGCACCATGGGTGACCTCGGTTTCAATTACTGGGCCACGAACCTTCGGCCCGACTTCGTGAAGTCCGATGGCACGCCGAAACTCGATGTGCCACCGTCTTGGGTGGATTACACCGACCAGAACGGTAACCCAGTTACCTGGGACGGCACAGGCAACGCTCCCAAGTCGCTCTATTTTAACCCGGCCAACGATCCGGCCACGTGGCCCCACGTGGTTCAGTACATGATCACGCTGGGTATCGATGGTTCGCTGGATTATCCGGGCGATTACGCCGGGTTGCGCGCAGGTAGCAAGTCGTGGCCTACGCCGTCTATTGTGGGCAACGGCAACCTTACCGATATCGATGACACATGGCATGGCGCCGTGAACAGCCGCGGCCAGTATTTCAGTGCGCGCGATCCGGATGCGCTCTCCAGTGCACTCAACCAGCTGCTTACCCGCATTATCAGTCGCGCCACGTCTGCGGTGGCCGGTGCACTCAGCAGCTCCGTGCTAACCGGTTCCTCGGTGACCTATCTCACCGGCTTCGATAGCTCGAGCTGGTCGGGCTCGTTGGTAGCACGCCCCGTCGATGCGCAGGGTAACGTCGGCGCCACGAACCTGTGGAGCGCAGGCGATCTGCTGACCTCGCGCGCGGCGGCCAGCGATACCCGCATCATCCTCACCAGCTCGGCCCCCGGGAAGGGCAACGGCCAGGCGTTCACCTGGACGGCTATCGGCACTGCATTGAAAGCCGTGGATTCGAACTTCACGGACGCGAACGGCGACGCAAAGATCAAGTACCTGCGCGGCGATCCCTCGAAGGAGGGCACGGACTATCGGCGCCGGGTGTCCTCCCTGGGTGCCATCGTGAACTCGCAGCCGGTGTACGTTGCCTATCCGGCGAATGGCTACCGGGACAGCTTCCCGAACAACTCCGACGGCACGGTCGCGCCGGAAATGGCTGTCGACGGTACCGGCGCGCTGAAGTACAGCTATGCCCAGTTCGTATCCGATAACAACAACCGTGCTCCCACGCTTTATGTGGGAGCCAACGACGGCATGCTTCACGCATTCGATGCAACCACGGGTGCCAGTGGGTCCGGCAGGGAGCGCTGGGCTTATGTGCCACGCACCGTCTGGAGCAAGCTGAACGGGCTAACGCCAAAGAGCGGGTTTACGTACGCCCCGACGGTGGATGCCACGCCGGTAGAGCGCGATGTATTCTTCAGCACCGGTAGCAACCAGGGCTGGCACTCGATTCTCGTGGGTGGCCTGCGCTTCGGCGGCCGTGGTGTGTACGCCCTGGATGTCACCGACCCGACGGCGCTTGAATCGTCGCCAGGCAGCAAGGTGCTTTGGGAGTTCAACAGCGACGCAACCGGCGGCGCCAATCTCGGTTACACCTTCGGTAAGCCGAACATTGGCCGCCTTTCAAATGGCAAGTGGGTCGTACTGGTGCCGTCGGGTTACTTCCCGACAAACAGTACGGATGCAGCCGCTGCGAATACGACCAGCTCGCTGTTCGTGCTGGACGCACAGACCGGTGCGGTGATCAAGGAGCTGAAGACGCCCACGTCCGTGACTGGCGTGACGGGCCTTGTGAGCTATGGCCTGTCGTCGCCCGTCCTCGGCGACTACAACAACGATCAGATTGATGATGTGGCGTTTGCAGGCGACCTGCAGGGCAACTTGTGGCGCTTCGACCTGTCCGATCCCAAGCCGGCCAACTGGACCGTGAACCTGCTTTATCGCCCCAGTTCGGCGGCCTCGGGTGACCCGGCGCCGGGCGACCAGCCCATCACCGTAATGCCGCGGTTGTTCGCCGACCCCACTTCGTCGAACTTCATCGTGTTGTTCGGCACGGGCAAGTATCTCGGTGCGACCGATAACTCCGTGACGGGCACCATCAAGACGCAGTCGGTCTACGGCATTCGTGACCCTGGTACCAACGTGTTCACGCCGATCATTGGCCGAAGCACGTTGGTGGCGCAGACCATGGCGGAAGTAAACAATATCCGTGCGTTGACGACCAGAACGGTTCCTGCCACGGATACCAGCGGCAACGCCATACGCGGTTGGTATTTCGATCTCTTCACCGGCACTACCAAGGCCCAGACGAACAAGGGCGAGCGGGTGGTCGTGGATGCGACGGCACTGTTCGACAGCGGGCGCGCCATCATCACCACGCTGATTCCTGGCAGCACTGATCCATGCGCTCCCGTGCGTAAGGGTGCCGTGCTGGTGGTGGATGCAGCCACGGGCGGTGCGGCGAGCGGCGTCAACGTCGGCACGGCCAGTTTTGCTAACGGCTATTCCCAGGCGGGAGCTCGCGTCACCAACGTCCCCGTGACGGGTGGATTGCCGGCGGCCACGTCAATCGGCGGAGGCAATATCAGTCTCCCGGGCGTGAACATCCTCAATAAGGATTCAAGCTCTGGCGGTGTGTTCAGTGTCGGCGATGCCATCTGGCGCCGACGGTCCTGGAGGGAGTTGAACAATGTTCTCTGATATCGGGCAGTGGCGCATGCGCCGTGCTGCTGGCGAGGGCGGTTTTACCCTCATCGAGCTGATGATCGTGGTGGCAGTGATCGCCGTGCTTGCGGCGATCGCCTATCCGAATTATTTGAAGTATGCGTCCCGCGGGCGGCGGGGTGAAGCACAGGAGGCCTTGTTGCGCCTTGCCACGGCGCAGGAGCGCTACTACGCGACCTATAACAAGTATGCGGCCAGTGTCACCACTGATCTGAAGTGGAGCACGGCTACGTTGCCGTCGGGCAATTACGTGCTCAGCATCGCACCGCTTACCGGGTCTACGGACACCAGCACAGGCTACATTGCCACGGCGACAGCCCAGGCCGCGCAGCTGAGGGATGCCTGCGGTAACCTGACGCTGGATTCGCGTAACAACAAGTCGCAAAGCGGATCGGCGACGAGCAACGGGAACTGCTGGTGACCACCATGGCCAAACCATGTTCCAACTTGCGCCGGGTTTCTGGCTTCACGCTGATGGAACTCATGATCACGGTGATAGTGATCTCCGTCTTGATGGCCATCGCCGTGCCGAGCTTTCGGGGGACGATGCGCCGAAGCTATGTATCCAATGCCTTGAGCACAGTGAACGCGGACCTGCAGTTCGCCCGTGCGGAGGCCGCAAACAGGCATCAGTTCGTTAGTGTTTGCCGCAGCACCAATGGGCTCGTATGCGCCAACGGCCAGGATTTCGACGCGGGCTACATCATCTATGCATATAACGCGGCCGCGGGCGGTACAAACCAGGTGCTTACCACCTTATCGACGGGCATGACTTTATTGCGATACACGCAGGCCCAGCCCCGCGTGTCCATCCAGGCCACCGATGCAAACGTACTTACCTTCGGCCAGATCGGGCAACCCGAGCCGAACGGCACCCGCACCAATATGAACTTCACCGTCTGTGCCCGTTTACAGAACCAGACCACGGGTGTAGGCACGAACAACAACGAGTCCCTGGGCGGGAAGTTGGCGCTGGGCCAGTCGGGCTCTATTACAGCGTCCAAGCTGGCCGCCACGGCCACCTGCGCGGCGAGCTAAGAGGGCGTTGACGAGGGCTGCCGGGACACGTAAAATGCGCGGCTCGATGGGCGGTTAGCTCAGCGGTAGAGCACTGCCTTCACACGGCAGGTGTCACAAGTTCGATCCTTGTACCGCCCACCATCGATTTCGAAACCCGGCCTTGTGCCGGGTTTTTTTTGCCTTGCCTTCCCGTAAGGCGCCCGCCATGCCGTACGCCTTAGAATCGCGGGACGCACGCCCAGGACACCGCCATGCACGAAGCCCTTACCGAGCTCCACCTGATCACCCTGACCCCGTGGAAGATCATTGGCCTGATCGGCACCTTGCTGTTCACGGCACGCTGGTTCGTCCAGTTCTACGCCACGAAGAAGAACAAGAAGGTCACGGTGCCGATGTCGTTCTGGTACCTGTCCGTGAGCGGCAGCGTCCTGACCCTGGCCTACTTCATCTGGGGCAAGAACGATTCGGTCGGCATCATCCAGACCGCGTTCCCCATGCTGGTCTCGTTCTACAACGTGTTCGCGCACCTGAAGAACAAGGACCCTAAGGAAACCGTGAAGCCGGGCGGCCCTGAGGACAATTAAGGGCGGCCTTAATCCGGGTCGTAGTCGAGGTTCGTGGCCAGCCAGCGCTCGGCTTCCTGGCGGTCCCAGCCCTTGCGCTTGGCGTAGTCATCCACCTGCTCGCGGGTGAGGCGGCCGACCACGAAGTACTGGCTATCGGGGTGCGAGAAGTACCAGCCCGAGACCGCGGCGGTGGGGTACATCGCCATGCCTTCGGTCAGCTCCACCGTGGTGTGCTTCGTGGCATCCAGCAGCGAGAACAGCGTGCGCTTCTCGGTGTGCTCGGGGCAGGCCGGGTAGCCCGGGGCAGGGCGGATGCCGCGGTAGGCCTCGGCGATCAGCGCCTCGTTATCCAGCGATTCCTCGGGCTCATAGCCCCAGAACTCCTTGCGGACACGCTCGTGCATGCGCTCGGCAAACGCTTCGGCCAGGCGATCCGCCAGGGCCTTGAGCAGGATCGACGAGTAATCATCGTGCTGCGCTTCGAACCGGGCCACATGCGCGTCGATGCCGATGCCGGCCGTCACGGCAAAACCGCCCACCCAGTCCTGCACACCCGTGTCCTTCGGCGCGACGAAGTCCGACAGGCAGAAATCCGGGCGCTCCACAGGCTTGTCCACCTGCTGGCGCAGGTGGTGCAGCACAGCCATCGGCTTCCGCTTGTCGGTACCGGCCTCGGCGTACACCTCGATATCGTCACCCACCTGGGCCGCTGGCCAGAAGCCGATGACCCCCTTGGCGGTAAGCCATTTTTCGGCGATGACCTTGTCCAGCATCTGCTGGGCATCGTTGTACAAGTCGGTGGCCTGTGTGCCGACGACCTCATCAGTCAGGATGGCCGGGAACTTGCCCGCCAGCTCCCATGCATTGAAGAACGGTGACCAGTCGATGTACTGGCGCAGTTCGGCCAGGTCGTAGTCGTCGAAGACCGTGATGCCTGGCGCCTTCGGCGCAGGCGGCACGTACGCATCCCAATCGCCCTTGAATCGCTGCTCGCGGGCCTTGCCGAGCGACACCAGGGTCTTGCCCGTACCGCGGCCACGGTGGCGCTCGCGCACCTCGGCGTACTCCGAGCGCACCTTGGCCATGAATTCGTCGACCAGGTCTTTGCTGACCAGCGACTGCGCCACGCCCACGGCACGCGAGGCGTCCTTCACCCACACCGTCGGCGACTTGTAGTGCGGCTCGATGCGTAGCGCGGTGTGCGCGCGCGAGGTGGTGGCGCCGCCGATCAGCAGGGGCACCTGGAAGTCCTGGCGCTGCATTTCACGCGCGACCTGGCTCATCTCTTCCAGCGAGGGCGTGATCAGGCCGGAAAGACCGATGATGTCCGCGTTCTCGGCGCGCGCGGTATCGAGGATCTTCTGCGTCGGCACCATCACGCCGAGGTCGATCACCTCGAAGTTATTGCACTGGAGCACCACGCCGACGATGTTCTTGCCGATGTCGTGGACATCGCCCTTGACCGTCGCCAGCACGATCTTGCCGTTGCTGCGCACGGCTTCACCCGAGCGCGCCTTTTCTTCTTCAATGAACGGGATGAGGTGCGCCACCGCCTTTTTCATGACGCGGGCGGACTTGACCACCTGGGGCAGGAACATCTTGCCCGCGCCGAACAGGTCACCGACGACGTTCATGCCGGCCATCAGCGGGCCTTCGATCACGTCCAGGGGGCGCGAAGCCGCCTGCCGGGCTTCCTCGGTGTCCTCGACCACGTACTGGTCGATGCCGTGGACCAGCGCGTGGCTCAGGCGATCCTGCACGCCTTTCTCGCGCCATGCAGCCGATTCCACCACGGCGCCGGCCTTGCCGCCCTTGTACTTGTCGGCGACATCCAGCAGGCGTTCGGTAGCATCCTGGCGGCGGTTAAGCACCACATCTTCGACGCGCTCGCGCAGTTCATCTGGCAGGTCGTCGTAAATGGACAGGCCGCCAGCGTTGACGATACCCATGTCCATGCCTGCGGCGATCGCGTGGAACAGGAATACCGAATGGATGGCTTCGCGCACCGGGTTGTTCCCGCGGAACGAGAACGAGACGTTGGATACGCCACCGGACACGTGCGACGACGGAAAGCGCTTCTTGAGTTCGCGGGTGGCTTCGATGAAGTCCACCGCGTAGTTGTTGTGCTCTTCGATGCCGGTGGCGATCGCAAAGATATTCGGGTCGAAGATGATGTCTTCCGGCGGAAAGCCGATGCCATCCACCAACAATTCGTAAGCGCGCGAGCAGATCTCGACCTTGCGCTCCTTCGTATCGGCCTGGCCCTGCTCGTCGAACGCCATGACCACGACGGCGGCACCGTACTGGCGCACCTTGCGTGCATGTTCGAGGAACAGCGCCTCGCCTTCCTTCATCGAGATGGAATTGACGATGCCCTTGCCCTGCATGCAGCGCAGGCCGGCCTCGATCACGCTCCATTTCGAGGAGTCGACCATGATGGGCACGCGCGCGATATCCGGCTCGGAGGAGATCAGGTTCACGAAGCGCGTCATCGCGGCTTCGGAATCGATCAGGCCCTCGTCCATGTTGATATCGATGATCTGCGCGCCGTTCTCCACCTGCTGGCGGGCGACATCCACGGCCTCTTCGTAGCGGCCTTCCTTGATCAGTTTGCGGAACTGTGCCGAGCCGGTCACGTTGGTCCGTTCGCCGACGTTGATGAAGTTCAGGTCGGGGGTGAGGACCAGCGGCTCAAGGCCGGAGAGGCGGGTATAGCGAATGCTCATGCGGCTTCGGCGGTGCTCTTGGGTGCGCGCGGCGCGTAAGGGGCGACAGCGGCGGCGATGGCCGCGATGTGCGCTGGCGTGGTGCCACAACAGCCGCCCACGATGTTGATCAGGCCATCGGCCGCGAAGTCGCGGATCGTGGCGGCCATGCTTTCCGGCGTTTCGTCGTATTCGCCAAACGCGTTGGGCAGGCCGGCATTCGGGTGGGTGCTGACCGCAGCGTTGGCGATGCGGGCAAGCATGGCAACGTGCGGGCGCAGGTCCTCGGCGCCCAGGGCGCAGTTCAGGCCCACGGACAGCGGCTGGATGTGCTCCACTGAGTAGAAGAACGCTTCGGCGGTCTGGCCCGATAGCGTTCGGCCCGAACGATCAGTGATGGTGCCCGAGATCATGACCGGCACGCGTGCACCCATCTGCTCGAACAGCTCCGATAGCGCGAACAGCGCGGCCTTCGCGTTCAACGTATCGAAAATGGTTTCCACCATGATCGTATCGGCTCCGCCTTCGATGAGCGCACGGGCGGCCTCGATGTAGTTGGCCTTGAGCTCTTCGAAATCGATGTTACGGAAGCCCGGATCGTTCACGTCGGGCGAGATCGATGCCGTGCGGCTCGTGGGCCCAAGCACACCGATGACAAAGCGCGGCTTGTCAGGCGTCTTCAGCGTCATCGCATCGCACACTTCGCGGGCCAGGCGTGCGCCTTCGCGGTTCAGTTCGGGCACCAGGTGCTCCAGGTGGTAATCCGACTGGCTCACCCGGGTGGCGTTGAACGTGTTGGTTTCAATGAAATCGGCACCGGCTTCCAGGTAAGCCTGGTGCACGCCCTGGATGATCTCCGGCTGCGTGATCAGAAGCAGGTCGTTGTTGCCCTTGAGGTCGCACTCGCCTGGGTGGTCGTGCCCGTGGTCATGCGTGCTGTCGTTACCGCCGGCGAAGCGTTCGCCGCGGTAGCCGCTCTCATCGAGCTTATGGTTCTGCAGCATGGTGCCCATGCCGCCATCGAGGATCATGATCCGCTCGGCCAGGCCTTTCTGGATAAGCGCCACGCGCTCGGGGTGGAGCCAGGGTAGGTTGCTCATGGGTGTCTCCTCAGGCCTTGCGTGCCAGCAGGCTGATCACTTCGAAATGCGGGGCGCGGCGCTCGCGGCTCAGGCGGTCACAGCTCACGACGTCGAGGCCTGCGTCGCGCGCCATGGCCGTCAGGCGCGCGCAGCTGAAGCCGAGGTTGCGGTGGTCGAACGGTTCCACCACGGCGCGGTGATCGTGCTCGCCAAGCGTAACGGCCAAAACGCGGCCGCCGGGCTTGAGCACGCGCTGCACCTGGCGGAACACATCGCCCGGGCGTTCCGCGTAGGTAAGGGCATGCATCATCAGGACAAGGTCGAATTGGCGCTCGCCCACATCCAGCTTATGCATGTCGCCCTGGCGCACCTCCACGTTGCGGAAGTGCGAGAGGCGCTGGCGGGCGGCGTCCACCACGCGCTCGGAACTATCGATGCAGAGGATGGAATGGGCGTGCGGGGCCAGCAGTTCAGCGGTCACGCCATCGCCCGAGGCGATATCCAGCACATCGCCCGTTCCCAGCAACTGGAGCAGGGAGCGGGCCAGGGTTTCCCAGGTGCGGCCCGGCGAGTAATGGCGCTCCATATCACCGGCCACGGTATCGGCCCAGCCCTCCGTGCTGGCGCGCTGGGCCAGCACGGCCGGAAGCCGCTCGGCGTCTTCACGGAGTAGCGCATCGCTCAGCGTGTCACGCAGGGAGGCCACCAGCGCCACCAGGGTAGGATCGGCCTCGGCGTTGGCCCGGTAGTAGGCGGAGACGCCCGCGCGGCGGTCGCGTACCAGCTCAGCCTCTTTCAGCTTGGCCAGGTGGGTCGAGACGCGCGGCTGGGCCAGGTGCAGCACCGCGGCCAGCTCGGCCACGGTCAATTCTTCGCGATCGAGCAGCGCCAGAAGGCGCACGCGCGTGGGGTCGGCCAACAGCCGCAACACCGTCGAGGCAGTCGACAGATCCATCCCACATCCTTTTATCGCGATACAGAGATACTAAGGATGGGGCCGGGACGGCTCAACGTCAAGTTTCCATGTTGCGGTGCAGGGCAGGAAAACCTCGAACGACCGTTAGAATGGGCGGATTGCTTCCCCCCAAAGACTAGCCGAGCCGCTTGGCGGCCCGAGGTATGACCCATGGATTTCCGCTTTACCGACGACCAGCTGTCGATCCAGTCCATCGCCCGCGATTTCGCCCAGAAGCGTATCGCCCCGGTGGCCGCCGAACTCGATGCCAAGGGTGAATTCCCGCTCGAGAACATCCAGGAAATGGGCCAGCTGGGCCTGATGGGCATCGAAGTGCCGGAAGAGTACGGCGGTGCGGGCATGGACCCGGTGGCCTACGTGTTGGCCATGGTTGAGATCGCCGCGGCCGATGCCGCCACCTCCACCATCATGTCGGTGAACAACTCGCTGTTCTGCAACGGCATCCTGAAGAACGGCACCGAAGAGCAGAAGCAGAAGTACGTCCGCGCCATCGCCTCGGGCGAGGCTATCGGCGCTTACGCGCTCACCGAGCCGCAGTCGGGTTCGGATGCCTCGAACATGCACACCCGCGCGGTGAAGAACGCCGATGGCGACTGGGTCATCAACGGCAAGAAGAGCTGGATCACCTCCGGCCCGGTGGCGCGCTACATCGTGCTGTTCGCCGTGACCACGCCGGGGATCGGTGCCAAGGGCGTGTCGGCCTTCATCATCGATACCAAGCGCGACGGCTTCCTGGCCGGCAAAACCGAGCCGAAGCTGGGCATCCGCGCCTCGGCCACCTGCGAAATCGAGTTCCACGATTACGTCTGCCCGAAGGAAGACCTGCTGGGCGCGGAAGGCAAGGGTTTCGCCATCGCCATGGGCGTCCTGGATGCCGGCCGTATCGGTATCGCCTCGCAGGCTGTGGGCATCGCCCGTGCCGCTTACGAAGCCACCCTGCAGTGGTCGCGTGACCGCAAGGCCTTCGGTACGCCGATCGGCACGTTCCAGATGACCCAGGCGAAGATCGCCGACATGAAGTGCAAGCTGGATTCGGCCTTGCTGCTGACCCTGCGCGCCGCATGGACCAAGGGCCAGGTGGAAAAGACCGGTGGCCGCTTCGGCACCGAGGCCTCCATGGCCAAGCTCGTCGCATCCGAAGCCGCCATGTGGATCACCCACCAGGCCGTGCAGATCCACGGTGGCATGGGTTACTCCAAGGAAATGCCTCTCGAGCGTTATTTCCGCGATGCCAAAATCACCGAGATCTATGAGGGCACGAGCGAGATCCAGCGTTTGGTGATCGCACGTGCGGAGACGGGGTTGCGTTAAGCGCGCTCCGATTTGCGCAAATTGAGAAGCCCTGGCCATGAGCCAGGGCTTTTTTTATGGTTGAACGGCGCCGGCCCTTCGATCAACACGTCATCGTGTCTTCCGCAGTACTGGTGACCTTGAGGCTCGCCGCACGAGCGGCGAAGCGCGCTGGCCAATTCGGCATGTACCAGCTTTCGTCGATTGTCTGCTCGGGAAGATCGCTGAAATCGATGGGTGATTCATCTAAGGCTTCACCCTCGGCCACGCTCATCCGGCGCGGCGGAGCATCGAGATCAAGCACGTAGTAAACGGTTTTTCCAGTATCTGACTGTTTCATGGCGAGTAGCCTTTCGGGCCGATATGAGGCGGATGCAATCTCCGCGGAAAGTAAAAACGATGAACAAGATGCGGCTATCAGCGACGCCGATGGCGCGATGGCGATGCTCCGAGTGAGATGGCTCCTCGAGCTGCTCGAGCATGAAGTCGTCGCGAAATATCTCAGTGGCATCGAGGAACGAGATCTTGTGCTTCGATAGGTTGCTGCGCGCTTTCGTTGCGTTCCACTCGAACCTGACGCCTCTCACGACGGGCGGCATCATAGGGAGCCACAAATGCCGTGGCGAGGTAAACGTGGGTGACGCTCGAACTGCATAACTGATTAGCAACTCAAAGACGGGAAACAAGCGTCTTCGAAAGGCTTTTCTGGGTATGCAGGCCGTTAACGAAAGCGCGCGTAGGCCGCGCTCGGAAGGCGTGTCAGCTACTCGACGTTATACGAATGTCCGTAGTCACCAGCACGAAATGACGGTGCCTACCATCGATAAGCGACCCGCGTGTAAAGGTACCGTCCGCTATACCCAAACGGCGAGTAATCCGGGTAGGGCCACGTGCCGCCGACCGCACCATCGCTCCCCGCCTTGTACTTCTGCGGATACACATTGGTGAGGTTGTCCACACCGGCGGTAAAGGTCCAACCATCCAGGGCGTAGCTCGTGGATAGATCGAGCACCCAGCGTGCAGCGAACCATTGGTCATAACCGGGGTTGCTTACCGGATCCTGGTTCTGCAGGAACGTGCCATAGCGGGTGAGTGTTCCATGCGCGCTCCAGTTGCCCAGCGTGTAGTCGGTGCCCAGGGCGATCTTGTCGCGCGGTGCGCCGTTGGTGATGTAGCCCTGGGCGATGTGGCCAATGCGAACGAGTTCAAGGCCATTCTGTGCGAGCTGCGGCGGATTCGGCGCGACAGAGAGGATCGTCGTGTGGTTGCGGTTATACGCCGCCGTGAACTGAAGCAGGCCGGCATTGCCGAGGTCCAGCCGGTAGCCGCTGCTGAAGTCCACGCCACGTGTGCGGGTTTTCAGCGCGTTGGTGAAATAGCTGCCGCCCTGGATGTTCGTGTAACCCTGGCTGGTGAGGTAGGCCTGCACATCGTTACCCACCAGGTTCTCGGAAGGCACGATGCGGTCGCCGATGGTGATCTGGTACACATCGAGCGAGAACGTCCAGTCGCCCGGCAAGTACGTGGCGCCTAGGGTGTAATTGTGCGATTTCTCCGCTTTCAACGGCTCGGCACCCAGCGCGCGTGCTGCCGGGTCGCTGACCGAAAAATTGCGGATCTGCGTGGGCACGCCACCGATCACGTTGGTCGAGGTGGTGGTGTAGAACTGCTGGGCCAGCGAGGGCGCGCGGAAGCCCGTGCCCGCCGTGCCACGCAGCGCGAACGTATCGGTGAAGTCGTAACGGGCGGAGAGCGTGCCGGACGTCGTGTTGCCGAAGTCCGTGTAATCCTCGTGGCGCACGGCGAGCGAACCGCTGAGCTTGTCAGTGATCTGGTTTTCCAGGCTGAGGTATTCGGCGACATCGTGCCGCGAGTGATAGCCCGAGTCGCCGGGCGTGAACCCGGGAAATCCTTGCGAGCCTGTGCCGAAGTTCGATGCAGGATCACCGGCTTCGATGCCGTAGCGCTGGTAGAGGTATTCCACGCCGAACGCGAGGGTGACCGGGTTCTGTAGCCAACCGACCGAAAGGTCCTTGGCGATATCGACATCAAAGGCCTTCTGGGTCGAAATCAGGCGCCCGGCATTGAATCGAGTGGGGCTGGCAGCGCCCAGGTCGACGTTCAAGGTGTGGATCGGATCGATGCTGACGTGGTCACGGCCATAGTTGCCGCTGATATCCCAGCGCCATCCGCTGGTCGTCGTGCCCCGTACGCCGGCCACGAGTGCGCTATCGATGGAACGCACATCGTTGAGCGGCAGGAAGCCCTCCGGATAGATCGACGGAACGTTCCGCGAACTGTTGTAAGCGCGGAACAGGGCGGGGGAGGTGCCTTCGCGGCTGCTGGTGCTGGCGAACGCGTAAAACTCGGCATGCGGCGTGATGGCGTACTGCACATTCAGCAGCGCCTGGTGGTTGCTGATGTCGGGCTCGCCAATGCGCTGGGTGATCTGCCCGTACAACGGGGAGGTCGGATCCCGGTAATCGCGACCGCCGCGGTTGGTGGCATCGGCATGACCTTGCACGACGCTCAGTCGCGCCCAACCCTTGTCGCCGCCCAGTGGTACGCCAATGCTCGCCTCACCTTGCCACTGCTTGCCGTCGCCGGCGCTGTAGCGGCCCGCCGTGATGCTGGCCTCATTACTGCCAGGCTTTGCGGCGCCCTTGAGCACGATGTTGATCACGCCCGCGATCGCATCGGAGCCGTACTGCGCGGAGGCCCCGTCGCGGAGTACTTCGATGTGATCAATGGCGGAGATGGGAATCGAGTTCAGGTCGGCCGGTGCGGAGCCGCGTCCAAGGGCGCCTTGCAGGTTCAGCAGGGCGCTCGTGTGCCAGCGCTTGCCGTTGACGAGTACCAGAGTCTCGTCCGGCGAGAGGCCGCGCAGAGCCGCGGGCCGTACGATGCCCGAGCCGTCATTGCCGGGCGCACGGGGGAAGTTCAAGGAGGGCACGAGGCGTGAAAGCACGGCGGCGAGCTGCGTATCGCCAGCGGTTTGCAGATCCTTCGCCGTCACGATGTCGATGGGGGAAAGCGAGCTTTCCTGGCTGCGATTCACCGAGCGCGTGCCGGTAACCACCACCTGTTCGAGCTGGGTGGGCGGCTTGGCAGCGGGATCAGCTGGCGTCTCCTGCGCGTTTGCGACAGGCATGCCAAGGCTGGCGGTGATCAGCGCGGGAAGGGCGAGGCGGTGTAGCGGAGCGTGCAACATGGGGTGCGATCCTGGTGGGGGAGCGATGGATAAGCGACGCCATTCGCAATAACGCACGCGAACGACGCTAGCTCGCCGGTGGGGGCGATGGCTTGGAGGAAATGGGGGGATTAGCGGGGAACGGGCGTTGAGGGACGCCGGATCGCGCGCAAGCGCGCTCCTACAGGGGCAACGGCAACGAAGCCGGTGGGAGCGCTAGGGGGTTACGACCGACAGCGGCAACAACACGCCGCGACCATCAGGGTGGTCGGCAGGGAAGGCGTGTTGGCGGTGTGCTGGGTCGGGGTCACTGATGCCTCGTGGTTTGGCCCGGTGAGACGTCTGGATGGCCAGATCGTTATTTCATGCTGGTGGCAGGAGACCCGAATGTCAACCAAAAAAAAGCCCGGCTTTCGCCGGGCTTTTCGTGTTACGGGCGATCCGTTCCGCGTCGCGGGTCGGAATCGAAGGCCCTTACATCACCAATGTTCGGTGCGTGCGGGGCCGTGTTCACCGGCGGGTTGCCGCCGCCCTGCGGGCCATTGCCACCGCCATGCGGATCGTGGCCGTCGTGGCCATCATCGCCGTGGTGGCGGATGGTCTTCGACGCCTCGTCCAGCTTGTCACCCAGCAGGCGGCGCACCACCACGTAGAACACCGGGATGAGCAGCAGGCCGAGGAACGTGGCGAACAACATGCCGCCGATCACGCCGGTACCGATCGCGTGGCGGGAGTTGGCGCCCGCACCCGTGGAGATAGCCAGCGGCAGCACGCCGAGGATGAAGGCCAGCGAGGTCATCAGGATGGGGCGCAGTCGCAGGCGAGCCGCTTCCACCACCGAATCCTTCAGCGTCTTGCCCGTACCCTGCTGCTCCACCGCGAACTCCACGATCAGGATCGCGTTCTTTGCGGCAAGGCCAATCACGGTGATCAGGCCGATCTTGAAGAAGATATCGTTCGGCAGGCCACGCAGCTGCGAGAACACCACCGTACCCAGCATGCCCAGCGGTACCACCAGCAGCACGGCCACCGGAATGGACCAGCTTTCGTACAGGGCGGCGAGGCAGAGGAACACGATGACGATGGACAGGACCATGAGCATGGTGGCCGAGTTACCCGCCAGGATTTCCTGGTAGGACTGGCCGGTCCAGTCATAGCCGAAGCCCTTCGGCAGCTTGTCGTTCACGATGCCTTCGACGATGCCCATGGCCTGGCCGGTGGAATAACCCGGGGCCTGGTTGCCGACGATTTCCACTGCGGAGTAGCCGTTGTAGCGGGTGAGGCTGGGCGAGACGTTCGTCCACTTCGAGTGCACCACGCTCGACAGCGGGATCATGCTGCTGTCGGTGGTGGTCGAGGCGCTGGAGACGCTTGCGCCCGTGCTGCTGGCACTGCTCGAGGACGACGCGCTGAGGGTGCTCGGCGTGAAGATGTGCTCGAACGAATCCGTGCCCATGCGGTAAGGCGCATCGGCCTGCAGCATCACGCGCTTCACACGGCCGCCGTACTGGAAGTCGTTGATGTACACCGGTGCCAGCGTGAGCTGAATGGCGGTGTAGATATCGCTGACCGACAGGCCCATGGTCTGTGCCTGCGTGCGATCCACGTCAAGCTGCAGGGTGGGGGCGTCTTCCAGGGTGTTCGGGCGGATACCCACCAGGCGCTTATCCTGCGCGGCGGCGCCGAGCAGCATGTTGCGGGCCTGGGTCAGCTCCGTGCGCGACTGGCCGGCACGGGCCTGCAGGTACATATCGATACCGCCGAACTGCGACAGGCCGCGGATGGTCGGCAGGTTCACCACGAAGATCGTGGCGTTGGTCACCGACTGCATCTTGCCGTTCATCGCCTGGATGAACTGGGTTGCCGTGACATCACGGTCCGACCAGTCCTTCAGGCGGATGAAGTCCATGCCCACGTTCTCACCCTGGCCCAGGAAGCTGAAGCCGGAGATCTGGAACACGCCATCCACGGCGGGGTCGCCGAGGATGACCTTGCGGATGTCTTCCTGCGCCTTCTGCGTGCGAGCCAGGCTGGCGCCCGGCGGCAGCTGCACGATGGCCAGCGCGTAGCCCTGGTCTTCATCGGGGACGAAGCTGGTGGGCAGGCGGGTGAACAGGAAGCCGCAGAGCACCGCGATCAGCACGAACACCACCATCCAGCGCGGTGCGTGGCGCACCGCCGAGGTGATGTGGCCAGCGTAGGTGTGGGTCGTCCAGTCGAAGACTTCGTTGAACTTGCGGTAGACGATGTTCTTCTTCTGCTGGCCGTGATCGTGCTTCAGGATCGTGGCGCAGAGGGCCGGGGTGAACGACAGCGCGAGGAATGCCGAGAAGCCCATCGACACAGCGATGGTCAGCGCGAACTGCTTGTAGATGATGCCCGAGGCGCCCGGCTGCAGGGCCGATGGCACGAACACGGCCGCCAGCACCACGGTGATCGCGATGATCGCGCCGGTGATCTGGCCCATCGCCTTGCGCGTCGCTTCCTTCGGCGTGGCGTTCTCCTCGGACATGATGCGTTCGACGTTCTCGATCACGACGATCGCGTCATCCACCACGATACCGATGGCCAGCACCATGCCAAACAGCGTGAGCTGGTTGATGGTGAAGCCCAGCGGGGAGAGGCCCAGGAACGTACCGAGCAACGCCACCGGGATGACCAGGGTGGGAATGATCGTGGCACGGAAGTTCTGCAGGAAGATCAGCATCACGAGGAAGACGAGGATGATCGCTTCGACGAGGGTGTGGACCACTTCCTCGATCGAGATCACCACGAACTTCGTCGTGTCATACGGGGCGAACCAGGTCACGCCATCCGGGAAGCTCTTGGCCAGGTCGGCCATCTTCGCGCGCACGGCATTGGCCACGTCCAGCGCGTTCGCGCCAGGCAGCAGCTGCACACCGAACGAGCCGGTGGGCGTGCCGTTCCACTCGGTGGCGAAGCCGTAGCTCTGCGGGCCGAGTTCGACACGGGCGACATCCTTCAGCTTCACCACGGTGCCATCGTTGTTGGCACGCAGGATGATGTTGGAGAACTCTTCCGGCGAGGTGAAGCGGCCTTCGGCCGACACGGTCGCGCTGAAGCCCTGGCCGTTGGTGGCCGGGTCGGTACCGATCGAGCCCGCGGCGAACTGCACGTTCTGGGTGGACAGGGCCTGCTGCAGGTCCGTGGCCGAAAGGCCGTAACCACGCAGCTTGTCCGGGTTCAGCCAGACGCGCATGCCGTACTCGGAACCCAGCTGGCGGGTGCTGCCCACGCCGGGAATACGAGCGACCTGGTCGAGCACCTGCGACGACACGATATCCATCAGGCGATAGCTATCGATCGACGGGTTGGTCGAGGTGAGGGCGACGAACATCAGGAAGTCGGGGTTGGACTTGGCCACCACGACGCCCTGCTGGGTCACTTCCGAAGGCAGGCGGGGCGTAGCCAGCGAGACCTTGTTCTGCACCTGCACCTGCGCGATGTCAGGATCGGTACCGGTTTCGAAGGTAAGCGTGACCGTAGCCTGGCCCGACGAGCTGGACTGCGAGCTGAAGTACAGCAGGTGGTCGATACCGGTCAGCTGCTGCTCGATCACCTGCGTCACGGTTTTTTCGGTCGTATCCGCGCTCGCGCCCGGGTAGGTCGCCGTAACGACGACCTGCGGGGGTGCGATGTTCGGGTACGACTCGATGCCCATGTTCAGCAGCGAGATCGTGCCTGTAAGGCTGATCAGGATCGCCACGACCCACGCGAAGATGGGGCGGTCGATGAAGAAACTCGGCATGACGGAACTCCCTTACTGCTTGCCGGCGGGGGCGGCCGAGGTGCCCGCCTTCGCCGGTGCCGCGCCAGCGGCAGCCTGCGCCTGGGCAGGATGCGCGTTGACCGGCGAGTTTTCCTTCGCCTTGGGAAGGCCCTCGGTGATGATCTTGTCGCCCGGCTGGAGACCGCCGGTCACGACCCAGTCCGAACCACTCAGGCGGTCGGTCTGGATCACGCGGCGAACAGCGGCGGATTCCACCGTTTTCTCTTCACCCGTCTGGGGATCCTTCACCTTGCCCGTGCCCACCACCATCACGTAGGCGGAATTGGTATCGCGCAGCACAGCCACCTGGGGCACCAGGTACACGTTGTGCAGGTTGCCCAGGGTTGCCTTCACGGTGACGTACTGGCCCGGCAGCAGTCGCTGGTTGGTGTTGGGCAGCAATGCGCGCAGGTCGGTGGTGCCGGTCTGCGGGTTCACCGTGGCCGAGGAGAAATCAAGCTGGCCGGTTTCACCGAAATCCGAGCCATCCGGCAGCTGGATGCGTACCTTCGATTCATCGGTGGCCGAGAGCGTGGCGGCACCCTTGGCGGCGGCGCCGCGCAGGGTATCCAGATCGCCCACGGACATGCTGAAGTTGATGTAGACCTTGTCGAGCTCATCCACCTGGGTGAGCAGGGTGGTGTCGCTCTGGCCGACCAGGGCGCCTTCAGTAACCTGCTGCTTGCCGGCGCGGCCCGAAATGGGCGAGCGCACGTCGGTGAAGCCCAGGTTGATGCGGGCGGACTGCACGGCGGCCTCGGACTGCTTCACGGCAGCGTTCGAGGTGCGCTCGGTCGCTTCGGCCGTATCGAGGTCGGCGCGGGACACGTAGTTCTTGCCGATGAGGCCGCGGGCGCGATCCGCCTGGGCCTTGCTGTTCACCGCGGTGGCCTTGGCCGACGCAAGGTTGGCGAGCTGCTGGTCGAGCTCGGCCTGCAGCGGGGCAGGGTCGATCTTGAACAGCGACTGGCCTTCCTTGACGTCAGTGCCTTCGGTGTACAGGCGCTTCAGCAGGATACCCGGTACGCGGGCGCGTACATCGGCGGTGCGGAACGCCGAGACGCGGCCCACCTGGTCCTGGATCAGTGGGACATCTTGCGGGCTGGCCGTGATGAAGCCCACCTGCGGCGGGGGCGGCTGCTGTGGGGCTTCCTGCTTGTGGCAGGCGGCCAGTGCGGCGACGAGGCCGGCGGCCAGCAGGGTGGTGCGCAGGGGCAGGGGTTTCATGAGAACTCCGTTCCTTTTCCAGGTTTCTTGTTCGTTCGCGGCCGGCCATCCGGGAGGATGTCGTACGCATGCATAAATACTGTTACCGCGTGCCGGGCCCAGTCGTCCTGTGCCTTCGGTCCCCTTGCACGCAGGCCAAACAGGCGGCGGTCCCCTTCCAGCCCATGCAGCATGGACAGGAACAGTTCCGCAGCCGTCTCCGGGTCCTCCCGGCGCATCTCACCGTTTTCCATTGCCTCAGCCATGCAATGCGATAGCCGCACGGCCACCGTTTCGATGGCCGTGCGGAAAAATGTCCTGGCCGCCGCCGGGAAGCGGGGCGCCTCGGCGATCAACATGCGCCCAAGGGCGACGTTGTCGTGGTCCATCACGTGGGTCTGGTGCGCGTGCGCCAGGGCCTGCAGCGTGGCGGCCAGCCCGCGGCGCTCCGGGGCGAGGCTCGCGTGCAACGGCAGGACAAGTTGTTCTACAGCGGCGTGGAAGAGGGTGTCCTTGTTTTCGAAGTGCGCGTATACGGTCTGCTTGGACACCCCCGCCTCGCGGGCCACGGCACCCATGCTTACGCGGTAACCGTCGCGCAGGAACAGGGCGCACGCCGCCTGGAGCACCCGCTGCTGCCGGTCGGATGGCGGGCGGCTCTCCAGGTGAGACATACCTATACCTGCTGGACTATACCGTCCAGTTTAGAATCTCCCCGTGACCAGCGTCAACGGTCATGACGCCCATTCGCACGCGAATTGTTGCGACGCACATGTCGTGCCAATTGGATAGCCATGCGAAGTGCGTCGCCGGTTACCTATTTATTGTCGCGCTGCGGTGAAAATCACTTGAATTGCATATGCGATGGGTGTGGCTCTATGACACGTGCGGGAGCTATCCTTTTACGGTTTTCCCAACTTCCCCACATCGATATCCGCCCATGAATGCGATTCGCGCGGCCGAAAACGGCCAGTTCCAGACGCTCGTTTTCGATGAACTGAAGAAACTCGCCTTCCCCGCTGAGCGCCTGAATGAGGCGCGCTTTTTTATCGAAGCCTTTTTTGAGCGCATGGCGCAGGCCGACCATGCCCTGCACACGCCCGAGCGCTGGGCCGCGCTGATCGGCGATCTGATTGCCTTTGCCCGCGAGCGTACGCCCGGCAAGGCCAAGGTCCGGGTCTATAACCCCGGCGTCTCGGGCACGCGCGCCGTGATCGAGGTCGTGACCGACGACATGCCCTTCCTGGTCGATACGGTATCGATGGTGGGCGCCGCCCATGCCGATATCCACGCGATCATCCACCCGGTGGTGCCGGTCACGCGTTCGGCGGCGGGCCAGCTCGAAGCCATGGGCACCGGCGACCACAACGAATCGATCATGCGTTTCGAGATCGACCGGATCGACGACACCGAGCTGGACACGGTGAAGGCGAGCGTCGAAACCGCCCTTGCCGACGTGCGCGAAGCGGTCGGCGACTGGAAGGCGATGCGCGCCCGGATGACCGAGGTGGCCGACGACCTCGGCAAGCGCTCGCTGCCGTACACGGCCGAAGAAGTGCGCGAGGCCTCGGAATTCCTGCGCTGGGTGGCCGATAACCACTTCACGTTCATGGGTTACCGCGAATATGAAGTGGCCGCCGATGCCGGCGACGAAGTCCTGAAGACGGTCGAAGGTTCGGGCCTCGGTATCCTGCGCACCGCCGAGCGTTCGCTCGCGCCGCGTTCGCTGCGTACCCTGGTCGCCAGCGAACTGCCGCGCTCGGGCTCGACCGACGCGATCATCCTCACCAAGACCAATGCCCGCTCGCCTATCCACCGTGCGGGCTACATGGATTACATCGGCGTCCTGAAGTTCGATGCCAATGGCCGTCCGACGGCCGAGCAGCGCTTCCTTGGCCTGTTCTCCTCCAACGCCTACATGGCCCACCCGCAGCATGTGCCACTGGTTCGCGACAAGTGCGAGGCGGTCATGGCCCGTTCCGGCCTGAAGCGCGACTCGCACTCGGGCAAGGCCCTCCAGCACATCCTGGATACGCTGCCGCGTGACGAACTGTTCCAGTGCAGCACCGATGAGCTGTTCGCGCTGGCTTCGGGCCTGCTTGAGCTGGCCCAGCGTACGCGCACGCGCCTGTTCATCCGCCGCGACAGCTACGGTCGCTTCTTCTCGTGCCTGGTGTACATTCCGCGCGATCGCTTCAATACGGCCGTGCGCGAGCGCGTGGAAGCCGTGCTGCGCGACGCGTTCCATGGCGAGCACGTGGATTCCGCCGTGCTCATGGGCGAGGCCGCGCTGGTCCGCCTGCACGTGACGGTTCGCCCGCGCATTGGCGATCACCCGGTTTACGACGCGGCCGAGATCGAATCGAAGATCGTTTCGATCGCCCGCAACTGGTACGACGAACTGCGTGACCAGCTGATCGGCACCGCCGGCGAGCAGCAGGGCATCATCCTCGCCAACCGCTATGGCAAGGCCCTGCCTGCCGGCTACGTCGATGAGGTATCGCCCTCGGTGGCCGCCGCCGACGTGCGTGCCCTGGCGGGCCTGGATGGCCCCGACGCCATCAGCATGTCGTTCTACCACCCGCCGCATCGTCCGGAAGAGCTGCGCTTCAAGGTCTACCGTTCGGGTTCGGATATCGCACTCTCGGAAGTGCTGCCGCAGCTCGAAAACCTTGGCCTGCGCGTGCTCACCGAGCACATGTATGAAGTGAAGCTGGGTGAGGCGTCGCTGTACATCCAGGATTTCGAAGTGCAGCCGGTCGGCCGCCTGGCATTCGATGTATCCCAGGTCGGCACCATTTTCGAGGATGCCTTCGAGCAGATCTGGCGCGGCAACGCCGAGAACGACGGGTTCAACCGCCTTGTCCTTGGTGCCAAGCTCAACTGGCGCCAGGTGGCCGTGCTGCGTGGCTACTGCAAGTACCTGCTGCAGACCGGCGTGGCGTTCTCGCAGGCGTACATGGAAGACGCGCTGAACCGCTACCCGGCGATCGCCGGCCTCATCATTGAGTTGTTCAACGCGCGCTTCGATCCACGCCGCGAGAACATGGATGAGAAGGAGCGCGCCTACGCCGAGGGCATGCTCTCGCACGAAATGCACGCGCTGATCGACCAGGAAACGCTGGCCGCGCATCCGGCCCTGATCGGCACTCTCATCGCTGCGCTGTCATTGCCGCGCGAGCAGCAGGCCGCTGCTGTCGAGGACGCGATCAACGCGCTGCTCGATAACGTGTCCAGTCTGGATGAAGACCGCATCCTGCGTAGCTTCATCGCACTCGTGCATGCCACGCTGCGTACCAGCTATTTCCAGGCCTGGGATGGCGCGTTCCGCGCGTACATCGCCTTCAAGTTTGATTCGCACAAAGTGCCGGACCTGGCCAAGCCGGTCCCGTTCCGCGAAATTTTCGTCTACGCCCCGCGCGTGGAAGGCATCCACCTGCGCTTTGGCTCCGTGGCGCGTGGCGGCCTGCGCTGGTCCG
This sequence comes from Luteibacter aegosomatissinici, assembly GCF_023078495.1. NCBI lineage: Bacteria > Pseudomonadati > Pseudomonadota > Gammaproteobacteria > Lysobacterales > Rhodanobacteraceae > Luteibacter > Luteibacter aegosomatissinici. The sequence continues at coordinate 3,567,700 of NZ_CP095742.1, read as the reverse complement.
ATCGCCGCGAAGATTTCCGCACCGAAGTGCTGGGCCTGGTAAAGGCGCAGATGGTGAAGAACACCGTCATCGTGCCGGTCGGTTCAAAGGGTGGTTTCTTCGTGAAGCGCCCGCCGGTGGGGGGCGATCGTGACGCACAGCTGGCCGAGGGCATCGCGTGCTATCGCATGTTCATCAACGGCCTGCTCGATATCACCGATAACCTGGTCGAAGGCAAAGTTGTGCCGCCGCACGATGTGGTTCGCCACGACAACGATGACCCCTACCTGGTGGTCGCCGCGGACAAGGGCACGGCCACGTTCTCCGATATCGCCAACGCGATCTCGACCGAGCATGGTTTCTGGCTGGATGACGCGTTCGCCTCGGGCGGCTCGAACGGTTACGACCACAAGGGCATGGGCATCACCGCCAAGGGCGCCTGGGAGTCGGTCAAGCGCCACTTCCGCGCCATGGGCCGCGATAGCCAGACCCAGGATTTCACCACGGTCGGCGTGGGCGACATGTCCGGCGACGTGTTCGGCAACGGCATGCTGCTCTCCGAGCACATCCGCCTGCTGGCCGCCTTCGATCACCGCCACATCTTCCTCGATCCGAATCCGGATGCGGCGAAGAGCTTTGTCGAGCGCCAGCGCATGTTCGCGCTCCCGCGTTCCTCGTGGGATGACTACGACAGAACGCTGATCTCCGCCGGTGGCGGCGTGTACCCGCGCAGCGCCAAGTCGATCCCTGTCTCGGCCGAAGTGAAGGCCGTCCTGGGTATCCGTTCGGACGCCACGCACATGGCGCCGAATGACCTGCTGTCGGCCATCCTGAAAGCGCCGGTCGATCTGCTGTGGAACGGCGGCATCGGTACCTACGTGAAGGCCACCAGCGAAACGCATGCCGAGGTGGGCGACCGCGCGAACAACGCGCTGCGCGTCAACGGTAATGAACTGCGCTGCAAGGTGATCGGTGAGGGCGGCAATCTGGGTATGACCCAGAAGGGCCGTATCGAAGCCTCACAGGCGGGCGTGCTGATGAACACGGACTTCATCGACAACTCCGCCGGCGTCGATACCTCCGATCACGAAGTGAACATCAAGATCCTGCTGAACGATGCCGTCCAGCGTGGTGAGCTCACGTTCGAAGGCCGCAACAAGCAGCTGGCCGAGATGACCGACGAAGTCGGCCGCCTCGTGCTGTGGGATAACTACCGGCAGAACCAGGCTATCACCGTGATGGAGCACCAGTCGGTACGCCGCCTGGGTTCCATGGCGCACTTCATCAGCACGCTCGAGGCCGAAGGCCTGCTCGATCGCGCGGTTGAATCGTTGCCGACTGCGGCTGAACTGGCCGAGCGCAAGCAGCGCGGGCAGGGCCTGACCCGCCCCGAGCTGTCGGTACTGCTCTCTTACGACAAGATCCGCCTGTTCCAGCAGTTGCTGGATTCGGATGTGCCGGAAGATCCGTACCTGTCGCGCGAACTCGTCCGTTACTTCCCCGTACCCCTGCACGAGAAGTACGCCGAGCACATGCAGCGCCATCGCCTGAAGCGCGAGATCATCGCCACCGCGGTGACCAACTCGACGATCAACCGCATGGGCGCCACGTTCATGATGCGCATGCAGGAAGATACGGGCCACGGCCCGGCAGCCATTGCCAAGGCGTACACGGCCGCGCGGGAAATCCTCGATGCTCGCGATCTGTGGGCCGAGCTGGAGGCGCTGGATGGCAAGGTGGCCGAAGACACGCAGATCGATGCGATCCTGCAGATCTGGTCGCTGCTGCGCCACCTGACCCGCTGGCTCCTCAACCGTCCGGGCGGTTCGCTCGACATCGCCGCCAACGTCGACCGTTATGCGGCCGAAGTTACCACCCTGCGCAAGGCCTTGCCGGGTGCCCTGACCGACACCGGTCGCGGCGATTTCGAAGCCAGCCAGGAGAAGTGGGAAGGCTTTGGCGTGCCGACCGACCTGGCGGTTCGCCTGGCTCGCGTCTCGGTGCTGCGCTCGGCGCTCGACATGGTTGAAGTGTCGAAGCAGAGCGGCAAGGACATCGCCACAGTGGCCAAGGTGTTCTACGAGCTGGGCGAGGCGTTGGACCTCGAGTGGCTGCGTGGCCAGATCGAGGCCCTCCCGGTGGAAGGTGCATGGCATGCACAGGCGCGCGGTTCGCTGCTGGATGAGCTCAATGCCCAGCATCGTGCCCTGGCCCTGCAAGTGCTCACCATCGCCGGTGATCGCACCGATGTGAGCCCGGTGAAGGCCTGGCTGGATCGCGACGATGCCACGCTGAAGTACACCCGCAGCATGCTCGCGGAGATCCTGACCCAGAACGCGGATTACCCGATCGCCTCGGTCGCCGTACGCCGCCTGGCCCAGCTGGCGCAGATCCCGGTCTGACGACCGTCCATCCGCTCCTGTAGGAGCGCACAAGCGCCCCTACAGGAGCGGCCGCAAGCGTCGGGCTCATCCGCAAGCATGGTTCCCACCATCGGGGCCGTGGGCTAAGCTCCGGGCTGGTCCTTCAAGCCGCCCCCATGCGCCTAGCCTTCGTCGCCAGCGAAACCGAAGTCGCCCAGCGCGCCCGCGTTGCGCTTTCCAAGCGCTACGGCGGCGTGGAGCCGGGCGATGCCGAAATCATCGTGTCCCTTGGGGGCGATGGCTTCATGCTGCGTACGCTGCATGCCCATCGCACGCTTGGCATACCTTTCTACGGCATGAAGCTGGGCCGCCTCGGCTTCCTCATGAACAAGCACGAGATCGATGGCCTTCAGGAACGCATCGAGCGCGCCCATCCCGCGGTGTTGCACCCGCTGGAGATGCACAGCATCTGCTGCGATGGGGTAGAGCACCGTGCGCTGGCCTTCAACGAGGTGGCGTTGCTGCGCCAGAGCAACCAGGCCGCGCATCTGCAGGTTCGCCTGAATGGTGAGGTGAAGCTCGACGAACTGGTGTGTGATGGCATCCTGGTCGCCACGCCTGCAGGCTCCACCGCCTATAACCTCTCGGCCCACGGGCCCATTCTCCCGCTTGACGCCAATGTGCTGGCGCTAACACCGATCAGTCCGTTCCGCCCGCGTCGCTGGCGCGGTGCCATCCTGCCGCATGCGGCCAAGGTGGGTTTCGATACGAAAGACCCGAACAAGCGGCCGATCAGTGCGACCGCCGATTTTCACGAAGTCCGCGATGTCCGCACGGTGGATATCCGCCAGTCGCGCCGCCACGGCGTCCGCCTGCTGTTCGACCCCGAGCACAACCTGCAGCAGCGTATCCTCGACGAGCAATTCGCTCTTTAAGTCCTCTACGACGGCCGGCCCACGGTTGGTCTACGATAGGGCTGACCACGCTACGGATACACCCATGAACGCCCCCGAGGACCTCACCGCCACCAACGCCCACGCCGAGGCATCCGTGCGCGACAACCGCCTGGTGGTGGCCATCTCTTCCCGGGCATTGTTCGACATGGGTAGCAGCCACGAGCTGTTCGAGCGTGAGGGCCTGGATGCCTATCGGGCATTCCAGATTGAACACGAAGATGAGCTGCTGAAGCCCGGCGTAGCGTTTCCGTTGGTGCAGAAGCTGCTCGACCTCAACAAGCTATCCGGCGATGTGCCGGCCGTCGAGGTCATCCTGCTGTCGCGCAACTCCGGCGACACCGGCCTGCGCATCTTTAACGCGATCCAGCATTACGGCCTGGAGATTTCCCGCGCGGCATTCACCAGTGGCGCGCCCACCTCGGATTACATCGCGCCCTTCAAAGCGGATCTGTTCCTCTCGGCCAACGCCGAAGACGTGGGCAGGGCGCTGCGCGCCGGCGTCGCCGCTGCCACCATCCTCCCGTCGACCGCGCCCCCGCGTTCAACGGAGCAATTGCGGATCGCCTTCGACGGTGACGCGGTCATCTTTGGCGACGAAGGCGAACGCGTATCCCGTGAACAGGGCCTGGACGCTTTCCATCGCAACGAAACCGAGATGTGGGCCGAGCCGCTTTCCGGTGGCCCGTTCCGGGGTTTCCTGTCTGCGCTGCACCGCCTGCAGGCCGCATTTCCAGCGGAAACTTCGCCAATCCGCACCGCGCTGGTCACCGCGCGCTCGGCCCCCGCGCACAAGCGCGTGATACTCACGCTGCGCCGCTGGGGCGTCCGCATCGATGAAGCGCTCTTCCTTGGTGGCCGCGACAAAGGGCCGTTCCTGGACGCTTTCGGCGCAGATATTTTCTTCGACGACAGCCCAGCCAACGTGGAATCCGCCCGTCGCGTGGTGGCCACCGGGCATGTGCCTCATGGCGTAAGTAACACCTGAGCGGGGTGCTGCCGATTAGACGATGTTCGTCCACCGCCACCAGTCGGTCTTCTTTTCCTCACGCACGAACGTGAACAGGCCGGCACCGAGAATGAGCACGATGCCGATGAGCATCGGCCAGTCGAGGTGGTCGTGGAAGATGAGGTAGCCGAACAGGATGGCCCACAGCATCTGGCTGTATTGCGTGGGCGCCACGCGCGCTGCGGGTGCATGCTGCGTGGCCAGCATCAGGAGGACAGCGCCGATGGCGGCGAAGCCACCGTAGCCAAGGATCAGCAGCCACTGGTGTAGATCGGGCCACACGAAGTGCGGCAGCATCATGATGAAGCCGGCGAGCATGGGCCCGACCACACCGGCGCCATACAGCGTAATGCGCTTCTCGTTAGCGCCCGCCATGCGCAAGGCGATGATCGAAAGGGCGCCGGTGATCCCGCAGATGATCGCGGCGACATGACCGGTCCCCAGGTGGCGGAACCCGGGGCGCAGCACCACGAGTACGCCCAGGAACCCGACGACCACGGCCGACCAGCGCCGCCAGCCCACGTGCTCGCGCAGAAAGATCACCGAGAGGATGGTGACGAAGATCGGCAGCAGGAAGATGAGGCAGAACGCCTCGGCCATGGGTAGCGCGGTGAAGGCCATGACCGCGGTGACGTTGCCGATGGCACCGGCCAGGGCGCGGAGCAGCCACAACCCCGGCATCTTAGACACCACGATCTCGCTCCAGCGGTCGCCCGGCTTTTTGAGGAAGGGCAGGGCGGCCAGGGCCAGCACGGCGCCGAAGAAGACGGCCTCGTAGGCGGGCAGGGTGCCCTCCAGCGACTTCACGAACGCGTCGCTCCACGCGTAGGCCGCGTAGCAGGCGAAACCGAGGATCACACCCTTGAACATGGGGAAGGCCAGGTGACGGTGAGCAAGGCCATTATGTAATCGATTACCCGGCGACACACCCTTCGCAGGCGCATGGTGCCTGCCGGGCCCCCACCACGTCCCGTGGCCGCCCGCGTGCGGCGCTCCGTGGGGCCAGGGCCAGAACGGGTCCGGGCGCCCGGCCGTCCCATGGATTGCTGCGGCCCGCCATGACCCTTCCTTCACACAGGTCTACAATCAAGGGCTTTCCGGCTGCCGCTTACGAGTCCCCGCATGGCCCATCGTCTCGACCCGCTCGATCTTTACGACGTCCGCTCGCTGCTCACCGAAGAGGAGCGCATGGTGCAGGATGCCGTCGGCCGCTTTGTCGATGAAAAAGTGCTGCCGATCATCGGCGATGCCTTCGACCAGGCCCGCTTCCCGGCGGAGCTCGTTCCCGAGATCGCCTCGCTTGGCCTGCTGGGTGCCACGCTGCCCGAGGAATACGGCTGCGCCGGCATGAACGGCGTGAGCTATGGCCTGATCTGCCAGGAACTGGAGCGCGGTGATTCCGGCCTGCGCAGCTTTGCGTCGGTGCAGAGCTCGCTGTGCATGTACCCGATCTTCGCTTACGGCTCGGAAGAGCAGAAGCGCGAATACCTGCCGCGCATGGCGGCGGGCGAGGTCATCGGCTGCTTTGGCCTCACGGAACCGCACGGCGGTTCGGATCCGGCCAACATGAAGACCGTGGCGCGCCGCGATGGCGGCGACTGGGTCATCAATGGCGCCAAGATGTGGATCACCAACGGCAACCTCGCACACATCGCCATCGTGTGGGCGCAGACCGACGACGGCATCCAGGGCTTCATCGTCCCGACCGATACCAAGGGTTTCGCCGCGCAGGAAGTGCACAAGAAGATGAGCCTGCGCGCCTCGGTGACCTCGGGGCTGTTCTTCGATGATGTGCGTGTGCCCGATAGCGCGCGCCTGCCGAACGTGAAGGGCCTGAAGGGTCCGCTGGGCTGCCTGACCCAGGCGCGCTATGGCATTACCTGGGGCCCGATCGGCGCGGCGCAGGCCTGCCTGAAAGAGGTCATGGACTACTCGTCGCAGCGCATCCTGTTCGGCCGCCCGCTAGCCGCCAACCAGGCCGTGCAGCTGAAGATGGCCGACATGGCCCGCCGCATCACCACGGCACAGCTGCTGTCGCTGCAGTTGGGCCGCTTGAAGGATGCCGGCCGCATGCAGCCCACCCAGGTATCGCTGGCCAAGTGGAACAACGTGCGCATGGCGCTGGATATCGCCCGCGAGTGCCGCGATATCCTGGGTGGCGCCGGTATCACGACCGAGCATTCGGCCATTCGCCATGCGCTGAACCTGGAATCGGTCATCACCTACGAAGGCACCGAAACGGTGCACCAGCTGGTGGTAGGCCGTGAGCTCACCGGCATCAACGCGTTCTGATCGCGGCGCCATGCACGGCCCGCGCATTGAAACCGACCGGCTGATCCTTCGGCCAACCGCGGCGGAGGATTTCGACGCGTGGGCCGCGTGCATGGCCGACCCGGAAGTGAACCGATTCATCGGCGGCCCGCAACCGCGGGCCATCGCATGGCGCAATTTCATGACCATGGCGGGCTCATGGAGCATCCTCGGCTTCGGCATGTTTTCGGTCATCGAGCGTGCCACTGGGCGCTGGGTAGGTCGGCTTGGCCCGTGGCAACCCGAAGGCTGGCCGGGGCATGAAATTGGCTGGGGCCTGCTGCGCGAGACCTGGGGCAAGGGGTACGCGACCGAAGGCGCTGCCGCTTCGATGGATTGGGCCTTCGAAAACCTCGGCTGGAACGAGGTCATCCATTCGATCAACCCTGACAATGTCGCCTCCATCAGCGTCGCGAAAAAGCTGGGCTCCACCTTGCTCGGGCCCGGTACGCTACCTGCGCCGTTCGAAGGTGATGTCGTCGACCTGTGGGGGCAGACCCGTGAGCAATGGCTTTCGGGTCGCCGCTAGATTCCCTGTTTGCCGGAGCATCCTGTGAGCGAGAGCAGCATCGCTATCCCGACCGTGTACGGTCTGCGGTCGTCGGGCAATTGCTACAAGGTGCAACTCCTGCTGGATCTGCTGGATCGACCCTACCATTGGGTCGACACCGACAGCTCCGCGGGGGCCACGCGTACGCCTGAATTTCTTGCGCTAAATCCGAACGGGAAGGTGCCGTTGCTTGTGCTGGATGATGAGCGCCGTCTGGCGGAATCCAACGCGATCCTTTGCTACCTCGCGGAAGGTTCGTCGTACCTGCCCGCCGACGACTGGGACCGCGCGCGTACCCTGCAGTGGCTGTTCTTCGAACAATACAGCCACGAGCCCTACATCGCCGTGGCGCGTTTTGTTCGCCGCTGGCTGCCGGAAGGCCACGAGCGCCAGGCGGAGATTCCCCGCTTGCTGGAGCGCGGTGGCAACGCACTCGACGTGATGGAAGATCACCTCGGCAGCGAATGCTATTTCAGCGGGGGCGCCTTCGGCGTAGCCGATATCGCGCTATACGCATACACCCATTGCGCCGCCGATGGCGGTTTCGATCTTTCCCGGTGGCCGCGCGTCGGCGCATGGCTGGAGCGCGTGCGCGCCCAGCCGCGCTTCTCGCCGATGGCTGCCTGAACCCATTCTCCCCGAGCACATCATGTCCGTCCCGCACACCATCGCTGCCCGCCACAAGGGTTTCAATCGCGCCGAGATCGTCGACCAGAACTTTGTCGAGTTCGTGCAGTTCTGGCAGGGCGATGTCGCCCGTGCACCGCGCGACGACGAGCCGGTGCTGCCGGGTAGCTCGCTCGATGTGAAGGGGTTCCGCGATCTGCTCGAATCGCAGCTGATCAGCCGCCACCTCGACCTCATGGCGCGCGTGCTGCGTGTACAGAACAAGGTGTTCTACACCATCGGTTCGTCAGGCCACGAAGGCAACGCGATGGTGGCACGCGCAACGCGGCACACCGATCCGGCGTTCCTGCACTACCGCAGCGGCGGTTTCATGGCCGAGCGCTTCCGCAAGCTGCCGGGCATGGATCCTGTGATGGACTCCGCGCTCTCGTTCGCTGCGAGTAGCGAGGATCCAGCCTCGGGCGGACGGCACAAGGTGTGGGGAAGCAAGCCGTTGTGGGTGCTTCCGCAGACGTCCACGATCGCGTCGCACCTGCCCAAGGCGCTGGGCACCGCCGTCGCGATCGAACAGGGTAAGCGTATCGGCCACGCGCTGCCCATTCCCGAGGATTCGATCGCGCTGTGTTCGTTCGGCGACGCCTCGTCCAACCATGCCACCGCGCAGACCGCATTCAACGCCGCGGCATGGACCGCGTACCAGAAGTTGCCGGCGCCGGTGCTCTTCATCTGCGAAGACAACGGCATCGGTATTTCGGTGAAGACACCCAGTGGCTGGGTGGCGAGCAACTTCGAACGTCGTTCCAACCTTGATTACTTCTACGCCGACGGGCTTGACCTTGCCGGCGGCTACGCGGGCGTGCAGCGCGCCGTGGATCACTGCCGCAACACGCGCCGGCCCACGTTCCTGCATCTGAATACCACGCGCGTCATGGGCCACGCCGGCACGGATTTCGAGATCGAGTGGCGCTCGGTGGAAGAGTTGGTGGCGCTGGAAGCGACGGATCCCTTGCTGCGCAGTGCCACGATCGCGTTGGCTTCGGGCGTGTATGACCGTGATAGCCTGCTCGGGCTGTACGATCGCATTCGCAAGCGTTGTTTCGAAGCCGCAGAAGAGGCGGATCGCCGGCCGAAGATCACCAGCCTGGCCGAGGTAACCAGGCCGCTGGCTCCGTATACGCCGGATGCGGTGCGTGCCGAGGCCGAACGCATGGGCGATGCCGGCGAGCGCGAACGCGCCTTCGGTGGTGCGGAGAAACTCCCCGAGAAGCAGCCGCCGAAACACCTGGCCATCCAGGTGGGCCAGGCGTTGCATGACCTGATGGCGAAGTACCCCGAAAGCCTGCTGTTCGGCGAAGACGTGGCGCAGAAGGGTGGCGTTTATACCGTGACGAAGGGCCTGCACAAGGCTTTCCGCAATGCGCGCGTGTTCAACACGCTGCTCGATGAGACGATGATCCTGGGCCTGGCGCAGGGCTATGCCAACATGGGCATGCTGCCGTTGCCCGAGATCCAGTACCTCGCCTATTTCCACAACGCATGCGACCAGATTCGTGGCGAGGCGGCCTCGTTGCAGTTCTTCTCCAACGACCAGTACCGCAACCCGATGGTGATGCGCGTGGCCTCGCTCGGCTACCAGCGTGGGTTCGGCGGCCATTTCCACAACGACAATTCGATCACCGCCTTGCGCGATATCCCGGGTCTGGTGGTGGGCTGCCCCAGCCGTGGTGATGATGCGGCGACCATGCTGCGCACGCTCGCGGCGCTGGCGAAGATCGATGGCCGCGTCACGGCGTTCCTCGAGCCCATTGCGTTGTACATGACGAAGGATCTCTACGAAGCCGGCGACGGCCAGTGGCAATTCAGCTATCCGGCACCGGGCGAAGCGATGCCGCTGGGTGAGGGTCGCGTGTACAACGACGCGGCGGACGACCTGGTGATCTTTACCTTTGGCAATGGCGTGCCCATGAGCCTGCGTGCCGCCCGCCGGATTGAAGCGGAGCGCGGCTGGAACGTGCGCGTGGTGGACTTGCGCTGGCTCGTGCCGCTCAACGATGCCTTCATCGCTGCGCAGGCGAAGGGAGCAAAGCGCATCATGGTCGTGGATGAAGGCCGCAAGAGTGCCGGCGTGGGCGAGGGCGTGATCACTGCCATTGTCGAGGCAGGGTTCGGCAGCGTGCCGCTCCACCGCGTGGTCGGTGCGGATACGTTCACGCCACTCGCAGGCGCCGCGTTCCTGGTTCTGCCGGGCGATGACGATATCGTGGCTGCGGCAGCGAAACTCGCGTAGAAGCGCGCTTGCGCGCGATGGGTTGGCGCGTCACCGCTTCGTTGGCTTTTCGCGCGCAAGCGCGCTCCTACCGTTTGGGGGCGGCCTTGGTGCGGACCAGGGTGGGGCCGGCCGGGCCGGAGCAGATGACGCGGTTACGCCCGCCCAGCTTGGCGGCGTACATCGCCTGGTCGGCGCGTTCGATCAGGGATTGCACTGTATCGGCCGGCGTGCGGATCGCCACACCGATAGATACGGTCAGGGGTTCGTTGTCGCCTACGTGCACATCCAGCCGGCTGACGCGGCGACACAGGCGTGTCGCGATCTGGATGACGTGTTCCCGTTCGGCCCCCTGAAGCAGCGCTACGAATTCCTCGCCGCCGTACCGGCCAAGCAAATCACTGGGTCGCAGCTCATGCCGCAGGGCGCCGGCCACGGCAACCAGCGCGCGGTCGCCCGCCGCATGGCCGTGGCGATCATTCAGCGCCTTGAAGTGATCCAGGTCCAGGAACAGCAGCGCCACCGGGCGCCCCATGCCTTCGTCCAGCACGGAAAGTGCGGCGTCCGTCCACGCGCGCCGGTTAAGTACGCCGGTCAATGGGTCGGCATCGGCAAGCTTGCGCGCCTGGTCACGGTCGTGGCGAATGGTCAGCGCGCGATCGGAAAGGCCGATGGACAACACGATCGCCTCGAAGGCGCCCATGGCAATGGCGGCATCCGGCAGCCACGGGGCGCTGGCGAACATGCCCTGCAGCTGGGCGCCGCATGCGGCCGTAAGGAGCAGCAGCGGGGTCCAGCCCACCAGGAAAAACCACGCGTGCCGCGAGCCGCGCATCGCGGCGATCCCACCGGCCATGAGTAGCAGCAGCGCGCCAATCAGCAGCAGGGGCTGAAGCAGGAGATGGGCGGTTCCCACCAGCAGCGCAATGCCCGTCGCCTGGCAAATGGCGATGACCGGCATGCCAATCGCGAAGGCCAGCACCGGTGTGCGCAGCAGCGGTACGTAATCGTCCACCTTGCAAAAGCGCAGCATGAAGAGGGCCGCGAAGGATACGGAAAGTGCCGTCGCCGCCGTACCGAGCGAATCGCTCATGCCCGCCAGCGCCTGGAACTCAAGCGGATGGAAGACGTAACCCGTCCTAAGGCCCTGGATCAGCGCATAGCAGCACAGGTAGGCGGCATACCAGCCAAACGTCATGTCGCGCAGGATCAAGGTAAAGCACAAGGCCATCAGCGCCATGGTGAGCATGATGGCGAAGCATGCCGTGGCGAAGACGAGCCAGCTGGCGTCGTCGCGCAGGTAATCCGGCCAGGTGTCCAGGCTCATCGTGACGGCACCCGCCACCTGGTCCGTCGGTTCAAACTTCAGCAGCAGCGGTCGTGAGGCCGGTACGTCGGGCGGAATCGCAAACATCAACCGGCCGTGGCCGTGCAATGGCGGGCCAAAATCGTCCAGTGACGTCGTCCAGAGACGGTCGGGGGCTAGATAGAGACTGACCTTGCCAGCCCCCGGATTCAGGATACTCAGTACCCGCTCGCCCCCCGTCCACGGTGGCAGGGGGCGAAGGATGACCCAGGTGCCGGTGCCTGCATGGGGAAATGCCTGCATCCGGGCCGGATCGAACGCGGGCAGGGGTGTGGTCCATGCCTCGGCCAGGACCTTGGCCGGGTCGTCACCGGGGCGTACCTCGCGCCAGTTGCCCCCAAGGGCATCGTTTGCATGGGAGAGGCTGGCCGCCGCGAGCAGTACGCAGCAGGCCACCGCCTGGCACAGGCGGATGATCCATGCGTGTTGGCCCTGCTTGACCATGCCCGAATCCTGCGAAGACACTGCGGCGCGCCCATGGCGCGCGGCCTGGATCCGATGCGATCACCTGAAAGCCCCGTCTCCCCCAACAGCCGTTTTATTCTGCACTGCCGCCGAAACTGTGTCTTGTCTGCCGTTCGGGCTAGGTGAAGGCCCTATATCCCAGGGGCGAGGTTCACGCCTGGGGGGCGGCCAGCCCCGCGTAACGCTCCAGGAGCTGGGCCTGGGCATCGCGTACCGGCGCCCCTGAGGCCGGCTGGGCCAGCACATAGGCCCCATCGGGCTGCTGCAGCCAGGCCGAGTGGTTGTCGGAGAGGTACAGGTCGAGCTCCTTGCGCACCCGCTGGCGGAGCTTTTTGCCCTCGATGGGGAAGCAGGTCTCCACGCGGCGGTCCAGGTTCCGCTCCATCATGTCGGCGCTGGCCAGGTACAGGTCCGGCTCGCCGTCGTTGTGGAACCAGTAGACCCGGCTGTGTTCGAGGAACCGGCCGACCACCGAGCGGACGCGGATGTTGTCCGACACCCCGGGGATGCCACCGCGCAGGCAGCACATGCCACGCACGATCAGCTCGATTTTCACACCCGCCTGGCTTGCGCGGTACAGCGCACGGATCATCTTCGGATCGGTGATCGCATTGAGTTTGCAGATGATCTCGGCCTTCTTCCCTGCGGCTGCGTTGCTCGCTTCGCGTGCGATCAGTTCCAGCAGGGTCTTCTTCAGCGTAAACGGCGCATACAGCATGCGCTTCATCTTCAGCGCCTTGCCCATGCCCGTGAGCAGCCGGAACAGCTTGTGCACGTCGTCGCACAGCGCCTCGTCAGAGGTGAGCAGGCTGTAATCGGTATAGAGGCGGGCGTTACCGGAATGGTAGTTGCCGGTACCCAGGTGCGCATAGCTCACCAGCTTGCCGTTCTCGCGGCGCTGCACATAGGCCAGCTTGGCGTGGGTCTTCACACCCACCACGCCATAGGTCACCACGGCGCCCGCCTGCTGGAGGCGCGAGGCCAGGCTCAGGTTCGATTCCTCATCGAAGCGGGCGCGCAGTTCCACCACGGCGGTGACTTCCTTGCCGGCACGTGCGGCTTCCACCAGCGCATCGACGATCTCGGAATTGGCGCCACTGCGGTACAGCGTCTGCTTGATGGTGAGCACCTGCGGATCCTTCGCCGCCTGGCGCAGGAAATCCACCACGGGCGAGAACGATTCGAACGGGTGATAGAGCAGGATGTCCTGCTTGCCGATGACCGAGAACATATCCTCCGCATCGGCCAGCGCCTTGGGCAACGCCGGCACGAATGCCGGGTACTGCAGGCGGGCGTATTCCGGCTTCAGTGTCATTTCGAACAGGCGCGCCAGGTTCACCGGGCCATTCACTTCGTAAAGCGAATCGGCATCCAGGGAGTACTGCTTCAGCAGGTAATCCACCAGGGGCTTCGGGCAGTTGTCCGCCACCTCCAGGCGTACCGCATCGCCGTAGCGGCGCGAGAACAGTTCGCCACGCAGCGTGCGCGCCAGGTCTTCCACGTCTTCCGGGTCGATCGAGAGATCGGCATTGCGGGTCAGGCGGAACTGGTACGAGCCCAGCACGCGCATGCCGGGGAAAAGGTCATCCGCGTGGGCATGGATGATGGATGACAACAGCACATAATTATCGCCGCCTTCGCACACATCGGCCGGGAGGCGAATGATGCGCGGCAGGATGCGCGGCGCAGGCACGATGGCCAGGCCCGAATCGCGGCCGAAGGCGTCGGTGCCTTCCAGTTGCACGATGAAGTTGAGGCTCTTGTTCACCAGCCGCGGGAACGGGTGCGTCGGGTCCAGGCCGATCGGTGTGATCAGCGGCGCCACCTCGTTGCGGAAGTATCGGCGCACCCACAGCTTCTGTTTGTGCGACCACTGGTTGCGGCGCACGATGCGGATGCCTTCATCCGACAGGGCAGGGAGGATTTTCTCATTCAGGATGGCGTATTGCCGCTCGATCTGGCGGTGGGCAATTTCAGAAATTTCGGCCAGCACGCGGCGCGGTGGAATGCCATCGGCGCCAATCACCTCGTGGTCGAAAGCAATCTGCTGCTTCAGCCCGGCCACGCGGATCTCGAAGAACTCATCCATGTTGGATGAGAAAATGAGCAAAAACTTCAGGCGTTCGATCAGCGGCTTGGATTCATCCAGTGCCTGGTCAAGCACGCGGATGTTGAACTGCAGCTGCGCGAGTTCGCGGTGGATATACAGCGATGGGTCGTTGAGATCGATGGCGGGTGTATCCGCGACCACCGGCGGGGCCTTGGCGGAAGGTGCCTTGGCGGGTGCGGTCGGTTCGGTGGCAGTCGTCATCGTATCCAAGCGTCAGTCCTCGTCGCGGTTCACGACGTACCCGATGGTACGCCGCCCGGGGAGGTTATGACCGTGCTTTGACACAGTCATGACACCGACGGGCGCTACGCCTGCGCACCCGGCTGTTGTGTGCCCGATACGTGTAGGAGTCAGATGACCAGTGGTTCAGGTTCGAGCGTAATGCCGAAGCGGGCCTGCACGCCCGCAATGACTTTCTGGGCAAACGCCCACAGTTGGGGGCCGGTGGCTTTCCCATGGTTCACCAGCACCAGCGCGTGCCGGTTGGACATGCCGGCGTCGCCATCGCGCTCGCCCTTGAAGCCGGCGGCTTCGATCAACCAGCCCGCCGAGATCTTGGCGGTGCCCCCGGCATGCGGCCACACCGGCAGGCCGGGATGGGCCAGCGCGAGGGCATCCGCCTGGGCCTGGCCGATCACCGGATTCTTGAAGAAGCTGCCCGCATTACCGATCACGGCCGGATCGGGCAGCTTGCGCGAACGCAGGCGCACGACCGCTTCGGCAACGTGGTACGGGGTGGGCCGGGTGATCCCCATCTTCTCCACTTCTTCGCGGATGCCTGCATAGTCGAGCGATAACGGGCGTTCGCGGGGCAGGGCAAAGGTCACCGCGACGACGATCCAGCGGCCGGCCTGTTGCTTGAAGCTGGAGTCACGGTACGAGAAAGCACACGCGGCCTTGTCCAGCACCACGAATTCGCCGGCGTGCGTGTCGTAGGCTTCCACGGTGTCGACAAACTCGGCTACTTCCACGCCGTACGCACCGATGTTCTGGATCGGGGCGGCGCCCACGGTGCCGGGAATCAGGATGAGGTTCTCGAGCCCGGCGTAGCCCTGGCCCAGCGACCAGCGCACGAAATCATCCCAGCGTTCGCCCGCGGCGACCCGGATCAGCACCCGGTCGTCGCGCTGGAACGTTTCGACGCCTGCATTGGCCATGGCTAGCACGGTGCCATCGACGTCGCCCTTGATCAGCATGTTGCTGCCCTCCCCAAGCACCAGCACCTTGCCGCCTTTGACGGCGGGGAAAGCGAGGATCTCCGGGATTTTCAGCGGATCGCGTACTTCGGCCAGCAGGTTGGCACGCGCATCCACGCGTAGCGTATTGCGGCTGCCGAGGGGCGCGTGGGAGGTGAGGGTGAAGCCGCCCATGTCGACGGGCGCGTTGTTCAGGGTCATGCGAGGATCCCACGGCGGCGGATTTCCGCAACCGCTTCGTTGATCAGTTTGGGGCCACGGTATACGAGGCCGGAGTACACCTGCACCAGCGATGCACCGGCCTCCATCTTGGTGGCGGCGTCGTCGCCATCCAGGATGCCGCCCACGCCAACAATAGGGAGGCGGCCACCCAGGCGTTTTGCCATGCCACGCAGCACCGCGGTCGATTTCTCGAAGACCGGCTTGCCGGACAGGCCACCCATTTCATTCGCAAAGCGGTGGCCCGCCACGCGATCGCGATCAATCGTGGTGTTGGTGCAGATGACGCCATCGATGCCTGATGCAAGAAGCACTTCGGCGATGGCGTCGAGTTCGGCATCGGTCAGGTCGGGGGCGATCTTCAGCAGCATCGGCTTGCGCTTGCCATGCTGGCCGGCAAGGCGTTCCTGCGCATCGCGCAGCGTGCCGATAAAGCGGCGCAGCGTGTCCTCTTCCTGCAGGTCGCGCAGGCCCTGGGTATTCGGCGAGGAGATGTTCACGGTGATGTAGCTTGCCAGCGGATAAGCCCGCTCCAGGCACACCAGGTAATCGTCGGTGGCACGCTCGTTGGGCGTGTCCTTGTTCTTTCCGATGTTGATGCCGAGCACGCCACGGAAGCTGGCTTTCTCGACGTTGCGTACGAGCGCATCGATACCGCCATTGTTGAAGCCGAGCCGGTTGATGACGGCTTCGTGCTCGGGCAGGCGGAACATGCGCGGCTTGTCATTGCCGGCCTGCGGGCGCGGCGTGACCGTGCCGATCTCGACGAAGCCGAAACCCAGCGCGGCCAGGCCATCGAGGTGTTCGCCGTTCTTGTCCAGGCCGGCCGCAAGGCCTACCGGGTTGGGGAACGTGATGCCGAACACGGTGACCGGCAGATCGGCCGGCGGCTTGTTCACCAGGTGGGAAAAGCCGCTGCGTTGGGCCACGTCAGAGGCGTAAAGCGTGAGGCCGTGGGCGGTCTCGGCATCCAGCTTGAACAGCAAGGGGCGGATCAGGTCGTACATCAGGCGTCCGGGCGGCCCGCGAATACGCGGGTGTCGTAATCGAAATCGACCGTGCCGTCGTCCTGCGTCGCGTTGAAGAGCGAGCGCAGGGCGGCCAGCATCGGCTCGTGGTTGGGGTGCCCCGGTTTGGGCGCATACGAGGACGACATGAGCCGGCCCTGCAGCGCGTCGTAATCGAGCTTCTGGCCATGGGGAAACGACGCCATGCCGCGGTAGCCATGGCCAAACCAGCGGGCCATGGCGTCATCATCGGCATAGCGCTCGGCCACGCTGACGTAATCCACGCCGTACTCGTGCAGCAGGCGTTCGTAGCCTTCGAGGAAGGGTGTCCCCACCAGGCGCCGCGTATTCCAGAAAATGGCGACCAGTCCCCGTGGGGAGAGGATGCGGGCGAATTCCTTGCGCACCCTGGCCTGGTCGAACCAGTGGAAGGCTTGCGCGGCGATTACCACGTCGGTGGAACCATCCGCCAGGCCGGTGGCTTCGGCGGTGCCATCCACGGCGTGGAAACGGCCCTCGGCGCCCAGCCACTGCGTGGCGGCGGCGCGCATGGCGGCGTTAGGTTCCACGGCGGTGACGCGGTGGCCGGCATCAAGGAACAGCTTGCTCGAGATGCCGGTGCCCGCGCCCACGTCAGCGACGGCCCAGTCGTGCTTGACGCCCAGGCCGTGCAGCCAGTCGACCAGCGCCCTCGGGTAATCCGGCCGGTAGCGGACATAGTCCTCGACGCGGTCGGAGAATCGTTCCGTGGAGCGCAGGTCGGCCATGGCGTTGCCTCGGGTGCTTAGAACTCGAACTTGATGCCCTGGGCCAGCGGCAGTGCGTCGGAGTAATTGATGGTGTTGGTCTGGCGGCGCATGTACACCTTCCAGGCATCGGAGCCGGACTCGCGACCACCACCGGTTTCCTTCTCGCCACCGAAGGCGCCGCCGATTTCCGCGCCGGAGGTGCCGATGTTGACGTTGGCAATGCCGCAATCCGAACCCGCCGCGGAGAGATACTGCTCGGCCGCCTTCAGGTCCTGGGTGAAGATAGCCGAGGACAGGCCTTGCGGCACGGCATTCTGCATGGCGATGGCCTCGTCCAGCGTATCGAACGGCATCACGTACAGGATGGGGGCGAAGGTCTCGGTCTGGACCACGTCATCGGTGTTCTTCAGGCCGGTGACGATGGTCGGCAGCACGAAGTTGCCCTTGCGATCGGCCAGGGCCTTGCCGCCGGTGCGGACGTTGCCACCGGCCGCCTTGGCCTTGTCGACCGCGGCCACGAAGGCCTGCACGGCCTCGGGGCTGTTCAGCGGGCCCATCAAGGTCGTCGCCAGGGTGGGATCGCCGATCTTCTGTTCCACCTGGCCGTAGGCCTTCACCAGCGTATCGACCACGGCATCGTGGATCGACGAGTGCACGATCAGGCGGCGCGTGGTGGTGCAACGCTGGCCGGCGGTGCCGACGGCGCCGAACACGATGGCGGGGATTGCGAGCTTCAGGTCGGCCGACTTGTCGAGCACGATGGCGTTGTTGCCGCCCAGCTCCAGCAGGCTGCGGCCCATGCGGCGCGACACGCGCTCGCCGACCATGCGGCCCACCTTGGTGGAGCCGGTGAAGCTGATCAGCGGGATGCGCTTGTCGTCAACGAACGTCTCGGCCAGCGCCGTGCCGGCGTCGTTGAAGAGGAAGAAAATGTCCGGGAAACCGGCTTCTTTCAGCGCCTCGTTGCAGATCTTCATGGTGGCGATGGCCGAGAGCGGGGTCTTCGGCGACGGCTTCCACAGGCAGATATCGCCGCAGATCGCGGCCAGGAACGCGTTCCAGGCCCAGACCGCCACCGGGAAGTTGAACGCACTGACGATGCCGACCAGGCCCACCGGGTGCCACTGTTCGTACATGCGGTGGCCCGGGCGTTCCGAGTGCATGGTGTAGCCGTAGAGCATGCGGCTCTGGCCGACGGCAAAGTCGGCGATGTCGATCATCTCCTGCACTTCGCCATCGCCCTCGGGCTTGATCTTGCCCATTTCCAGGGCGACCAGGGAGCCCAGTGCATCCTTGTGCTTGCGCAGGGCTTCGCCACACAGGCGCACTGCCTCACCACGCCGCGGTGCCGGGGTGGTGCGCCACACGGCGAACGCTTCCTGGGCGCGCTGCACGATCGTCTCGTAGTCCGCCGCGCTCGAGGCGTTCACCGTGGCAATGACCTCGCCCGTGGCCGGGTTGGTCGGCGACAGCGTGCCGGCATCGGTCGTGGCGGCCCACTCGCCGCGGCCGAGGTAGGTGCCGGACTCGGTGGCGTTGAGGCCGAGCGCTTGGAGGATCTTGGCGGACATGATGGCTCCTGTGACGAGGCTCGGACGGGGTGTCCGGCTCATGGGAAAACGAGGATTCTAGCAAACGCCCCCTTCACCCCCTGTTGTGCAGCGCGGGACGGATGTCACGGCCGCGTCGATGCCGCACGTTCCTGCGGTGACCTTGCGATGACGAACGCAAGTGCATGCTTTGGCTGTAATTGTTGATTACGCTGGAGTTTTGCGATGACCCACCTGTACGAGGTGCCCTATTTCCCCGAGGACGACCTGGGCTGGCCGGTCCGTGTGGATGGGCGGATCGTGGCCCGCTGCGACTCCCGCTATGAGGCCGTGCGCACGGCTGTGAACCGCGCGGCGGCCGAAGGGGGCGATGCCAGCATCGGGATAGAAGGGGCGGATGGGGTATGGCGACCGTTCGGCAGCGATGCAAAACGCCCCAGCCGGGTCCCTCCGCTGCCAGCACGGCGATTCTCGACCGCCGGCTGACCGGTGCACCGGCCGACAGTGGCGGGCTTCGCGCTCCTGCATCGCGGCGTGATGTCGTAAACCGCCGGACGAGAAGGTACTCTGGCGCCCTTTGACCCACGCCGCGGGGCAGGGCGCCAATGAACAACGTTAGGATCGCCGTCGTGGGCCTGGGCTATGTCGGCCTGCCGCTGGCGGTGGAATTCGGCAAGATCCTGCCGACCCAGGGCTACGATATCGACGCCCGCCGGATTGCGGCCCTTCGCGAAGGGCACGATCACACTCAGGAAACGTCGGCCGACGATATCCGCGCGGCGACGCATTTGCGGATGACGGCGGAGATCGGCGACATCGTCGACGCCAATGTATACATCGTGACCGTGCCTACGCCCGTCGATGAACATAAGCGGCCTGATTTCGGGCCGCTGGTACGGGCAAGCGAGGCGATCGGTACCGTGCTGCGCCGTGGCGACACCGTCATCTATGAATCGACGGTATACCCCGGTGCCACTGAGGAAATCTGCGTGCCCGCGCTGGAGCGCACCTCCGGGCTGGTGTTCAACCAGGATTTCCACGTGGGCTACAGCCCTGAGCGCATCAATCCGGGCGATCGCGAGCGCCGCCTTGTCACCATCCCCAAGATCACCTCGGGCTCTACCCCCGAAACGGCGGATTTCGTCGATGAGCTATACCGGCTGATCATCCGCGCGGGGACACATAAGGCGCCCTCATTGAAGGTTGCGGAAGCCGCCAAAGTCATCGAGAACACCCAGCGCGATGCCAACATCGCGCTCATCAACGAGTTCGCGCTCATCTTCCACCGGCTGGGGATCGATACCACGGACGTGCTGGCCGCCGCCGGTACCAAATGGAACTTCCTGCCGTTCAAGCCGGGGCTGGTGGGCGGCCATTGCATCGGCGTGGATCCGTACTACCTGATCCAGAAAGCCCAGGCCGTCGGGTATTTCCCCGATATTCTCCTGGCCTGCCGGCGCATCAACGATGCCATGGGCAGCCACGTGGCCAGTGAGGTCATCAAGTTGATGATCGGAAAGGGGCATGCCATCCGGGATAGCCGGATCCTCGTCCTGGGGCTTACGTTCAAGGAGAACTGCCCGGACCTGCGCAATACGCGGGTGGTCGACCTGGTGCGTGAGTTCGAGGGCTACAGCGCCCGGGTGGATGTCTACGATCCCTGGGCGAACGCCGACGAGTGCATGGCCGAGTACGGCCTGCCTGTACTGGCGGAAGCCCCGGGTGCGGGTGAGTACGATGCCATCGTCGTGGCCGTGGCGCATGACGAGTTCCGGCAGATGGGCGGCCCTGGCATTCGGGCGCTGGCCAATGGCCGGGCTGTCGTCTATGACATCAAAGGCATATTACCTAAGGAAGCCGTCGACGGACGGCTGTGATGCTAAGGTACGTTGCGCGCGACGGGACGGCCGTTCGCATCCGATTCAAAGGCGTTAACGCATGAAAGTACTGGTAACGGGAACGGCTGGTTTCATCGGCTCCCATGTCGCCATGAAACTGCTCGAGCGCGGTGACGAAGTCATCGGCTTCGACAGCATGAACGATTATTACGACGTGACGCTGAAACAGGCGCGGCTGGCGCGTTTCAGCGATCACCCGAAGTACACGCATGTACAGGCCGACCTGGCCGACCGCGACGCGGTGGAGCGCGTGTTTGCCGAGCACAAGCCGGAGCGCGTGGTGCACCTTGCCGCGCAGGCCGGTGTGCGCTATGCGGCACAGAACCCCCATGTGTACGTGGCGAGCAATGTCACCGGCTTCCTGCATATCCTCGAAGGCTGCCGCCACCACCACGTGCAGCACCTCGTCTTTGCTTCGACCAGTTCGGTGTATGGCGCGAACCGCGACATGCCGTTCTCCGAGCACCGCTCGACCGAACACCCCCTGACGTTGTACGCCGCGACCAAGAAGGCCAACGAGCAGATGGCGCACAGTTATGCGCACCTCTATGGCGTTCCATCGACGGGCCTGCGTTTCTTCACGGTGTATGGGCCATGGGGCCGTCCCGATATGGCGCTGTTCCTCTTTACGAAGAACATCATCGACGGCAAGCCCATCGACGTGTTCAACCACGGCCATCACAAACGCAGCTTCACGTACATCGACGATATCGTTGAGGGTGTCGTGCTGGCGCTGGATAGCCCCGCCAAGCGCGATGAAGCGTGGGATGCGATGTCCCCGGACCCGGCCACGAGTGGCGTGGCGCCTTATCGCATCTTCAATATCGGCAACGAGCACCCCGTCGAGCTGCTTACCTACATCAAGACGCTTGAGAAGTGCCTTGGCCGTGAGGCCGTCATGAATTTGCTGCCGCTGCAGGCCGGTGATGTCCCCGACACGGAAGCGGATGTGACTGACCTGCGTGAGGAGCTCGGCTATAGGCCGAAGGTGCCCGTGAGCGATGGTGTTGCGAAATTCGTTGACTGGTATCGCGCGTACTATCGGGTTTAGGCCCAAGTTCTGGCCGTCAAGGCGCGTAGACGTTATCCTTGGCGCCCTTAGGCCCCGTAGCTCAGCTGGATAGAGCGTCCCCCTCCTAAGGGGAAGGTCGCCCGTTCGAATCGGGCCGGGGTCACCATTTCAGGCCGTCAGTGCGTGTATTTCGCCGCCGCAAAGGCCACGGCCGCCAGGGTCATCGCCACCGTAACGAACCACTTCGTGAGGTCGGAGCGTACGCCTTCGATGTGGGCCGTCATTTCGGAGCGTACGCCTTCGATGTGCTTGGTCAGGTCGGAACGGGAGCCTTCGATTCGGGTGATCAGATCGGCACGAATCCCTTCGGCGCGCGTCCCCTGCGCTTCGATCGCCTGCCTCAGTTCGGACGACAACTGCGCCATCGACTCAGCGGTCGCAACATGGCCTAAGGTGGTCTCGATTCGAGTGAGACGATGTCGGATGTCTCCGACACTCGTTTCGAGATCAAGAACACGCGTCTCAATATGTTGATCATGCGCGCTACGATATCGGGCACCCATGCCAAGTGACCCACGGTTGCGAAGGCGTTTGCTGCGGCTGACGATGCGTTGGGTCATGGGAAGGATGCTCTGGAGATCGGTGGGTGGTCACGGCGAGGGCAGGAGCGCGCTGTGGAATGCCGGATCTGCCCCGACACACTGACTGTATGGTTTCACGCCGATGTGTTTCTATCAGCCGTCGCCGCGCCGTTCTCTAGCCGATCCCTTACACGCTGTAGTCTTAGGGGGAGTTCCTCCCCGAAGTACGCGTTTGCAAGCCAGCCGATCTTGCCGGGGTGTATTCAGACATGATCCAGCTACCCGATATGCCACCTGCAGGAGCGCACCATGCCTCGTACGTTTGACGCCATCATCGTGGGGGCGGGCCAGGCAGGCCCGGCACTGGCGGCCAGGCTCACGGGGGCAGGACAAACCGTCGCCATCGTTGAGCGTCATCTGGTGGGCGGCACCTGCGTAAATACAGGGTGCAAGCCGACGAAGACGCTGGTGGCCAGCGCTTACGCGGCCCATGTCGCGCGGCGGGGGAGCGAGTACGGCGTCGAGTACGCGGCCGATCCCGGGCCCGTGCGGTTCAACCTGCCCGTTGCCGCGGCGCGGGCGCGCAAGGTGATTCTGGATTCGAGGAAGGGCAACGAAGATTGGCTCGCTTCGATGCCGGGACTCACGCTCATTCGCGGGCATGCAAGGTTCACCGGTCCGCGGAAGCTCGAGGTGAACGGGGAAACCATCGAAGCGCGGCAGGTGTTTCTAAACGTCGGCGGGCGGGCCAATGTGCCCGATTTTCCTGGGCTTGATCAGGTCGATTACCTGACCAACAGCACCATCATCCCCCTGGAAACCTTGCCAGAGCATCTGATCGTGGTGGGTGGCAGCTACATCGGGCTCGAGTTCGCCCAGATGTATCGTCGCTTTGGTGCGAAGGTCACGGTGGTCGAAATGGGGCCGCGACTGGTCGGCAAGGAAGATGAAGACGTGTCCGCCGAGATTCGTGCCTTTCTGGAGGCCGAAGGGATCGAGGTGCGCACGAGCGCATGCTGTATCCGGCTGGGTAAGCGTGGCGACAAGGTGACGGTTGGGGTGGATTGCACCGAGGGCGCCCCGGTAGTGGAAGGATCGCACGTGCTGCTTGCCGTGGGGCGCCGCCCGAATACCGATGACCTCGGGCTGGACATGGCAGGCGTGGCAGTGGATGAGCGCGGGTACATCAAGGTCGACGAGCACCTGAAGACCACGGCCGAGGGCGTGTGGGCCATGGGCGATTGCAACGGCAAGGGGGCGTTCACCCACACGGCCTGGAACGACTACGAGATCGTCGCCGCGAACCTCCTCGACGGTGCGGATCGCAAGGTGAGCGAACGTATCCTGGGTTATGCCCTGTATGTGGATCCGCCGTTGGGACGGGTGGGGCTGACCGAGGCCCAGGCACGCAAGACCGGCCGGCCGCTCCTCGTGGCCAAGCGGCCGATGACGCGCATCGGGCGCGCCGTCGAGAAGGGGGAAACCTGGGGCTTCATGTCCATGGTGGCCGATGCCGAGACCCGTCAGATCCTTGGCGCCGCGGTGCTGGGCACTGGCGGCGACGAAGTGATCCACGGCGTGCTCGACATGATGAATGCGGGCGCCACGATCGACACCTACCAGTGGGCGGTGCCGATCCACCCCACGGTCTCGGAGCTCATCCCAACGTTAATCGGTAGCCTGGGGCCAGCCACCTGATGGTGATGCGCTAGACCTCGCGCAACACCATCAGGCGAAGTTCGCTCATGTCATCGATGGCATAACGTACGCCTTCGCGCCCGATGCCCGATGACTTGGCACCCCCGTAAGGCATGTTGTCGACGCGGAAGCTGGGCACGTCATTGATGATGACGCCACCTTGTTCGAGCGCATCCCACGCCCGCATGGCGTGACGCAGGTCATGGGTGAAGACGCCGGCCTGCAGTCCGAAATCCGAGTCGTTGACGAGGCCGACGGCCTCGTCAAACGTCATGAAGCGATCGAGGATGGCAACAGGGCCAAATGCTTCCATGCGTTGCAGCTTCGCATCGCGTGGCACTTTTTCAAGCAAGGTGGCTTCGAGCATGGCGCCCTTGCGGCCACCCCCACATAGCAGGCGCGCGCCACCTTTCTTCGCCTCGCCGATCCAGGTTTCCAGGCGCTGCGCGGCGGCCTCGTCGATCATGGGCCCAAGGAACGTGCTCTTCTTCTTCGGATCGCCCGCCTTGAGTGTCGCCACTTTCGCGACGAGCTTGCGCTTCAATGCGTCGTACACATCATCGTGGATGAGAATACGCTGGACGCTGATACAGCTCTGCCCTGACTGATAGAAGGCACCGAATACCAGGCGATCAACGACGGCATCCAGCCGGTCCGCTTGATCCGCGTCAACGATGCATGCGGCGTTGCCACCCAGCTCCAGCGTGACCTTCTTGTGGCCAGCCTGCGCCTTCAGGTCCCAGCCGATGAGCCCGCCGGTGAACGAGAGGAGCTTCAGTCGTGGGTCCGTCACCAGCGGTGCGGCCGCCTTCCCGTCGAGGGGCAAGACAGAAAATGCGCCTTTGGGCAGGTCGGTCTCCGCCAGGATCTCGCCGATGATCAACGCGCCGAGCGGGGTGCGCTCCGACGGTTTCAGGACGAAGGGGCAGCCGGCCGCGATCGCCGGTGCGACCTTGTGCGCTACCAGGTTCAGCGGAAAGTTGAAGGGGGTGATGAATGCCACCGGGCCCAGCGGGACCTTGCGTGTAAAACCCTGGTAGCCATTGGCTCGCGCCGATATCTCAAGGTTGATCGTCTCGCCATTTATTCGCACGGCCTCTTCGGCCGCGATCTTGAACGTCTCGATCAGGCGGATCACTTCGCCGTGGGCATCGTTGATTGGCTTGCCTGCTTCAACGCAGAGTGCATAGGCCAGCTCATCCTTGCGCTCGCGGAAACGCGCCACGCAATGCTCAAGGACGGCCTGGCGTTGCCATGGCCTGAACGCCTTCATCGCACCAGCCGCGGCTGTTGCGGCGGCGATCGCCTTATCCAGGGCGTCAGCATCCGGCAGCGCCACCCGGGTGGCCACCTTGCCGGTGTATTTATCGATCACGTCGAGCTTCGCCCGGGCTTTTACGGCCTTGTTGGCGAGGTAATAGGGATAGCTCTTGTCGAGCATGGGCGGGGGCCCTCATTGGCAGCATTATTTGCCATGATCCAACCGCAAGCGTTCACTTGTCGTGAGGCGGTTTGCCGCGCGCGGGCGGTGGGCGATGGCTATTCGTCGCGTACCAGCTGCATCTGGCCCTCGGCCAGCATCACCCGTACGCGCTCGCCAATAGCCACATCGCCCGCACGGCGGACAATCGCATCGCGCTGGTCAAACACGATGGCGTACCCGCGTTCCAGCGTGGCAAGCGGGCTCACGGCATGCAGCGTGCGCCCCTGTTGCTGGACACGCAGCCGGTCCCGCTCGATGCGGCGTGCCATGCCCGTCGCGAGCCGCTGGCGCAGCTCGGCAAGACGCAGGCTCATGGGGGTCAACCGCAGCCGCGGATGCTGCGCGCCAAGACGCGCCTGAAGCCGATCCACGCGTGCGCGGCGCAAGGCGTTGGACTGGTCGATCGCATGGTGCAGGCGCCGCCGCAGGGCCTCCAGGCGCTGCGCATCCCGCGCCAGGCGCGCCTGGGGCCGCTGCGAGTTGAGCCGCGCATGCAGGTGATCCGTGCGTTGCGCGGCCGCTTGCAGGCGGCGGGTCACGAGGGTGGCCATGCGCTGGCGCAGGCGCTCCAGCTGGCGGGCCAGGTCGGCCGCATCGGGCACCAGTAGTTCGGCGGCGGCCGATGGGGTGGCGGCCCGCAGGTCGGCGACGAAGTCGGCGATCGTGAAATCCACCTCGTGCCCGACGGCGGAAACGACCGGGACCTCGCTGGCGTGGATGGCGCGGGCGACCTGCTCGTCGTTGAAGGCCCACAGATCCTCAAGCGAACCGCCGCCACGTGTCACAAGGATCACGTCGTAGCGGCCGCTGGCAGATGCCCGCCGAAGCATGGCGGCGATGGCCGGTGGAGCTTCGCGGCCCTGCACGGGCACAGGCAGTACCTCGACCTCGGCCAGCCCAAGGCGGCGGCCCAGCACGCTGAGTACGTCACGGATGGCCGCGCCTGAGGGCGAGGTCACCACGCCGATACGGCGGGGGAAGGCGGGCAGGGCGCGTTTGCGCTCCGTATCGAACAAGCCCTCGGCGCCAAGGCGGGCCTTGAGCTGTTCGAACTCCCGCTGCAGGGCGCCTTCGCCCGCGGGCTCCATGTGATCCGCGACAAGCTGGAATTCACCGCGCGCTTCGTACAGGCCCACCTTGGCACGCATGAGGACATGCATGCCATCGACGGGCCGAAAACGCAGGCGCGAAGCGGCCATGCGGAACATGGCGCAGCGTACCTGCGCGTTCGCGTCTTTCAGGGTGAAGTAGATGTGGCCCGATGACGGGCGAGCGACGTTGGAGAGTTCGCCCTCGATCCACACGCCCATGGGCAGGGCATCTTCCAGCAGATCGCGCACCAACCGGTTCAGGCCGGATGGCGTGAAGATCTCGGGTGCCGCGCGGTCAGTGCTATCGGACATGGACCGGCGAGGTTATCACGCCGGCCCGGAATGTCGATGGGGCGGGGAGTTACATGCGGAACACGCCGAAACGGCCTTGTTCGATCGGTGCGTTGAGCGACGCCGAGATCGCCAGCCCGAGCACGCGGCGTGTATCCGCCGGATCGATGATGCCATCGTCCCAGAGCCGCGCACTGGCGTAGTACGGGTGCCCCTGGCGTTCATACTGGTCGCGCACGGGTGCCTTGAATGCTTCCTCTTCCTCCGCGCTCCACGTGCCGCCGCTGGCCTCGATGCCATCACGACGCACCGTCGCGAGCACTGAGGCAGCCTGCTCGCCACCCATCACGCTGATGCGGGCGTTCGGCCACATCCACAGGAAGCGGGCGCCGTAGGCGCGGCCGCACATGGCGTAGTTGCCGGCGCCGAAGGAGCCGCCGATGACCACGGTGAATTTAGGAACGTGCGAGCACGCCACGGCCGTGACCATCTTTGCGCCGTCTTTCGCGATGCCGGCGTTTTCGTATTTCTTGCCCACCATGAAGCCGGTGATGTTCTGCAGGAACACCAGTGGCACGTTGCGCTGGTTGCACAACTCGATGAAGTGCGCACCCTTCTGCGCACTTTCACCAAAAAGGATGCCGTTGTTGGCAATGATGCCCACCGGGTACCCATGGATGTGCGCGAAACCCGTGACCAGGGTCTTGCCGTAGCGGGCCTTGAACTCGTGGAACTCGGAGTCATCGACCACGCGCGCGATGACTTCGCGGATATCGAACGGGCGCCGGGTATCCTCGGGGATCACACCGTAGAGTTCTTCCGCGGCAAACCGCGGCTCAAGCGGTGGCCGCACGGCGAGCGGCATCTTCTTCATGTGGTTGAGCGAGCCCACGATATCGCGCGCGATGGAAAGCGCATGGGCATCGTTTTCCGCGAAGTGATCGGCCACGCCCGACACGGAGGTATGCACGTCCGCGCCGCCCAGGGCTTCGGCATCGACCACCTCACCCGTAGCCGCCTTGACCAGCGGCGGGCCGCCAAGAAAAATCGTGCCCTGCTCGCGCACGATGATCGTTTCATCGCTCATCGCGGGCACGTAAGCGCCGCCCGCGGTGCATGAGCCCATGACCACGGCGATCTGCGGAATGCCCTGCGCGCTCATGCGCGCCTGGTTGTAGAAAATGCGGCCGAAGTGCTCGCGGTCGGGAAACACCTCGTCCTGGAGGGGCAGGAACGCGCCGCCCGAATCCACCAGGTAGACACAGGGCAGGCGGTTTTCCATCGCCACTTCCTGTGCACGCAGGTGCTTCTTCACCGTCATGGGGAAGTAGGTACCCCCTTTGACGGTGGCGTCGTTCGCAAGCACCACCACCTCCTGACCCATCACGCGGCCGATGCCGGCGATCACGCCTGCAGCGGGCGCGGCATCGTCGTACATGCCATGGGCGGCAAGCGGTGCGATTTCCAGGAAGGGCGAGCCCGGATCCAACAGGGCGCGGATGCGTTCGCGTGGCAGGAGCTTTCCACGAGCCACGTGCTTTTCACGCGCCTTCGCACCACCGCCCTCGGCAGTACGCTTCAGCGTGTCGCGCAGATCATCGGTGAGGGCGCGCAAACGCTGGCTTGCCGCCTGGAATTCAGGGGAGCGGGTATCGAGTTGCGACGTGAGGATGGGCATGGGCCGTCTTCGAGCGGATCAAACCACCATCATAGCGGCGCAAAGCCGCCGGAAAACGCTGCGCTGCCGCAGGCCGCAGGCAAAAAAACGGCCACCCTGGGGTGGCCGCTTCCTGAAGCAAACCGCGGGCGGGTTACTTCTTCGTGGAGTCGTCCTTCGCATCCTTGGCATTGGACGCGGCGTCCTTCGCCTGGTCGGCCGACTTGTCCGCCTGGTCAGCGGCGTTGGATGCGGCATCCTTCGAAGCTTCCGACGCACCGCCGGCGGTGGAGGCCGAAGCGGCGTTCTGGGCCTGGGCGGCGGCATCCTTGGCCTGGTCAGCCGATTGCTGGGCCTGGTCGGCGGCCTGGGTGGTCGCGGCGTTCTGCGACTGATCGGCGGCCTGCTGGGCCTTGTCGGCCTGCTGCTGGGCGTCGGCTGCCGACTTCTGGGCATCCTGCGCGGAATCCTGCGCGCCGTTGCTGCAAGCTGCCAGAAGCGCGACGAGCCCGGAGGCGAGAAGGGTACGCGTGAAATTCATTGTGGTTCTCCTTAGCCGTGGAATGCCGTTAGGCGGGCACATTAATAGCTCAGTTGTCTGGGCATCGCCAGCATCGACGGGATTTGCTTCAGGGCGCATTAAAACCCATGCAAATCGCGTGATGATGGCGCTAATAACACCCGTTCTTTCGACGTAGGCTTCACACCAGTTCGATGGCGATAGCCGTTGCTTCGCCGCCACCGATACACAGCGAGGCGACGCCCCTTTTTGCCCCACGGGCCGTCAAGGCATTGAGAAGAGTGACCACGATGCGCGCGCCACTCGCACCAATCGGATGGCCGAGGGCGCATGCGCCACCATTGACGTTGATCTTTTCGTGGGCGACGCCCAGTTCGCGCATCACGGCCATCGGCACCACGGCAAACGCCTCGTTGATCTCGAAAAGATCCACGTCTTCCACCTTCCAGCCGGCCTTGGCAAGCACCTTCTGGATCGCGCCCACGGGCGCCGTGGTGAACCACTCCGGCTCCTGCGAATGCGTGGCGTGCGCCACGACGCGGGCCAGCGGCGTGGCACCTTTCGCCTTCGCATCGTCGGCCGACATCAGCACGAGCGCCGCGGCGCCATCGGAAATGCTCGACGAGCTGGCGGCCGTAATGGTGCCGTTTTCCTTGCGGAAAGCGGCGCGCAGGGTCGGGATCTTCGCCGTATCGGAGCGGCCCGGCTGCTCGTCTTCCACGAAATCCTGGGGCCCCTTGCGGCCCTGGACGGTGACCGGAACGATCTCGTTGGCGAAGGCCTTGGCGGCCTGTGCGGCCTTGGCACGCTCCACCGACGCGATGGCGTAGGCATCCTGTTCTTCACGCGTGAAGTGGTACTTGTCGGCGCACTGCTCACCGAACACGCCCATGGACTTGCCGTCGTATGGGTTGGTGAGACCATCCCATGCCATGTGATCCACAAGCTGGCCATCGCCATAACGGATGCCAGTACGCGCGTTCACCATGTGCGGCGCATTGGTCATGGATTCCATGCCGCCGGCGACGACCACCGAGGCCGAACCGGCCTTGATCAGGTCATGGGCAAGCATGATCGCCTTCATGCCGGATCCGCATACCTTGTTGATCGTGGTGCAGCCCGTGCCCACCGGCAGGCCGGCCTTGAGCGACGCCTGGCGAGCAGGCGCCTGGCCCAGGTTGGCGGGGAGCACGCAGCCCATGATGACTTCGCTGACGTCCGCCGCGCCCACGCCGGCCTGGTCGAGGGCCGCCTTGATGGCGATAGCGCCCAGTTCCGGCGTGGGGACGCCCGTGAACTGGCCAAGGAAGGAACCAATGGCGGTGCGCTTGGCACCCGCAATGACGATGTCGGACATGGGGACTCCGTGGTACTTCAAATGGCCGCCCCTGAGGGGACGGAAACCGGCGGAGTATCGCAGTGCGGGGCAGGGGCGGGCAATGCGCACTGCGGCATTCTTCACGGACGATCCGCAGCTATTTGTGCCAAGATTCCGCAGGGCGCCGCCGCAAGGGGCGGTGGCGCGACATTGATGTCGAAACTGGGGAAAATCGAAGATGGCAAGGATTATCCTGCGCCAGCGCGACCTTGCGCTGGCCGTGTGCGTGAGCCTGGGGCTGGCCGCTTGCGGTGGTGGCGGGGGCAGCAAGCCCACCACGGTGGGTACCGGCGGTGGCGGCGGGGGTGGCGTGGTTACACCGCCGACCCAACCTACGCAGCCCACCCAACCCACGCAGCCGACGACTCCCGCGCAGCCCCCGTTGGATGCCCAGCTTGGACTCACGAACGTTGTCGCGGCCCACAATCTTGGCTTCAACGGCCAGGGTGAAACCATCGGCGTGATCGATACGGGCGTGGCTCATCTGAACCCAGCCCTTGCCGGCCGCGTGACCGCCGAACTGATTTACGTGGATCCATCCACAAACAATACGGGCGTGGACGATGTGGTCGGCCATGGCACGGCCGTGGCAGAAATTGCGGCGGGTGTTCCCTTTGGCAGTTTTGCCGGCGGTGTCGCCCCGCAGGCGACCATCGTGTCGGCCCGAATCATCAACGACAAGGCGCCGACGGATGACGGCTCCGGCCAGGGCAACCAGGCCACCAGCGCGGATCCGCTCGGCACGGTTAACGCGGACGTCGCCTCGCGGGGAGCCCGCATCCTGAATAACTCCTGGGGTGGCGTGTACTGGGACGTCACCGACGCCGCCGCGACCAAGAGCTTCCACGATGCCTATGCGCCGCTCACGGCGAATGGCGCGCATCTGTTCGTATTCGCCGCGGGTAACGATGGCCGTCCCGATCCGTCCGATGTGGCGGCGTTGCCGTCGCGGGCACCCGATGTCGAACAGGGCTGGCTCGCGGTTGTCGCCCTCGATAGCAATAACCCCACGCAAATCGCGTCGTATTCCAATCGTTGCGGTATCGCAAAGAACTACTGCCTGGCGGCGCCGGGTGATGTCGTGGTTGCGGCGGCCGGCACGACCAACAGTGGCAACGCCACCTACCAGATATGGGAAGGTACGTCGCTGGCCGCGCCGCAGGTGTCCGGCGCGGCTGCCGTCGTGCACAGCGCATTTCCCACCCTGGATTACAACGCGGTAAGGCAGATCATCCTCGGCACCGCCGATGATCTCGGGGACCCGGGTCCGGATGCGATTTATGGCTATGGCCGCCTGAACGTCGGTCGCGCCGTGCTGGGCCCGGGCCGGTTCGACTGGGGTACGTTCAACGCGAACGTCAATGGCGCGCAAATGACGTTCAGTAACGCGATTGGTGGTACGGGTGGCCTGAACGTGACCGGCTTTGGCACGCTCACGCTGACGGGTAACAACACCTACACCGGCGCGACCCTGGTGGACCAGGGGGCGACGCTGGCGGTCATGAATGAGCTGGCCAGCTCGTTGACCGTGGGCCATGCCGGTAACGCCTCGATCAACGCGACCTTGCATGGAAGCCTGGCGAGTGACGGCGTCGTCAAGGTCGGCGCAAGCGGCGCACATATCGATGGCAACTTCGTGCAGACCAGTGGTGGCACGCTATCCCTTGTGCTTGGCGCCCCGCTCACGATCGGCGGCAATGCGAGTCTCGCGGGTGCCATCGATATGCGCAGTACCGTTGCCAACTACACGCGGACGTCGCACCAGCAGGTCATCACCGCCAGCAGCATCCAGGGGCAGTTCGCCACGACACTGGTAGGGGGGGTCTTCGTCACGTCGACATTCCAGTACGCTCCCACGGAAGTCTGGCTCGATACCACTTCGCTCAGCATCCCGGCGGTGGCCAACGCCACGATGGCTCAATCGCGCGCTGCCACCTCCTCGGCCCAGCGCGTCGACGGCGCGATGACGCAGATAAGCAACAACCTGGCGGCAGGTGCGAGCGGCGCTGGCGCTATCGATACATCCATGCTGATTGCCGCAGGCGGCATACAGCAGTCTGCGACGACCCAGAGTGCCCAGGCATCGCTGGAATCGCTTTCCGGCCAGCTTTATGCCGCAAGCACGGCGGTGACCCTCGCTGGGATCGATGCCGGGAACGACGCCCTGATGCAGCATCTGGACGCGATGGGCAAGGGCGGCGCGTGGGTCCAGTCGCTTGGCTCACAGGGCGGCCTTAGCCGCAGCGGCTTCGGCAACGTGGGCTTCAACATCGATGGCAGCATGGTTGGTAACGACATCCGTCTTGGCACCAGTGGCTTCGCTGGCGTTGCCGTTTCGCAGATGCGCAGCAGCGGCCAGCTGTCTGGCAACTACGATCGCCAGCGTAATCGTGCGACGGAAGGGTCGCTTTATGCGGGTACGCAGGGGGCAAACTGGTACGGCGTGGGCCGTGTCGGCTTTGGCAGCTACCGTGGCGATACGCAACGCTTGCTGCGCTTTGGTGACGTGGGGGCCGCGTTCACCGGTGGCGAAAACAACGGTCGCTACAGCTCGGCCTACGGCGAACTCGGTTACCGCACGCACGCGGGCGCGTTCGATTTCACCCCGTACGCGAACGTCCAGTACGCCAGCATCCACCGCGATGGTTTCCAGGAGCTGGGTGGCGATGGCTTTGGCCTGGCGGCCGACGGCCACACCACCTCGCGCTGGCAGGCGGGCTTCGGCTTGCGTGCGGGTAGCACCTGGCTCACCTCGTACGGCAAGTTGCGCCTCGACATGAAGCTGGGCTGGCAGAACGCCTTTGCAACGCGTGGCGAGGTGTTCTCGGCGCGTTACACCGGACTGTCGCAGTGGGCACCGGTCGAAGGCATCGGCCTGTCGAGGCAGGCAGCGACGTTTGGGCTGAATGCGGGGATGGACCTGGGATCGCGTACGCAGCTGGCGTTTGGTGTCGATCAGCGGTTTGCCAGCCGCGATCATTCGCGGTCGGCTACCGCCAGCGTGCGCGTCAACTGGTAAGCCATCGCGCGCAAGCGCGCTCCATCAGGGGCGTGCTTGCGCGCGATGCCGTTGGATCAGGATTTGCCGTGGAACAACTCGCGGCCGATCAGCATGCGGCGGATCTCGTTGGTACCCGCGCCAATCTCATAGAGCTTCGCATCGCGCAGCAGGCGGCCAGCCGGGAACTCGTTGATGTAGCCATTACCGCCCAGCGCCTGGATCGCTTCCAGGGCGACCGTCACCGCATTGGTCGAGGCATTGAGCAGGCACGCAGCCGGGTCGATGCGCGACTTCACGCCGTTATCGAACTGCTGCGCGACCATGTACGCGAAACCGCGTGATGACTGCAGCGCCGTGTACATATCGGCCACCTTGCCCTGCATCAGCCCGAACGTACCGATCGGTGCGTTGAACTGCTTGCGCTCGCGCACGTAGGGCAGCACCAGATCCACGGCGGCCTGCATGATGCCGATCGGGCCGCCCGAGAGCACGAGGCGCTCCGTATCCAGGCCGCTCATCAGCACGCGTACGCCTTCGTTCACTTCGCCCACGATGTTTGCGGCGGGGATCTCGCAGTTCTCGAAGACGAGCTCGCAGGTGTTCGAGCCACGCATGCCGAGCTTGTCCAGCTTTTGCGCCGTGGAGAACCCCTTCATGCCCTTCTCGATGATGAAGGCGGTCATGCAGCGGCTGCCCGCGGCGCGCGGCGCCGTGCGCATGTACACCAGCAGCACGTCGGCATCGGGGCCGTTGGTGATCCACATCTTGGAACCGTTGGCCACCCAGGTATCGCCCACCAGCTCCGCCTTGCAGCTCATGGAGCCGACGACATCCGAACCGGCACCCGGTTCGCTCATGGCCAGCGCGCCTACCCACTCGCCGCTGGCGAGTTTCGGCAGGTACTTGCGGCGCTGCTCATCGGTACCGTTGTGGTAGATGTTCTGCACGCAGAGGTTGGAGTGGGCGCCGTACGAAAGGCCCACGGAGGCGGAAGCGCGCGAGATTTCCTCCATGGCGACCATGTGGGCCAGGAAGCCCAGGTCGGAGCCGCCCAGTTCACCGGGGATGGTGATGCCGAGCAGGCCCATGTCACCCAGCTTGGCCCAGAGGTCTTCCGGAAAGTGGTTTTCGCGGTCGATGCGGTCGGCGCGCGGGGCGATCTCTTTTTCGGCGAACGCGCGGACGGTTTCGCGCAGGAGGTCGAGGTCTTCGCCAAGGGAAAACGGACGCATGGGTGCAACTCCGGGGAAAAGGCGGGGGAAAACCCCACCATGCTAGCGTTTTGGCGCCGCCGAGCCACGGCGCGTCGCAGCAATCAACCCTGGGCGCCCCCCGCGATACGGTCGTGCACACGGGCCAGGAGCAGGCACTGGCGATCGAACAGGCGCAACGCGCCGCTGGCCGCCTGGGTGAGGTGCGAGGTGTCCTCATCGAGCCCGGGGGCGCCCAGCAAAGGCGCGGGGGTACCCGCGCGCAGGTGCTCGGCCAGGGTGTTGAAGCCGAAGGCGATGCGGCGCGCCGCCGCGTCCACCGCGGAGGCCTCCGCGGGGGCGATCACCTCGCGGTGGGTGCCCAGCGTTGAAAGGTGGGAGAGGGCGGCCTGCAAGGCCGTTAGCAGGCGCAGGGCACGCTCGCCCTGGCCAGGCGAATGGCCTGGTTCACCCAGCAGCTCGGCCACATTGCCCGCCACCACGGCCTGCGCCGCATGGGCGTCGCGCCGCGCGATGCGGTAGGCCAGGTCGTCGTCGCGGCCCGAGGCGTACTGCGCGGCAATCTGTTCGAGGTAACGCCCGTACGCCAGTAAGGCGTCAGCCACGAGATCGTCCAGGCGGCGAACCCTCCAATCGGGCAGCACGTAGCGGATCACCAGGGCGGCGACGAGCGCGCCAAGCAGTGTATCCAGCAGGCGCGGGCCGATGGCGTCGTAGCCGGCACCGACGCGATCGAAGCAGAGCAAGACGAACAGGGTGATGGCGCCCGTGGCGAGCGTGTAGCGGCGCAGCCGGAAGGCGAAGAACGCGGCGCCCGTGGCGACGAGCACGGGCAGGCGCCAATCGCCACCCGGCAAGGCCCGCAACAACGCCCAGCCCAGCACCAGCCCGGTGGTGGTGCCCACGATGCGCTGGACGAAGCGCCGCCGCGTGGCGCCATAACCCGGCTGGCATACGAACAAGGTGGTCAGGAGGATCCAATACCCATGCAACGGATGCAGCGCCAGCATCACGAGATACCCCCCGAGCATACCGATGGCCAGGCGCATGGCATGACGGAAATGCATCGATCGACGGTTGAGGCGCAAGCGCACGCGGCGCAATGCGTCGCGCAGCGACGAGGGCTCGTTGCCCTGTAACGCGATATCGCTGTCTTCACGCAGGCTGCCTTCATCGGCGATCAGCGCCTGCAGGCTTTCCATGTTTTTCAGCAGCGCGGCAAGCGCATCGTCGAGCGCGGTTCCCGCGCCGCGTGTTTGCTGGTGGAAGGCCATGGCGTCGCGCAGGTCATCGAGCGCGGCGGCCGGCAGGGCAATGGAGCGCAGGGGTGCCGAGCGACGGATGGCATCGGCGCGTTCCCGACAGGCCTGCGCCTGCAGGCGCAACAGGCGGCCAAAGCGGAACATGAGGTCGCTGTGGTAAAGCGCCTGGGCAAGGTCGTCGTACGGGTAGTGCGACGAGGTGATGCGCTCGTGGATATCCTGTGCCACGAAGAACATGGCCAGCCGGGAGGCCGAGCGGCCGCGTGGCTGGCGCCGGCCGATCCGGTCGATAAGCGCCACGCGGGCTTCGGTAAGCGCCAGTACCGTGCCCTGGTTACGGCGCGAAAACGCGAGGGCCAGCGCATCGTGATCGAGGCCGCGCACCGGTTCGAACTGGGCGGCTTTGGCGTCGATCAGCCCAGCCAGCGATTCGAATAGCCTGGCCAGTGCGTGACGCACCGCGCGCTGCGGGGCCAGGGCGCTCCAGAGCAGGGAGAGCACGCCGTACCACGCGGCGCCCGCGACGAGGGCCAGCGTGCCTTCAGCGCCGCGTCCACCCGCCGCGTCCGAAGCGATCATCGTGTATACCGCAAGGATGAGCGTCGCCGTGGCTATCGTCGCGTACCGCCCGCTGGCGGCGCCGAGCATGACGAGCAGGAAGGTGCCCAGCGGCAGCAACAGGGCGAACACCACGGGTGTGCCGATGGTCGTTTTCACGGCGGTCGCCGCGAGAGCGAAGCAGATCAGCGTGACGACCAGGCCGCGCAGGCGCCCCCGCCATGCATCATCAGTTTCGGCCAGGGCGCAGGCGATGGCACCGAGCAGGGCCGGTACGATCGCATCGGCCGGGCCGCGCAGCGTGCACCAGGCCGTGATCCCGCCCAGCGCCAGCAGCACGCGGATCACATCCGCGAAGCGATCGGATTCAGCGAGCTGGCGAAAGCTGGGCATGGCCCTGTTTAGCAGAGCCCGCCGTTGACCGCGAGGATCTGGCGAGTGATGTAACTCGCTTCCGGGCTCACCAGGAAGCGCACCGCCGAAGCCACTTCCTCCGGCGTGCCGCTGCGTTCCATCGGAATCACCTTGAGGATCTGCTCGACGGGGACATCGGGATCGAGCATGTCGGTGTCGATCAGGCCCGGCGCAACGCAATTGACCGTGATCTTGCGCTTGGCCAGTTCCACGGCGAGTGCCTTCGCCGCACCGATGACACCGGCCTTGGACGCGCTGTAGTTCACCTGGCCGCGGTTGCCGATCAGGCCCGATACCGAAGTGATGCACACGATGCGGCCCGGTGCGCGGCGGCGGATCATGGGCATCACCAGTGGGTGGAGCACGTTGTAGAACCCATCGAGATTCGTCCGCAGCACCTGGTCCCAGTCTTCGGATGTCAGGCCGGGAAAGGCGCCATCACGGGTAAGGCCCGCATTGCACACGACGCCGTAGTACGCGCCATGCGCGGAAAGATCGGCCTCCAGGGCCGCCGCCGTGGCGGCGCGGTCAGCCACGTCGAATTGCAGCACGCGCGCGGCGCGGCCTTTCGCGATGATCTCGGCTTGCACGGCCTCCGCTTCGTCACGGCGCGAGCGGCAATGCAGCACGATGTCATGGCCGGCATCGGCGAGGTTCAGCGCGATCGCGCGGCCGATGCCGCGGCTCGAGCCGGTGACGAGGATGGTATCGGTCATGGCGCGTTTCCGGTGGGGTCCAGGCTGTGGTGGCGTGGATCGAGGAAGGGGGTGGGGTCGGGCGGACTGAAGACAGTCAGGCGTGCTTCGGCCTGCACACCCGTCGCGGTGATCCGGCAAGCGAAAGACGCCATGCCGTCGTCATCGTGGAAGGTACGGGCGGCCTCGATGAGCAGGCGGGTCCCCACGGGGAAGAAATCCGCATCGGCGCGGTACGCGCGCGTTCCCAGGAGAAAGCCCGGGCGCACCTGGCCGCCTGCGGCCAGCACCTGGCATCCGTTCCACGCCGCGATCGCCTGGGCCATCAGTTCAACGCCTGCCCAGCTCGGCAGCCCCTCGGCGGTGACCTCCAGATCGCCCAGGCGCACCACGCGCTCGCAGACGACGCGCTCGGCATCCCACTCCACGACGCGGTCGATCCACACCATGCGTCCCGCATGGGGGAGCAGTTGTTCAATGGGCCAGTGATTCATGGCGAAGTGGCCTCGCGTGCAAGGCGGCGCTCTACGTCGTGCGTGAAGCAGGCCGGCGAGACCAGTTGCATCTCGCCATCAGCGACATGCACGGCCACCTGGATCGTACTGGCGCGCGTCAGTCGCTCGCCGGTAGCCACATCGCTTACGGTGTAGTGGATCTTTAGCCGGTTCTCCCATTCCACCAGTTCGGCGCGCACGCGCAGCGCCTGGCCGAACCGGGCCGCGCGCGCATAGCGCAGCTGCAGGTCGATGATGGGCCAGGCAAACCCGGTTTCCTTCATCTTCACGTAGTTGTGTCCGATATCGTCGAGCAGCGCGCAACGTGCGATCTCAAGGTATTTCACGTAATGCCCGTGCCAGACGATTTCGAGCGAATCGACATCGAAGAACGGAACCACCACATCGATCTCGGCGGCCAACACACCCTTACTGCGCATGGGTCACCCCCGGCATGGCATCCACGTGCAGATGGGCGGAAGAACACATGGCGTCGCCAACGCGGTACGCGAAATGCAGGCGGCCACGCTCGGCATCATGGCGGAGCACCAGCTCCACCTGATCGCCCGGTCGCAACAGCCGCTGGAACTTGAGCTGGTCCATGCCGCGGCAGGTCCGCGGTGTGCCGAAGCGGGACGAGGCAAACTCGAGCGCCCAGGCGATCTGCAACACGCCCGGCAACACGGGCGCTTCGGGGAAATGCTCGGCGAAGCATGCCAGGTCGAGCGGCAATGCCAGGCTCAGCACGTGCGTACCAGCGTCCACGCGCTCCGAGACCACCTGGGCGATACGCGGCAGCGGCGCCTGCAACAGCAAATCGATCCGCGCCGCTTCAGGTAGCCCTTCGACGAATCGCCATGCCATCGGGGTAGCCAGCGCGTCATCACCGGCGGCATGCTGGCCCAGTTCGCTGACGATACCGGCACGGCCATGCCGTGCCAGGGCGATGCGACCCGAGGCCGTCAGTGCCACGACCATGCCCAGGACCTGCTGGCCTGCATTGCCGCCCGCAGCCGCGGCAACCCACGGGTGCGATGCCAGCCGGACGGCCGCGCTGCCCATGGGGGCGTTACGCAGGCGTCGGCGCATGCGCTGCCTGCACACCCATTCCACGGCGAACAGCGTGCCCATCGCCACGTAGGCCACCACGCCGTTGTAGAACGTCCACCATGAAAGCGGCCCCCATGCGGCAAGCCACGCGGAGCATGCGCCGTTGATCGCGAAAAAAGCCGCCCACACCCCGGTGACCTTGCGGGTGTAAGGCAACGCGGCCTGCGGAAGGTCGGGCTCCATCATGCGCGCCACGCGTTCGATGATCGGTGGCCCGAATACGAGGCTATGGGTGAACGCTGCCAGCAGCAACGCGCAGATGAGGCTCGGGTACCAGCGCAGCAGGTGTTCGTGTCCGCCGAACGCCAGCAAGGCGCAATAGGCCAGGGCAACGCCGAGCATCCATTTGCCGCCAGGCTGGTGCACCAGCGCCGGCGCCCGGATCAGCCACAAGGCACCAAGAATCACGCCAAACACGGGCGGGGACACGTGATCGCCGCCCACGTAAACGATGAAGGGGTAAAGGATGCCCACGACAACCAGTACAAGGTTGGCGAGTTTGCGCGAGGGCTTTTCGTTGCCGTGGATAGTCATGCCTGCCGTTCCCGCGCATACAGGCGGTGAAGGTGCTCGTTGAGTCGGCGCGATGCGATGGGCGCGGGGGCCTCGCCTGAGAACGCCGCTACGCTGATGTCATCGCCCACGCGGAAGCGCATCTGCACGCGGCGGTTCGGAACGTGGTACCAGCGATCCGCCTTGGTGAGCGTTGTGGGTTCTACCGTGATGAACACGGGCGTGATGATGCTTGCACCTCGCACCGCGATCGCCGAAGCACCGCGGTGGAACACAGGTGCCTGCCCTGGCGTCGTACGCGTGCCTTCGGGAAACACGATCAGCGTCTGTCCCTCGCGCAACACGTCGGCGGCGCGCTCGAGCATGTCGGCGCTGCCATCGTTGCTGATGTACTGCGCCACGCAAATGGGCCCGCGCATGAAGGGGTTTTTCCACAGGCTGTGCTTCACCACGCAGTTCGCATCGGGCACATGGCCGATCAGGAACACCACATCGATCAGCGATGGGTGGTTCGCCACGATCATCTGGCCGGGACGCCCCAGCCGTTCCAGGCCTTCGAATTGGTAGGTTACGACACCGGTGCGGTACATGAATTGCGAATGCAGCCAGAAGGCCTTGCCGACCGTGCGCCGTGCGCGGCGGCGGCGTACCTCCAGCGGCGCTGGCCAGTGCATCACCACCGGCAGGACGAAGATGCGCAGCACCAGCCCGCCCACGCCGAACAGCGCGAACGACAGGGCGGTGAACACAAAGCGCCAGGCCCAGGCGTCGGCGCGGCGTTTCGTCGTGTCGGCTGCGAGATCCATGGGAAGGGGTTAGGCCAGGGCGAGGTCGGGTTGATGGTAGCGCCGGATGACCAGCGCGGCGCAGCTGCCGCCGAAACCGAAGCTGTTGGACAGGACCGCGTCCACCCGTGCCTCGCGCTCCGCGTCCAGCAGCGGCGTATCGGCAAACGCCTCATCCAGCTCACGGGGCGGTGCCCCGGCAAGCAACACGCCGTGCTCGATCATGCCGACGCACGCGATGGCATCCAGTGCACCCGCCGCGGCCGGCGCATGCCCCACCAACCCCTTTATAGACGACATCCAGGGAACGGGGTGCCCCCGGTCGCCGAACACGCGACGCAGCGCTTCCCACTCGGCCAGGTCGCCATCGCGCGTGGCGCACGCATGGGTGTTCACGTAATCCGGGACAACGCCGGCCAGGTCGATCGCCTGATGCATGGCTTCGGCCATGCCCTCGCTGTGCGGGCTCACCATGCCTTCGGGATCCGAGGCTGCGCCATAACCCGCCATCTCGGCCAGGATAGTGGCGCCGCGGGCTAGCGCATGATCAAGCGATTCCAGCACGAGCACGCCCGCGCCGCCGCCCAGCACGATGCCATCACGATCGGCCGCATACGGTGTGGAGATGCGCTCGCCGGCGACGCTTGTGGTGGTCAGGGCATGCATCACGTCAAAGCACATGGAGGCCTTGTCGTGCAGTTCTTCAGCACCACCGCAGATCACGATTTCCTGGCGGCCGAGCTGGATCAGCTCCATGGCCTGGCCAATGGCGTGGGTAGCGCTGGTGCACGCCGAGCCGACCGTGAAAGCGCGGCCGCCAAAGCCGAACGCATGGACCAGCGTGGCCGCGACGGCGCTGCCCATGCTGCGCGGGACGATAAAAGGCGACAGGCGCGAATAGCCTTTCGCGTGGAAAACATCCAGGCCCGCTTCGTACTCGGAGAGCGCAGCGGAGCCGCCCATGAGGATGCCCACGTCTCGCTCGCGTACGCGGGCGTCATTGATCCCTGCCTCCACCAGGGCCTCGCGCGTGGCGTGCCACGCGTACTCGGCAGCCTGCGGAAAATACCGGCGCAGCTTGCGCGGTGGCGGTTCCAGCGCGCCGAGGTCAACAGGTGCGGCGGTACGGCAACGCATGCCCAACGCGGCGTAGCCCGGCATATCCCGGAAGCCTTCGCGACCGGCGCGCAACCCATCGAACAGCGCGGCGCGGCCCGGGCCCAGGCATGTCACCGCGCCCATGCCAGTGACGACCACGCGACGCATCAGGCGTGCGCCTTGAAGATCAGTGATGTATTGATGCCACCGAACGCAAAGTTGTTGCTCATCACGTAATCGGTGCGGATGTCGCGGCCGTTCCCGGTGAGGTAATCCAGCGCGGCACATTCCGCATCCGGCGTCTCCAGGTTGATCGTGGGCGCGAACCAGCCACCACGCATCATCTCGATCGCCCACCAGGCTTCCAGTGCGCCGCAGGCGCCCAGCGTGTGGCCGACGTAGCTCTTCATCGAGCTGATGGGCACATTGGCTCCCAGCACGTCGTTCGTTGCGTGGCTCTCCGCCACATCGCCGCGGTCGGTCGCAGTACCGTGCGCGCTCACGTAGCCAATAGCGGCGGGCTCAAGGCCCGCGTCGGCCAGCGCCATGCGCATCGCCGCTGCCATCGTTTCCCGCGTGGGCTGGGTAATGTGCGCACCATCGGAGTTGGTGCCATAACCGACCACCTCGGCGTAAATGCGCGCACCGCGCGCGAGGGCATGTTCGTACTCTTCGAGCACCAGCGTCACGCCGCCTTCGCCGACGACCAGGCCGTCGCGTTTACCGTCGAACGGGCGCGGTGTCAGGCCGGGCGTTTCATTGCGCGTGCTTGTGGCGAAGAGGGTGTCGAAAACCGCCGCGCCCGGTCCTGAAAGCTCCTCGGCACCGCCGCACAGCATCAGCTGCTGCTTGCCTTGCTGGATCGCCTCGTAGCCGTAGCCGATGGCCTGGCTGCCCGAGGTGCAGGCGCTGGAGGTGGTGATGACCCGGCCCTTCAGCCCGAAAAACACGCCCACGTTCACGGCGGTGGTGTGCGCCATCATCTGGATGTAGCTCGTGGCGGTCACGCCTTGCATGGAACCGGTTTCCAGCATGCGCCCCACGGTGCGCGCCGGCTCGATGCTGCCACCGGACGAACCGTAGGCGACGCCCATGCGCCCATCGCGGATGCGCTCATCATCGAGCAGGCCGGCATCGCTCAGCGCGCGCTCGCTGGCGGCGGTGGCCAGCAGGGCCACGCGACCCATGGAGCGGGTGTGCTTGCGCGACCAGTGCGACGGCACCGCGAAATCATCGACCGGTACGCCGAGGCGCCCGTTGAGTGCATCGAAGTAATCCCATTCGCCCATGCGCCGCACGGCGTTCTGGAACTGGCGCAGCCGGGCTTCGATGCTGGTCCAGTCGTGTCCCAGCGGCGTGATGCCGCCGATGCCGGTCACGACGACGCGTTTCATCGCACGGCCACCCGTGGTGTTTGCGGTGTTGTTCATGCGTTTGGCTTCACAGGTGCAGGTGCGCTCACCGGGGCGAGGAGGGCG
This sequence comes from Luteibacter aegosomatissinici, assembly GCF_023078495.1. Lineage (NCBI taxonomy): Bacteria > Pseudomonadati > Pseudomonadota > Gammaproteobacteria > Lysobacterales > Rhodanobacteraceae > Luteibacter > Luteibacter aegosomatissinici. The sequence goes on along the minus strand of NZ_CP095742.1, from coordinate 3,524,753 downwards.
GTAAAGCCGATCCCCAGCAACAGGGTGAGCCCGAAATGTTGCAGGGCAGGCATGGTACTAAGGGCCAGCAGCCCGAACGAGAGCAAGGCGGTGACGGCGGAGAGCAGCACACCCGCGTAGGCGGCGCCGGGCGTGTGCGCGGAATGCGGTTCGCCTTCACGCAGGAACACGGCGTAGTTGGCGCCCACGCCAAGGACAAGCATCAGGGCCATGAGGTGGAATAGCGTGAGCGGTTGGTTGAGATAGCCAAGCGCCGCGACGGAGAAGACGATGCCCGCCAACGGGGGGAGTAGCACGCGCCATGCGCCACGCAGCCCGTAGCGCCATGCGAACGCGGCGGCCACCAGCAGCATGGCGGCACCCAGCCACAGGCTGGCGAACCCACGGTACTCACCGAACAGCGTAGAGATGCTGGCGGGCTTGTCGATCACCGATACACCCTGGAGGCCAGCCGCCGCGGCACGCATCCGTTCCACGGGGACATCGCCCTGCGGCACCACGATGCTGCCCTTGTCCATCCACAGGTACTGGAACGGCATGTACGCCTGCACCTGTTTCCAGTTCGCAAGCGTAAGCGGCTTGCCGGGGAACGCGGTTGCGTAAGCGCTTGCCGCTGTGTCCTTGAATCCGGCCACGGTCATGAATCGACGCATCTGGATCTGAGCCAACTCAGGGCTCGGCCCAAGAACGCCGACGACACCCCGGCACATGGCCCAGGTGATGGCCGCCACGTTCTCCGCCTGCCGCTTCTGCGAAGGCAACATGCCCGTCATGCCCGTCCAGGCAATGCCCTCCCTTTGCAGGCGATCGGTCAGCGCTTCCTCGTGCTCAAGCACGGCCTCCGGCGTATCCCCTTCCACCAGCCAGAACTGGCTACCGCCGCCAAACCCCGCGATATCGCGAATCTGGTTGGTTTGCGCTTCCAGGCTTTGCGGCGGTGAAATCAGCAGGTGGATGTCATCGTCATGGCCGAGCTTGATCCAGCCAGGGACGGCTATCAGCGCGAGTACCCCGATGACGGCGAACGCGCGGCGGCCCGAGGCGATCCGCTGCCAGGCCAGGGCCACGCGCACGAACGGCGCGGCCAGCGGCGCTTTGCCTGGATCGCGCAGCAACGCGGGCAGCAGCCAGAACACGCTGGCGCAAGCGACGGCCATGCCGGCAATGGCGAACACGGCCATCTGGCGCAGGGCCGGGAACGGCACCAGCGCAAGCAGCGCATAGCCGAGCAAGGAGGTGGCGAGTGCAAGCAGCAGGGCAGGGCGCACCTGGCGCACGCCACGCATGGGCTCCCAGGTGGGACCCGCGTTCGCGCGTGCGCACAGGTATTGGATGGAATAATCGACCGCTTCGCCCAACAAGGCCGCACCGAACACAAGCGTTAGCAGGTGCAACTGGCCAAACACGAGGATCGTAGCCACCGTGGCCCCGATCACGCCCAGCGCGGTAGACAGGAACGCGATGAGCAGCGGCCGCATCGAGCGGAACACGAACAACAGCAGGATGGCGATGCCGACAGTGGATGCGATACCTACGACATGGGTATCGCGCTCGGCCCCAGCGCGTGCCGCGGCTGCATAGAAAATAGCTCCCGTGCGAAGTAGTTGCGTCCCAGGGTGCTTCGCGATGATGTCGTGTTCGGCCTGGTCGAGGGCACCCAACGCGCGGCGCTGGACGCCGTCGTCATACGACGAGCCATCCAGCGTGGCGACGACCAACACATAGCTTCCCTCGTCGCGGTGCGCCGTCAGCAGGTCATCTTCGGGTACCAGCGTGGAGCGATTCCACGGCTGGCGGTCCAGCCAGTGCTGCAGCCAGCCGAAGGGATCGTCGCCCAGCTTCGGGCCCACGTTGGCGCCAAAGGGTTCATTGAGGCGGCGCTTCAGCGTTTCGGTCGGATCAAAACCGGCGGCATCGAGCGTGGCGCGATCTTCCTGGGTGAGCAGGTGGAAGCGATAGGGCAGGAAAGGGTTCACCAGTTGCGCCATGTCGAATGGCGGCAGCTCGGCAAGCACATGCTTGAATACCTTGTCCTTGCCCAGCGCGGCGCCCAGTTCGCGGGCGGCATCCTTCGCCGTGTCATCGTCCTGGTGGGCTACCAACAGGATCATGCGATCGCCGCTGGCGCGGGCAAGCCGCTCCACGGCATCCTCCGCCAGCGCGTTGCGCTCCGTGGCCGGGAGCATGGCGAGCAGATCGGTCTGCAGCGGCGAGGCACCACGGCCGAACAGCAGCCACGCGCCCAGGATGCATACCAGCAGCGACACCGCGGCGAACGCGGCCGCGCGGAGCGTCGTCGGCGCGGGCTTCATTCGGCGCCGAGCGCGCTGGCTTCAACGGGCGTGAGCGCGCCGGCATCGCGCGTGTTCGCGAAGGCGATGGCGGTGCGTTCGCCACTGGCGAGGTTCACGTCGATCGATTCGAGGAAGGCATCGCCCTTGAGCGTGATACCCGCCAGCACGCGGGCGACGCGCGCCTGCTTCGGCACGAAGTGCAAGGTCCATTGGTCCACGGTGCCTTCGGCCGTGATCGTAAACTGGCGAGCGGCCTCGTCGGTCTTGCCGGCCAGCAGGCCCTGCAACATGCCCGATACCTGGCTGACGCCACGGTTGCCATCGCGGACGCGCTCGAGCTTGCCCTGCGCGTTCAGCCGGCGTGTATCGCCGGCGCTGAGTACTAACGTATCGTCGTACGGGGCCCGGGTGTGCCAGAGCATGCCCTTGCCGATGACGAACAACAGGTCGCCGCTGCTCACCTGTGGCTCGGCAAGGTCGGGGTTTTCGCGGCGCTGGGTGAATTCGGCACGCACCTGCTGGTGCTTCGCGAGGTGGGCCAGCACCTGGTCGACCAGTGACGGTGCCTGGGTGGGCGCCGACTGGGTGTGCGCCAGGGTGGCGCAGCAGAGCAGGGCGAACAGGGTCATCAGGCGGCGCATGTGTCGGGTTTCCGTGTGAGCTTGCGAACGATCAGGCGCGGCGCGCGCGGCAGCATGCCCAGGAGCAGGCGGGTATGCATGGCCGTGATGCGTGCGTTGTCACGCCACAGGCGGAAATGGGAGAGGCCGTTTTCCGGGTAGATCACCCGGGTGGCGACATTGCGTACGGGGACGCCGCGCCAGAACAGGCGCACGGCGATTTCCGTGTCGAAATCCATGCGTGGTGGAAAAGGCTTGCGTGACATTTCCTCGCACGTCGCGGCCAACGGGTACAACCGGTAGCCCAGCATCGAGTCCTTGATGTCGAAGGAGAGTGTTTCCAGCCACACGCACGCGTGCGTGAGGTAGCGGCCGTAAAGGCGCGCCTTCGGGATGGAGTCGTCGTACACGGGGCATCCGCACACCATGGCGCCAGGCCGGGCCTGCGCTTCGGCAAGGAATCGCGGTACATCGGCCGTGTCGTGCTGGCCATCGGCATCGATCTGCAGCACGTGTGTGTAGCCGGCCGCGTGCGCGGCCTGGAACCCTGCGGAAAGCGCGGCACCCTTGCCACCGTTGCGCGGCTGGCGAATCAGGCGCAGGTCATCCCGTCCGGCGACGAGCTCATCCAGGATGCGCCGGGTGGCATCGTCGGAGCCATCATCCACGATCATCACGGGCAGGCCATGTGCGGCCAGCGCATTGGCGGTGCTGGCGATGGTGCGACCGTGGTTATAGATGGGCACGACCGCACAGGGTGCGAAGCGACGTTCCGCGGCCTCGCGCGGTCCTGCCGTGCCCATCATGCCGCGTCAGCGCGCGACCAGCTGCTGCACGGTGGCGACCACATCGCCGACGGTGCGCACGCTCTTGAAGTCTTCGGGCTTGATCCGTGTGCCGGTCATATCCTGCACCTGGATCGCCAGATCGATCGCGTCGATGCTGTCCAGCTCCAGGTCGGTGAACAGGTTCGCTTCGGGCGTCACCTTCGCCGGGTCGATCTCGAACGTCTCATGGAGGACGGTCCGAAGACGAGCCAGGATATCGGCTTGGGTGAAGGTCGCTGCTGGGATCGCGCTCATAAGCTCGGTAAGTCCATTTCAGCTCCGCCTGGCGTGCCTCGCTGTCCGCACGGGACAAGGGTAAGGCGGCGCCGCCGGAGCGACGAAGGGTCGTGATCTTGGATTTGGTAAATCCGCCTGAACGGCGGAGGTTTCCCCCTGCACCCAAAAGCTTCGTGTAGGCAAAGCCTTACAAGAGGCCGGGCGCGGCAAAGTGTAGCAGATCGCAACCCCGGACAACCGCGTCCCGCGGATTCCTGCGGGGGAACCGATACCGCCTGGCATCGCCGATCTTCACATTTGCCCAAAACGGCTTTGCAGCGCGGTTTGCGGCGGCATGAAAAAGGCCGCCGGTGGACCCGGCGGCCTTTCAGGTCGTGCACGGTGTTGCTTACTGCCCGCGCATGCGGCCCTGGAAGCGCGGCGCGCCGTTGCCCATGTGCGGCAGGCGGATCTTGCCGATCGCGTTGATGCGCTCTTCCGCCATGCGGTCCGCGGCCTTGTAGGTCGGGATGTTGTCGCGGCCGGAGATTTCGAAGATGCGGCCGACGTTGTAGTAGATCGTGCGCATCATGCGCATGGCGCGCTCGCGGTTGTAGCCGTCGATTTCCAGCGACACGTTCATGACGCCGCCGGCGTTCACGGCGTAGTCCGGCGCATACAGCACGCCGCGGCGGGCGAGTTCGTCGCCGATCGCGTCGGTGGCCAGCTGGTTGTTGGCCGCGCCGCAGATGATCTTCGCCTTGATGCGGTCGATCGTCTGCTCGTTGACCGTGCCGCCCAGGGCGCAGGGGCTATACACGTCGGCGTCGACGTCGTAGATCTCGTCCAGGCCCACCGCTTCGCAGCCCAGTTCATCGACGCAGCGCTGCACGGCATCCTTGTTGATGTCCGTGACGAACACCTTGGCGCCCTGCTCGCGCAGGAGCTTGATGAACTCGCTGCCCACGTGGCCGCAGCCCTGCACGGCGTAGCTGTACTTACCCACGTCTTCGTTGCCGTGCTTGGCCTGCAGCGCGGCCATCAGGCCCTGCAGCGTGCCGAACGCGGTGAACGGCGAGGGATCGCCCGAGCCGCCATGCACCTGGTGCACGCCGGTGACGTATTCGGTTTCGCGGTAGACATATTCCATGTCGTTCACGTCGATACCCACGTCTTCCGCCGTGATGTAACGGCCGTTGAGCGAGTTGACGAAGCGGCCGAAGGCGCGGAACAGCGCTTCGGACTTGTCCTTGGAGGGATCGCCGATGATCACGGCCTTGCCGCCGCCGAGGTTCAGGCCGGCCACCGCGTTCTTGTACGTCATGCCACGCGAAAGGCGCAGCACATCGTTCACGGCGTCCTGCTCGGACTTGTAGGGCCACATGCGCAGGCCGCCCAGCGACGGGCCAAGCACAGTGTTGTGGATCGCGATGATGGCCTTCAGGCCCGCGTCCTTGTTATGGCAGAAGACGACTTCTTCGTGGCCCGTGTTGGCGATGGTTTCGAAAATCATCGAACGCAAACTCCAGTTTTCATGATTAGCAGCCCGCCCCCCTTTGGGGCGAACCGGCAGCCGAGGCCACCGGTGGGGAAATGACCGTCCAAAAAAATCGCCCCGGCCGTTGAGGCGGGGGCGAGATTGTCGTGTCAGCTGCGTAGTCTAAACCGTTATTCGCGAGTTGGTAGATGCGGCGCAGCACGCAAATGTTAAGAATTTAGCGGTGCCAGTGCGGATCGCGCACCCAGACCTCGCGTTCGTAGTGGTAGCCGCCGCGGTAAGGACGCCAGCCGGGGCCGCGGTAGACATAGCCCGGACGGGCTGCGGCCCAACGGCCGCCGACCCATACGTAGCGGCCGCCGTACCAGTTCCAGTAACCGGGGGCCCAGACGTAACCGACCCGCGGGGGAGGCACGCGCTCAAAGCGCGGCGGCGGCGGGGCGTTACGGATCACGACCACTTCCCGCGCGGCGGCCGGCGGGGTGTAGCTAGCGGCGCCAACGGCCATGCCCAGGGCGGCCACGGCGGCAAGGGTGCGGGTGAGGTTGCGCATGCGGTCTCTCCTTCGTCGTTCGCGGGAATGCGAACTCGTGAGAAAAAACGTAGCCGCTGTCATCGGGTTGACCCCGGCGGTATGAGATGTTCAGCTTCGTGAAAGCTACGGCGAAAGGTCTTGCTAAGGGAACCTTGGCAGCCTGAGCCTGCACCAAGCCCTGATGCGAACCCAACAGACCCGCTCCCGCCCCATGAAGCCGCCCCGCCGTTTCGGCGCCCGTACTGTCGCGACGTTGCTTGGCATTCGCTTCGCCTACCGCTTTGGAAGCCGGCTGGCGCCAGGCCGCACGGTGGCGCATGCCGCCCGTGTCTTCCAGACGCCACTGCCGAGCAGCCGCGAGCGCGCCATGCATGCGCTCACCACCATGACGGCGCGCCGCGAGGCCGTCGATGTGGACGGGGAGCAGATCGCCACCTATGTCTGGGGCGATCCCACCACCCAGCCGTACATCCTGTTGGCGCATGGCTGGTCCAGCCTTGGGCTTCGCTGGGAAACCTGGGCCGCGCAGCTCCTGGCGAAGGGCTGGGCCGCCGTGGCATTCGACCAGCCCGCGCATGGTCACAGCGGTGGCGATCTTTGCACCTTGCCGGATTTCGTCCGCACGGTGACGGCGATCGGCCGCCACTACGGTGACGCGGAAGGCGTGATCGCGCATTCGCTCGGCGGCGCGGCCGTTGCCCTCTCGCTGGAGGATGGCTGGACGGCGAAGCGCGTGGTGCTGATCGCCCCGGCGGCCGATCCCGAGGCCGCCACGTCGCGGTTCGCCCGCTTCGTGCGCCTGGCGCAGCACCTGCGGCCCTCGCTGCACGATACGTTGGCCGCGCGAACCGGCGTGCAGATCGGCGACCTGCATATCCGTAACCATGTGCCGAATCGGACGCAACCGGCCTTGATCGTCCACGATTTCTTTGATCGCGACGTGCCGGTGGAAGAGGGCGAGCTCTACACCAGCCTGTGGCCCGGGTCGATCCTGCTGAAGACGCGCAGGCTGGGCCACCGTCGCATCGTCGACGACGAGTGTGTGCAGGCGGCGGCCCTCGCCTTCCTGTCCGGCGTGGATTTCGGTGGTGGTGGCGAAGCGGCCGCGTAACGTACGCACGCGTCTCGCTGCACTGCGTCAGAGGCCTCGCGGGCCCCGGCGGTAGAATCGGCAGGTTCCCCACCCCGACGATGGTTCTACCCGGAGTTTCCATGAGCTCGCAGCCCAAGCATATCCCCGCCAGCAACACCGACGCGGAGGCGAAGCCGCTGCGTTTCGTCACGGCGGCGAGCCTGTTCGATGGCCATGACGCGGCGATCAACATCATGCGCCGCATCATCCAGAGCCAGGGCGCCGAGGTGATCCACCTGGGCCATAACCGCTCGGTGGAAGATGTGGTGCGCGCGGCGCTGCAGGAAGATGCCGACGCCATCGCGCTGTCGTCCTACCAGGGCGGCCATGTCGAATACTTCAAGTACATGGTCGACATGCTGCGCGAACGCGGCGCCGGCCACGTGCGTGTGTTCGGTGGCGGTGGCGGCACCATCACACCGGAGGAGATCCGCGAGCTGCAGGCGTACGGCGTCGAGCGCATTTATCACCCGAACGATGGCATGAAGCTCGGCCTCGTCGAGATGATCGAAGACGTGATGACGCGCACCCGCAACGCGCAGAAGGCCCGCGCGGAAGCCGTGCCTGCCGCCGCGTCGATCGATGATGAAATCTCCATCGGTGCCATGCTGTCGGCGATCGAGGAAGACGGGCTACCGGCCACCGAGCTGGAGCGCCTGCGCAAGGAATGGAAGCTCGCCGGTGGCAAGACCCCGGTGCTGGGCCTTACCGGTACCGGTGGCGCAGGTAAGTCGTCGGTCGTGGACGAACTGCTGCTGCGCTTCCTGCATGCGTTCCCCGAGATGCGCATTGCCGTGCTCGCGGTCGACCCGACCCGCCGTCGTAGCGGCGGTGCCCTGCTGGGCGATCGCATCCGCATGAACTCCCTGCGCAGCCACCGCGTGTACATGCGTTCCATGGCCACGCGCCGCCAGCATGCGGCCACGTCGGTGGTGCTGCACGATTGCATCGATTTCCTCAAAGCCCAGGCGTATGACCTGGTGATCGTCGAGACCGCTGGTATTGGCCAGAGCGACTCGGAAATCGTCGACCTGGTGGATTTCCCGGTCTACGTAATGACGAGCGAGTACGGCGCGGCCAGCCAGCTCGAAAAGATCGACATGCTCGATTTCGCCGAGCTCGTGGTGCTCAACAAGTTCGACAAGCGTGGCGCGGAAGACGCGCTGCGCGACGTGCGCAAGCAGTGGAAGCGCAACCGCACCGCGTTCAACCTGGCCGACGACAAGGTGCCGGTGTATCCCACGATCGCCAGCCAGTTCAACGATCCGGGCGTGACCTGGATGTTCGACAACCTGTGTCGCCTGCTGCGCGAAAAGCTTTCGCTGCCGGCCACGGGCTGGACCCCGGACCTCGACACCAGCCTGCGCGAGCCGCGCGCCACGGTGCTCATCCCGGGCAGTCGCGTGCGCTACCTGGCGGAAATCGCGGAGCAGGGCCGTGGCGTGAACGCCTCCATCGCGAAGCAGGCCGAGGCCGCCGCGAAGGCGCAGCATTACTACGAATCACTGAAGGATATCGGTGACGAGGCGTTGCCGCGCGCCTTCGACCTGTACGACCACGCGCAGCTAAGCGTGGAGGGCGATCGTTCGCTCTCGACCCTGCGCCAGCGCTATAACACCGCGGTTCGCGAACTCAGCAGCGAGGCGATCAACCTGCTGCGCGAGTGGCCGGTACGCTTTGCCTCGGTCACCGCCGAGTACAACGAGTACACGGTCCGCGACAAAGTGATCCGCGTGGAAAACTACCGCGAATCGCTGAGCCACCAGAAGATCCCCAAGGTGTCGCCGCCGAAGACGAAGGACTGGGGCGAACAGCTCTCGTTTCTCATGCGCGAAAACCTGCCGGGCCACTACCCGTACACCGGTGGCGTGTTCCCGTACCGCCGCGCCGGTGAAGATCCGACCCGCATGTTCGCGGGCGAGGGCACCCCGGAGCGCACCAACCGCCGCTTCCATTACCTCTCGCTGGGCGGTGCCGCCGCACGCCTTTCCACGGCATTCGATTCGGTCACGCTGTACGGCGAAGACCCGGCCCCTCGCCCGGATATCTACGGCAAGATCGGTAACTCCGGCGTGTCGATCGCCACGTTGGACGACATGAAGAAGCTGTACTCCGGTTTCGACCTGTCCGCGCCCAGTACTTCGGTCTCGATGACGATCAACGGCCCTGCGCCGATCATCCTCGCCATGTTCATGAACACGGCGATCGACCAGAACATCGAGAAGTACCTGAATGAGGAGCCCGCGCGCTGGGAGGCGGTGAACGCCCGCATCGCCGAGCTATACCCCGATGGCAACCGCCCGCGTTACAACGGCGACCTGCCGGCCGGCAACAACGGCCTCGGCCTTGGCCTGCTCGGCGTATCAGGTGAGGAAGTGGTGGACGATGCAACCTACGCGCGGATCAAGGCCTATACCCTGGCCACGGTGCGCGGCACGGTGCAGGCGGACATCCTGAAGGAAGACCAGGCGCAGAACACCTGCATCTTCAGCACCGAGTTTGCCCTGCGCATGATGGGCGATATCCAGCAGTACTTCGTGGACCACAAGGTCCGCAACTTCTATTCGGTATCGATCTCCGGTTATCACATCGCCGAAGCGGGCGCGAACCCGATCAGCCAGCTCGCTTTCACGCTGTCGAACGGCTTCACCATCGTCGAGTACTACCTCGCCCGTGGCATGCAGATCGACGATTTCGCACCGAATCTGTCGTTCTTCTTCTCCAACGGCATGGACCCGGAATACACGGTGATCGGCCGCGTGGCCCGCCGCATCTGGGCCCGCGCCATGCGCGAGCGCTACGGTGCAAGCGCGCGCAGCCAGATGCTGAAGTACCACATCCAGACCTCCGGCCGCTCGCTGCACGCACAGGAAATCCAGTTCAACGATATCCGCACCACGCTGCAGGCGCTGTACGCGCTGTTTGACAACTGCAACAGCCTGCACACCAACGCATACGACGAGGCGATCACCACGCCGACCGAGGAGAGCGTGCGCCGCGCCGTGGCCATCCAGCTCATCATCAATCGTGAGCTCGGCCTCAACTTCAACGAGAACCCGTGGCAGGGAAGCTTCATCGTCGATGAGCTGACCGACCTGGTCGAAGAAGCGGTGTACAAGGAGTTCGAGGCGATCAGCGAGCGCGGCGGCGTGCTCGGCGCCATGGATACCATGTACCAGCGCGGCAAGATCCAGGAAGAATCGATGTACTACGAGCACAAGAAGCACGACGGTTCGCTTCCGCTCATCGGCGTCAACACCTTCCTGCCCAAGGACCACGGCGGCGAGATCGCCACCGAGATCGAACTCATCCGCTCCACGCCGGAAGAAAAGGGCCAGCAGATCGACAACGTGCAGCTCTACGGCAAGGCCCGCAACGGCCTGGCTCCGGAAAGCCTGCGTACCCTGCAGAACACCGCCCGCGACCGCCGCAACGTATTCGAGCAACTGATGGACGCCGTGAAGCACAACAGCCTCGGCCAGATCAGCCACGCCCTCTACGACGTAGGCGGCGAATACCGCCGCAACATGTAACCCGAAAGGCCCGCCCACCAGCGGGCCTTTTCTTTTGCGAGGCGCCCCCTACCTCTGTAGGAGCGCGCTTGCGCGCGATGGACCCCGTGATAACGCAGAAGGAACCCCTATGCCCCGCAAGGTCGTATCGCGCGCAAGCGCGCTCCTGCAGGTGCTTCTCGCAACGTGTCTCATGGCATTGGCCTGCGCCAGCCACGCAGCCGAGCGCCCCCGTCGCATCCTCTTCGTGGGCAACAGCCTCACCTACGTCAACAACCTCCCCGGCGCCACGGCATCGCTGGCGCCGGCGGGCGTGGCCGTCGACGCGTTCGCGCTACCCGGCGCGTCACTGGTCGATGATGAGCACAACGCGCGCCTGGCCGACCTGCTGACGAAGGGCCGCTACACCGATGTGATCTTCCAGGAGCGCGGAGGTAATGCCGTATGCATGGGGCAGGGCTGCATGGAAAGCGACGACTTCAGGGCGACGGAGCGTGCCAGCAAGGCGCTGGCTGATGCGGCAAGGGTAGGTGGGGCCAGGGTCTACTACCTGGGAACCTACCAGGGGAATCCCGCGATCGTGCCCCTTCTGATCGCCGGTGAACAAAGGATCGCTCGCCAGATGGGAGCGCGATACATCGAGATTGGCAGGACGTGGCTCAGCTTCCGACGGGCCGAACCCGCGGGCGCTTGGCTGCATAGCGACGGCCAGCACCCCGGCTATGCCACGACGGCGCTCATGGCGATACGTGTATGGCAGGCTGTGTCGGGAGAGACCGCCCATGCCGTGCCGTGTGTCGGCGGCACCCTCTACTATCAGTCGCCCAGCGAAGATGGCTTCTTTCGCGTGGACCGCGCCGCTACGCCAGTTACCTGCCTCGTTTCATCTGCACAGGCTGAATTGATGGGTGCGTCGCCCCTGCCCCCCGGCGCGTGATCTACACGCTAAGCTCGGTTTTTGCCTATCCTGGGGAATTTCAATGGCGACGGTTTGCGAAACATGCGGATTGGCCCACGACAGCGAGCTATTTGAACTGGCCTACCATCGGCCCGATGCCGTCGTTGCCATGGATGATGACGAGCGTGCCCAGCGCGTGCGTGAATCGAACGATATCTGCAGGATCGATAACGCCCGTTTCTTCCTGCGCGGAATCCTGCCATTGCCTGTCCACGACCGCGCGGACGGCTACATGCTCGGCGTCTGGGTCGAAGTGTCAGAGGGGTCTTTCAGCCGTATCCATAAGCTGTGGACCGATCCAGATCAGGCGGATGAGCCGGCATTCGACGCAACGCTGGCCAACGAGGTGCGCCACCACCCAGGAAGCCTTGGCCTGGCCGTGACGCTCCAGCTCACCGGCCCAACGACGCGGCCATCGGTATTCCTTGTCGATGACGGACACCCTCTCGCCGTCGAACAGCGAGAGGGCATCAGCTTCCACCGCGCCACCGAATACACCTACGGCCAACCCGACACCGCCGTGTAGGAGCGCGCTTGCGCGCGAGATCTTTTCGCGAGATCGCCGCAGGAGCGGTGGCTCTGCTTTTCTGCGGTTAGTCCGAGGCGAAGTCGATGCGCTCTACGCCGTGCGCTTTCACCAGCGCGAGCACCCGCGCTACGTCATCATAGGCTGCCTCGTCGCGCGCATGGAGTTCGATGCTGGGGGCCTTTGACGCGTCGTCGCCGCTTCTGGCAACAGCCACATCCAATTGCGTAGCGAGGGCCGCGTCACTCACCAGCGTGCCGTTGAGGAACACCATGCCACCGGGGTCAACCGTGACGCGCAGGGGCTCGACGGGCTTGGGCTGCCCTGCCGAACCGATGGGTAGATCGATACGGTTCTTGTGCGCGATCACCGGCGCCGAAATCATGAAGATGATGAGCAACACCAGCAGCACGTCGACGAGTGGGGTGACGTTGATGCCGGCGATGGGGGACGACTCGACCTTCGTAGAGAAAGCCATACTTCCTCCTTACGGTTTCGATGTGTGGGAATGCCCTGGTGCCGGGACAGTGGGGGACACCCGGCAGCCCGACTATGCCGTGACGAAGGGGGCTTCCCGCAAGGCGGCTGGCGGGTGCATGATCGGCGGATACGAGGAGAGGCATGGAAACCGAATCGCAGACGGACCTGGCGGCATCGTCGCCCGCACCCATGGCGGCCCTTTGGCGGCGCTACCTGGGATTCCTCATCGACTGGATCATTCTTTCCCTTGGCGGCGTCATCGTCGGCCTGGTCCTGTTCGACCCGCTGGTCCGGCTAGGGCCGTGGGCCCGCGTCATCGGCTTCGTGATTGCCACCGTGTACTTCGGTGTGGGCGATAGCGGGTGGGGCGGCGCCGGCTCCCCAGGCAAGAAGGTGCTGGGCATGCGCGTCGTGGACGCGAGCGGGCGGGTTATCGGCCTCGGCCGCTCGTTGCTGCGTGCCGCGCTGCTATGCGCCCCCGTTATCCTCAACAGCATCTTCGTGCACCGTCCCGGCGAATGGGGCTTGCTGGCGCTCGATGGCCTGACCGGTGGCTGGCTCGTGGCGACGCTGTATGTCCTGGTCTTCAACCGCGGTACGAAGCAGGGTCTGCACGATCTGGCCACCGGAACGTTCGTAGTGCACGGGCGCGCCACCCGGATGGGCCTCGGGGGTTACACGTTCTGGCGGCCCCACCTCATCATCGCCACCGTGTGCGTCGCGCTCTCGGTACCGGCGGCACTTGCTGGCCTTCCGGTGTATATGCACTTCGCGCCGGGCCTGAACCACGAGGTGACCACGGCGCCCGACACGGGGCCGGTCGAGGTCGTGAACGCCAAGCTCAAATGGGACCTGAAGAAGAAGGGCGATAGCGGCCGGCCGGAATGCCTTTCGGCACTTTTTCAGTTGCGCGGCACGGGCGTGCTGGATGAGCACCTGGCGCGCACGCTGAGCATGCAGATGATCGCCCATTATCGCTGCCAGGTGGTGACGAGCCTGACGGTACGCATGCAATACGGCTTCGACATGGGCTTTTCCAGCGGTACGGCCTTCCACGACTTCGTCATCGATGAAGCGGACCTGACCCGGTCGCCTTGAACCAACCCGGCGATTCGTAGTCCCATGGGGGCTGGTTTCACCGGAGTGCGTTGCGTTGAGCAGTCAGTCGTCGGGTTCGAAGTGGTTGGCAGGCGTGTTGATCGTCGCCATCGTGGGCTTGGGTGCGGTGTTTCTATATCGCGAGAAACAGGCCCGGGATGCGGCACAACCGTCGCAACCGGTGGCGGCGGCCTCGACGGCGCTGCCTTCAGCGCCGTTCCACGATGCGGCCCTGCCACAGCATCCCATCGGCCCGGCCGGCGCCTCCACCGCGGCGCTCCCTGCACTGGACCAGAGTGATGACGCCATCCTGGCAGGCCTGCTGGCGCTGACCAGCGACGGCGCGTTGAAAACCCTGTTACGCCCCGATGCCATCGTCTCGCGCATGGTCTCCACCATCGATGCGCTGCCCAAGCAAACCATCGGCATGAACATCCTGCCGCTGCGCACGCCCACGGGCCGGTTCCAGGTGCAACCCGATGACGGCATGTTCGTCGAATCGAAGAAGAACCTGGAACGCTACGACACCTACATGTACGTGGCCGACCACGTAAATCCCAAGGCCGCCGCGGCCTGGTACAAGCGCAACTACCCGCTGTTCCAGCAGGCCTACCGCGATCTTGGCACCAATGGTTATTTCAACGATCGGCTGATCGAAGTGATCGACCACCTGCTGGATGCGCCGGAACCCAAGGGCAACCTGCAGCTGCTCCCGGAAAAGGTCGGGTACGTTTACGCCAACCCGACGTACGAACAGCTCTCCGTCGGCCAGAAATTCATGATCCGCATCGGCACGGAAAACGAAGCCAAGCTCAAGGCGAAGCTACGCGCGCTGCGCGAAGCAGTGCTGGCCGATAATCCGCAAGCCGCGCCGTAACCGGTAGGAGCCCACCCTGTGGGCGACATCTTTCGCGACGAGGCGCCAGGAATTCTGCCGCTTTGTCGCGAAAAGCGTCGCCCACAGGGTGGGCTCCTACGCCAGCGCGTTATTTTTTCGACGGATCGCGCACCGGCACGCTGATATTGCAAAGGTCGATCTTCCCCGCCGGGCGGGTGTAGAAATCATCCTTGCGATTGCGCTTGGCATCGACCACGGCGGCGAACAGCTTGGTGTCGGTACGCAGCACCTGGATCGGAGTGCGTTCGGCTTCGGGCACATCGGCGGCGATGCGCACGCTCTTGATCGTCACGCGCTGCTCGGGCTTGTCGTAGAAGCCCATTGGCTCGCCGCCGCGCGGGTAGGCCGAGAGGATTTCCATGCCCTTGATGACCTTGCCGGCGACGGCCAGGTTGCGATCGAGGTTACGCGGCGCCTGGCCGATGATCGCGTAGAGCGAACTGCCGTTGCCGGTTTCGGCGCCGGTATCGCGGGCCACGCCCACCGTGCCGTAGCAATGGGCGATCCATGCTTCACCCGCCTTCGGGTCACGGGCGACAGGGAAACCTTCGGAGAAGCCCACTTCCGGCGCGTACACATCGCCATCGGCAAGCTTGGTGAACGGGTAGGGCTTGCCGCCCTTGCGGGTGAATTCGGGCGTGAGCGTGGCCTTGGCCGTGCCGATGCTCTTGGCCTTGGCCTTGTCATCCCCGTCGGCATCGCCCCACTGGGTGACGAAGTTATCCTGCACGCGGATCACCTGCGTGCCATCGAAGTAATGCTCGCGAATCAGGGTGCGGATGTTCGCGGCATGTTCCGGCGTCCAGTCCTGGGCCAGCTCGATAATGACGCGCCCCTGCGGCAGGTCCATGTACACGAGATTCTGCGGGTCGGGCGTGCGCCAGTCAGCCGGGGTGGACTTGGCCAGCAGCTCCTTCGGCGTGGGCGACTTCTTCGCCTCTTCGGCAAGGGAGGGCAGCGCCACGGCGGCGGCAAGGGCGAGCGCGAGGCAGGTACGAGCGAGCATGGGATCCCCAGGGTTGGTCAGGCCCAAGAAAAGTAGCACGCCCCGCGCCTGTTGTAGGAGCGACCTTGGGCGCGATGGGCGCTAGCGATGACATGCCATGGTTGCGGCCATCACGGCGAGAACCCATCGCGCGCAAGCGCGCTTCTACAGGGGGTGCAGCGCGGTTACAGGCCAACAATGGCCTTCGGCTCCAGGTAAGGCTCCAGCCCGAGTACGCCGTTCTCGCGGCCCAGGCCCGATTGCTTGAAGCCGCCGAACGGCGCCTTCGGCTCGTGGGTGAGGGTGTTCACCAGGACGCGGCCGGCGTCGATGCGTGCGGCGACGCGTGCGCCACGGGCGAGATCGGTGGTGGCGATGTAGGCCGATAGACCGTAGGTCGTGTCGTTGGCAATGGCGATGGCTTCCTCTTCATCGTCGTACGCGATGATGGCGAGCACCGGCCCGAAAATCTCGTCACGGGCGATGGCCATGTCGTTGCGCACATCGGTGAACAGGGTGGGGCGCACCAGCCAGCCGCGATCATTACCTTCCGGACGGCCTTCGCCACCGGCAAGCACGCGGGCGCCTTCTTCGATGCCCTTGCGGATATAGCCCTGCACGCGGTCCCACTGCTTCTGGCTCACCATGGGGCCGATGGTCGTGTCCATGTTGGCGGGGTTCCCGGAGACGCACGCGTTCACCGCTTCAGTCGCGAGCGCTTCGAATTCGGCCAGACGTGAGCGCGGGACCAGGAGGCGCGTACCAGCGACGCACGCCTGCCCGCTGTTCATGAAGCCGGCCTGGATGGCCAGCGGCACGGCGGTGGCGAAGTCGGCATCGTCCAGGATGATGGTCGGCGACTTGCCGCCGAGCTCCAGGGTGACGCGCTTCACGTCATCGGCCGCGGCGCGCAGGATGCTCTTGCCTACGGCGGTGGACCCGGTGAATGACACCTTGCGTACATCGGGGCTGGCGGTAATCGCCGCGCCGACCACATCACCGCGGCCGGTCACGATGTTGAATACACCGGCGGGCGCGCCCGCTTCATGCAGCGCTTCCATCACCACGCGCGTCTGCAGCGCGCTCATCTCGCTCGGCTTGATCACCGCCGTGCAGCCGGCAGCGAGCGCCGACGCCAGCTTGCCGGTGATAAAGCTCGCATTGCTGTTCCACGGCGTGATCAGGCCGACCACGCCGACCGGTTGCATGACAACATGGGCGATGCCCATCTTTCGCTCGAATTCGAAGTGCTCCATGGCATCGATGGCGTTGAGGAACACCTGCGCGGCGTACTGCGCCATCCAGCGCGAACGCGATACCGGCGCGCCGTATTCCTCGGTAATGGCCGCGAACAACGCATCCTCACGTGCGGCAATCGCATCGTGCATGCGGCGGAGCAGGGCGGCGCGCTCCGGGAGTGTGGTGCGCGACCAGGCGGGCAGGGCGCGTTTCGCGGCGGCGATAGCGTGCTGGGCATCTTCGGCATCGGCCAGGCGCACCGTGCCGATCACGGCCTCCGTGGCTGGGTTGAACAGCTCGAAGCGCTCCTCGCCATGCGGGGTGACAAAAGCGCCATCGACATAGATCTGGTTGAGGTCATACATGGTCGGGTTTCCGGTGTGGGGGCACGACACAGGATGGCGACGACCCATTGGCCTGATAAGCTGTACAAAACCGAATGCGGTGTGAAGCAGGAGCGGATAATGCGCAGTGGCCTGACTGAACTGGAGGCCGTGCTGGCCGTGGCCCGGCATGGCAGCTTTCGCAGCGCGGCGGCCGAGCTGGAAATGTCCACGTCGGCGCTGAGCCAGTCGGTGGCGGCCCTGGAGGCCCGGATCGGCACCCGGCTATTCCACCGAACGACCCGCAGCGTACGTCTGACCGACGCCGGGGCGCGCTTCGTGGAAGACATTGGCCCGGCCGTCTCAGGCATCCGCGACGCCATTGCCAGGGCGGGCGAGGCGAGCGACGAACTGGTGGGTACCTTGCGGCTCAATACCTCGGGCGGCGCGGCCCGCCGCCTCATGCAGCCGCTGCTCATTCCGTACATGCAGCGCTACCCCCGCGTGCAGCTGGAACTCGTCACCGAGGCGCGGATGATTGACATCGTCCGGGACGGCTACGACGCCGGCTTTCGTACGACGGATATCGTGCCGGGCGACATGGTGGCTGTGCCGCTGGGGCCGCGGATCCGCCACCTGGTCGTGGGCTCGCCGGGCTACTTCGCAAAGCACGGCCGTCCCGAAAGCCCGGGCGACCTGGCCACGCACGTCTCGGTCCGCGCCCGCATGGCTTCGGGCCACATTTATCACTGGGAGTTCGAACGCCATGGGGAAGCCCTGAGCGTGGACGTCCCGGGCACGGTAACCCTCGATGATCCGGTGCTGCTCCGCGAGGCGGCCCTGGCCGGTATCGGGCTGGTCTACCTCAGCGAGTACGACGTCGAGGCGGATCTGGCGGCCGGCCGCCTGGAAAGCGTGCTGGGCGAGTGGACGCCACCCTTCGACCGGCTCGCACTTTATTACCCCGGGCGCCGCCATGTACCGGCCACCTTGCGCGCCCTGATCGACCTCATCAGGGAAATAACCTAGCCGCCTGTGCCACCGGTCATGGCAAACCTTTGCGATCCGGCGGGCATCCTAGGCGAAGGAATTTACGCACGGACCCCGCATGCGCGCTCGCTTCACCCTGTTTGCCGCCCTCATCCTCGCCGCTGGCGCCGCCCATGCGGAAACCGCCGCGCGCGATGGCGTGGTGATCGATGGCCATATCGATCCTGCCGAGTGGGCCGGGGCGCAGCACATCACCGATTTCCGTGACACCCAACCGCGCACCGGTAAACCCGGCAGCCAGCCGACCGAAGCCTGGGTGCTCTCCACGCCCAAGGGCCTCGCGGTAGCCATCCGCGTTACCCAGTCCCCGGATATCCCGCGCTCGCGCCAGGCGGCGCGGCGCGATGAAGACGCGCTCGTCGACCGCATCAATGTCATGGTCGATTTCGATGGCGACGGCCGCACCGGTTTCGATTTCGAGGTGAAATCCACCGGCGGCATCGCCGATGAGGTGATCACCAACGAATCCGACTTCAGCTACGACTGGGATGGCATCTGGGATCACGCCGTCTCCGAGGACGCCGAAGGCTACAGCGTGGAGGTCCTGATCCCCTGGTACGTGGCGCAGATGCGCAAGCCCGATGGCGATACGCGCACGATCGGTCTCTATATCGATCGCGTCATCGCGGCTACGGGCGAACGCATGGCCTGGCCTGCCGTCAGCTTCGACCAGGGCCGATTCCTGTCCATGTTCCACAAGGTACAACTCCCCGCGTACACGCAATCGCTATTCGCAGTGACGCCTTACGTGGTCGGCAAGATGGAGCATGGCCACGGCGGGGCCTCGTTCGAGCAGGGCGCCGACATCCTGTGGAAGCCGAACGGCCAGACCCAGCTCACCGCAACGATCAACCCGGACTTCGGCCAGGTGGAAAGCGACGACCTGGTGGTGAACTTCTCACCCGAAGAAACCTTCTTCACCGACAAGCGTCCGTTCTTCACCGAGAACCAGGGCATCTTCGATTTCAGCCTGCTCGATGATTACTCGCAGCTGGTCTATACGCGCCGCGTGGGTGGCGAATCGGATGACGGGCACGGCCCGGCCGATATCTCCGCCGCTGTAAAGGTTAACGGCAGCGTCGGCCAGACCAGCTACGGCATCCTCACAGCGCAGGAAAAGGGCGATGCGGGACGCAGCTTCGGTGCGCTACGCCTGCTGCGCGCCGTGGATACCCAAAGCTTCGGCATGCTGGCGACGCACGTAAGTCATCCTTACGATGATCGCGACGCCAACGTGCTTGGCTTCGATCACCGCTGGCAGCCCAACGAGGCGTTCAACATCACAAGCAATGTGGTGGGCAGCAAGATCGACCAGCCGCAGGCGAAGAGTTCCGGCCTGGGTGCCACCAGCATCGCCTATTGGCAGATGAACGACACATGGGCGCAGCAGTGGCTGGGCATGTACTTCGGCCGCCGCCTCGATATCAACGACTTTGGCTACCTGCCGCGCAACGACATGGAGTACTTCCACTACGAAGTGCGCCAGCGCGTGACCGGCTTGCCGGAAGATTCGGCGTACAGCTCCCTGCTGTGGCGCTACCGCATCTCCAATCTGGATAACACCGAGGGCCTGCTGGTCAGCCGCCGCTTCCGGGTACAGCTCAATGCCAACCGGCGTGATGGCAGCAACGAGCAGTGGCGCCTGGATGCATTCACGGCGTCGTACGATGACCTGCTCACCCGTGGCGGCAACCCCGTGCGCAATCCGCCCACGGCGAAGTTGCAGTACGAGCGCACGCGACCACGCATCGGCCGCTGGAGCTGGGAAGCCGAGGGCTACATCAGCGGTAACGAGCTCACCGGCTATCACCGGCTCGGGTACTACTTCAAGTTCGTGCCCACGTTCTTCATCACCGATGCCTTCAGCGTGTTCGCCGGCGCAAGCTACGAGTGGGACCCGAACTGGCTGATCTGGCAGCACGATAACCTGGTGGGTTCGTACGACGGGCGCACGGTGGGTATCGACAGCGGCGTGAACTGGAACTTCGGCAGCCGCCAGGAACTACGCGTGAAACTGCAGACGCTGGCCGTGGGTGCGAAACTGCGCGGTGCCTACGAAATCGACCGCACCGGCCGTGCGCGGCCCAGCGATGAACCGATCGACGGGCTGGGCGTGGCCAACCTTGGCTTCCAGGTGCGTTACCGCTTCGAGATCGCGCCGCTGTCGAACCTGTACATCGTGTACAACCGCGGTGGTTACGAGCAGGACACGAACGACGAGGTCGATTCGCAGTTCCGCCGGGGCTTCTCGTTGAAGGACGTCAACGAGGGATTGGTAAAGGTCGCTTACCGCCTGGAGTTCTGAGCGACGCACTCACACAAGCTGAAGGTCACGCGGTTTCGCGCCCGGAAACACCGTTCCCATATCACCGTCTGAAAGCCCATACATCCGCTTCATCAGCCCGCCCAGCACATCGCGGTAGTTGTTGAGTACCGGATAGTCGCGGTTTTGCAGCAGGTTCGCGGCATTGACGGCTACCTGGCTGCCGAGCACGCGCCCTCCATTCACCTTGCCGCCGAGTACCCAGTACGTCGTGCCGTGACCGTGGTCGGTACCTTTGTTTCCGTTCTCGCGGAACGTGCGGCCGAATTCCGACACCACGACGACGACCGTATTGTTCCACTCGGCGTCGCCCAAGCCATTCGCGAACGCGGCGAGGCCCTGCGACAGGTTATCCAGGTTGTTCGCGAGCTGGCCGTCGGCACCGCCCTGGTTCACATGCGTGTCCCAGCCGCCCACGTCCACGAAGCCCAGGCGGAAGCGGTCTTTCATGAGCGTGGCCATGCGCTGGCCCTGCTGGGCGAAGCCTCGCGCATTCACCGCGCCACGGCTGGCGGCTACCATCTCGGTTTGCAGGTCCTGCGCTACCTGCTGGCGCAGTTGCAGGCCATCGGTCGCCGCCGCCTGCAGGGGCGTGCCTTCGTACATGCTGGCCAGGATCTTCGACTGGCGGTCATCGAACACCGCCTTGCCGCCACCCTTCAATGAAATATTGGGCACGTCACCCGTGCCACGGAACGAGAGCGGCAGGGCATCCGTAAAAGCGATAGGCGGTACGCCACGCAGCACGCCACTCAGGCGGCCCATGAACCCGGAAGCGTAGCTGCGGGCATCCCCGGCTTCGCCGGATTCGATATTGTCCTGCGTCTCGAAGTGGCTCCGTGACAGATCGTCTGTGCCGGCGAACGGAATGAACGCCAGCTGCTTCTTGTCCCACAGCGGCCCCATGCTCTGCGCGACGGCAGGTGTAAGCCCCCAGTTCGCATCGAGCGCGCGGACGGATTTCGGATCGCCCGGCGTCGGTTTAGCCAGTGCGATGGTGGGACGGGATTCGTAATAGAAATCGCTGGCGTAAGGCACGAGCAAATTGTTCGCGTCGTAGCCCCCGCGAAGGAATACAAGGAGGAAACGCGGTGAGTTGGCAGGCGCGGCAAACACCTTGCCCCCGAGCGTCAGCGCGGGAACGGTGGCGGCCAGGGCAAGCAGGAACTGGCGGCGGTCCATGGGTGAACCTCAGCGGTAGTTGAATTCAGGGGAGGAGAGCAGGAAGGTGTTCCATTCCTGCTGCGACGTGGCCTGCGATAGCGCGTTACGCGTCTTTGGGCCGAGTGACGGCTCGATCGCCGCGTAGTACGTGGGCGTCGTGAGCTGCGGAAACCCGCCCACCGAGCGTGTCCCCGCTTCGTCCAGATCGAACAGGTGGTTGGCACCACTGCCGATCGCGCGGGCGATTTCAAAGCGCTTCGCCACCTGGCCGGAGCTCGACCATTCGGAATCGGCCGTCGGCCACCCGTCCGGCGTGATCCGCCCAAAAGGTGCCTGGCCGAGCTGGTTGATCCAGTTCACGAGCGGGCGCGGATTCTCCACGGGCTTGCCGTCGTACGCGAGGCGCATGGTGGAGACGAGGAACTGGGTAGGATCCTTGTAGTGCTTGCCCAGCGAGGCGGTGAATTCCTTCGAGGTCAGCATCGTATCCATCACCTCGGCGATATCGCCGTCGGTACGGCGGAAGGTTTTCGCCATGGCGGTGATGAGCGAGGGCGGGGGTGTGTCCGAGACAAAGTACTTCGCGAGCTTGGTAGAGATGAAGGTCGCGCAGGCCGGCTGGCTCACGATCAAATCGACGGCTTTCTCTACTTCATCGAAACCACCGCCCTTGATCGGCTTACCCAACAAGACTTTGTCGCTGAAATCGTGCCGGTTCGGGTTGAACTCGAACACGCCCTCCTGCACGTAATACGCACGCATTTCGGGGCGCAGCTTGCGTGGCTGCCCATCAAAGTTGACACCGACGCCCGTGAGGATGCGCGCCAGGTTCTGCACATCGCCCTGTGTATAACCGCTGTTGACGCCCAGCGTGTGCAGCTCCATCAGCTCACGCGCGTAGTTTTCATTGACCTTGTCGCGGGCGTTTTGCGCGTTATCCAGGTACTCGAGCATCGCCGGGCTCTTCAGTGTCGCCAGTACCAGGTCCCGGAACTTGCCTAGGGCATGCGGGCGGATGGTGTCCTGCGCATAACTGGCGACCAGCCAGCGCACGCGGGCCTTGTTCTGGAACACGCTGAAGTGGTTCAGCCAGAACCACACCATTTGCTCACGCAGCTGGTTTTCATCGTAGACGGCACGAAGCAGCTCGGCGGCCTGGGCCTGCTGGGCGTACTGGTTGCCCTGCTTCTGCAGGGCCTTGCGCGCTTCCTGCTTCGCATCGCCGTCGGGCATGTCCTTGATATCGCGGTACTGGTCGCGGATCTGCGCCAATAGCGTATCGGTCGGGGTTTTCATCACATCGAAGCTGGCGATCTGCGCCGCGATGGGTTGCGGCAGGCCATCGCTATGTGGATGAAGCTGCGCCTGGAGGAAACGACGCCTTCCAAGGTCGCGATAGGTCGCGACCGTGGCGCTATCGACGCCGAACGTGACGCGATCGAGCCACGCGGCATCTTCCTGGGTGAGCGGCTTGTCCGCGGCCATGGCGGCCGCGGGCAGGCAAAGCAGGGTGGCCAGGCAGGCCGTCAGAAACGAACGCATGGGGATCTCCGTTCGAGGCGCGATAACCTTCAAACGGAATACGGTAGTAGGCGTTTACCTGGGCCGTTGGGCGCGGTTCACAGTTTGGGCGGGGTAGGTCAGATTTCGTTTTCGTCGGGGTAGACGAATTCGATGGCGGCCTCGCGGTTGCCGGCGGTCTCTTCGGCGATCTCGCGCACGCGCTCGCCCACCTTGTCATTGGGTACTTCGATTTCCACGGTATAGGTCGACGAGCTCATGTCGTCGGACGATTCAAAGGAGCTGGAATCGTCACGAAAGCCGCTGCCGAAATCGTCGATCTCTTCGACGTACTCGATGCGGTCCAGGCCGTGGATCGCGTTCACGACATCATCGAATACGTCACGGTCACCGGTAATGCGAAGCTGGATGCGGGGCATGGGTATCTCCTGTCCGATGCCACCACGATGCGGCGGCAAGCGTGTGCTGAAAGTGTACGCCCGGTAGGATGGGCGTTTTCGGCGGGATGCGCGCGATGCCCAAGACCTACGACCAGGCCTATTTTGACAAGTGGTACCGCAGTGCCGACCACGCTGTGCGGTCCACCGCGGAACTCACCCGCAAGGTGGCCATGGTGCTGGGCCAGGCCGAGTTCTATCTTGGACGTCCCGTCCGTAACGTGCTCGACATCGGCTGCGGCGAGGCCCCGTGGCGGGCCGTACTGCGGCGCCTTCGGCCCGGTATCGAGTACCGCGGCCTCGAGGCCAGCGAATACGCGGTGGCCCGCTACGGCCGCTCGCGCAACATCGGCTATGCCCGTTTTGGCCAGTTGGCGGAGCTGCGTTTCGATACGCGGTTCGACCTGATCGTGTGCACGGATGTGCTGCACTACCTTAAGCCGGCCGAGATCCGTGCCGGTCTGACCGGTATTGGCGAGATGGCAGAAGGGCTGGCCTTCCTTGAGGTCTATACCCGGGAGGATGATCCCGCCGGCGATCGCGAGGCCTTCTTCGGCCGCTCCGCCAGCTGGTACCGGGCTGAATTCGACAAGGTGGGCCTCATTCCCGTGGGCTCGCAGTGTTACGCCAGCCCGCGGCTGGCGCGGATGGTGGCCTCGCTGGAACGGCTCTAGCCGAACCAGGCCATGGTGGCCAGCGCGTTGTTGGCGGCGTGGCATACGAACGCTGGCCATATCGAGCCGCTGCGAACGCGGAGCCACGCGCAAAGAGCGCCCACAAGGGCGAGGTTAGGGACCGCGTACCACAGGCCGCCGAGGTCGGGCAGGTGCACGATGCCGAACACGGCGGCCGAGGCCGCAATGGCCCAGCCATCGCCGAACCGTGTGCGCAGTAGGGCGAGCAGGGCGCCGCGGAACAATACTTCCTCGACAAGCGGCCCGACCAGGACGGCCACGGGCAGCAGCGCGATGCGCATGACCACGTGGGCGCTGTCGGCCAGCTCGCTCACCGACTGGCTTACCGTGTGGTCGCCCGCTAGAAGCTGGGTAAGGAGCCCGCCCACGAGGGGGGCGACGATGCCCATGACGGCGCCGAACAGGACCTGCGCACCTGTCGGTGCCGTGAAGCCAAAGCCAGCGGGGCCGCCATCCCGGAGCAGGGGTGCCCAGCGTCGCTTGACCAGGGCCAGGGTGACGACGGCGGCTCCCAACAGGGTGAGGATGACCACGCTGACCAAGCGATCGCCCGGGCCCGGGACGCTGTTGGGGAAGAACTTGGCCAGGGTTTGCGAGACAAGCCCGAAGGCGCCACCGAGGACAAACTGCAGCGCGAAGTAGGCGACAAGGATGAGAATTGTCTCGACCCACCCCGGGCCCGGTCGGCGGCCAGGGCCGGCGGGCAGCGTATCGGCGTGAAGGGGCGAAAAAGCAGGATCGTTAGGCATGCGCCAACGTAGCCGAGGGCCTTCAACCGGCGCAACGATGGCTTCCGGCACAGACCTTCACATTTGCCCTGTATAGTCACCGGTCACTTATAGGAGGAAAGGTGGCGCTCCCGGCGCCGTCCCATGTTTGCATTCGACTGGTTAGCCGACCCTTCGGCCTGGGCGGGTCTTCTCACGCTGATCGTGCTGGAGATCGTCCTCGGTATCGATAACCTGGTGTTTGTCGCGATCCTCGCCGACAAGCTCCCCTCCCGCCAGCGCGACCACGCGCGCCTGCTGGGCCTTGGCCTCGCGCTGGTCATGCGCCTGTGCCTGCTGGCCGCCATGTCCTGGCTGGTCACGCTCACCCAGCCGCTGTTCCAGTGGAACGGGTTCGGGCTGTCCTGGCGCGACATCATCCTGCTGGTCGGCGGCGCCTTCCTGTTATTCAAGGCCACGCTCGAGCTGCACGAACGGCTCGAAGCCGATGACGACCACGAGGGCAAGGGCGCCCGCAAGGCCAGCTTCTGGCTGACGGTGGCGCAGATCGTCATCCTCGATGCGGTGTTCTCGCTGGATTCGGTCATCACCGCCGTCGGCATGGTCGATCACCTGTCGATCATGATGGTGGGCGTCGTGGTGGCCATGGCGTTGATGATCACCGCCAGCAAGCCGCTTACCGCGTTCGTCAACGCGCGGCCCACCGTGGTCATCCTGTGCCTGTCGTTCCTGCTGATGATCGGTTTCAGCCTGATTGCGGAAGGTTTCGGCTTCCACATTCCCAAGGGCTACCTGTACGCCGCGATCGGCTTCTCGATCATGATCGAGGTCTTCAACCAGACCATGCGCCGCAACCGGCGCCGCTCGTTGCTGCTGGGCGGGCGCATCATGCGCGACCGCACTGCCAAGGCCGTGCTGCGGCTGCTGGGCGGCACGGTCGATGACGAAGGCGACACCAAGAAGACACCCGACGTCGAGCAGGCGGAGCCCTCGGTCTTCGGCAAGGATGAGCTGGAGATGGTGCAGGGCGTGCTCGATCTGTCGCAGCGCCCCGTACGCTCGATCATGACCCCTCGCACGGAGATCGTCTGGGTCGATCCCTCGGATGAATTGCCCAGCCTGCTCACCGAAGCACGTGAATCGCCGCACCACTGGATGCTGGTGGCGAACGGCGACCTGGATGAGCTGATCGGCGTGACGTCGTCACGCGACCTGCTGGCCAGCCTGACCGAGCATGGTCGCCTGGTGACCGAGACAGCCGTGCGCAAGCCGATCACGGTCCTGGAATCGCTGAGCGTCCTGCGCCTGATCGATGAATTCCGCCGCGCCCCGCTGCAGGTGGCGCTGGTGGTCGATGAGTACGGCAGCATCCTGGGCCTGGTGACCCCGGCCGATGTACTCGAGACGATCGCTGGCGAGTTTCCCAACGAAAGCGGTGAAGGCGACCCTTCGGCGGTCAGCGAACCGGATGGCGCGTGGCTGCTCGATGCCAGCCTTGACGTGCGCCGCGTGGAGCACCTGCTGGGCCATCGCCTGCCCGGTGCGGGCGAGGGCAATTTCGCGACGCTTGCCGGTTTTGTCCTTCAGCAGCTGGGCCGCTTGCCTGGGGTAGGTGACACCTTCGAAAGCGACCGGCTGGCGTTCGAGGTCACGGCGATGGAAGGCGCCCGTATCCAGCGCGTACGCGTCGTCGAACTGCCCGCCACCGACGATTGATCGGCACTAACCCTGCTGTGCCGCGTCGTCAGCCGGCGCGGCGTTGTTCTCCATGATGGCCATGCCGATCCCGCCGGCGGCCATCAGCATCAGCACCGCCCAGGCCAGCATGGACACCATGTAGCCCGGGCCGCGGCGCGAGGCGTCACGCAGGTACGAAATGGCATACCAGAGGCGGCCGGCCAGCCAGACCATGCCGGCGATACCCGCCCACAGCGGATCCACGTACTGGGCGGCCAGCCAGAGCGCCGGGATGAACATCACGGCGTTTTCCAGGGTGTTCATCTGTACCCGCCAGGCCCGCTCGAAGGCCGGATCACCCGAAATCGCCGGTGCCTTGATGCCGTAACGGCTGCGGGCGCGGCCCACGGCCCACACCGTGAAGAACATCAGGAGCAGGGTGAGCAGGGTGACGACGGCGGGGAGCTGACTGTTCATGAAACGATCCGGGGGACGACGCAAACCCCGGAGTTTACCGGCAACCGTCCGTGCGATCATGCGGCACAGGTCTCGCGGGAGCACGCGGACGGGGAGAGGAGGGCGCCATGCTCTGGGAAAAAGGCCGTAGAAGCGACAACTTGGAAGACGCCGGCGACAGTGGCGGTGGCGGCGGGCCCTCCTTTGGCGGCGGCCGGGGGCTGGGTATCGGCGGCATCATCCTGCTCGCCATCCTTGGCCTGGTGTTCTACAAGGACCCCACGGCCCTGCTCAGCGGGGATGGCTCGGTCGCGCCACCACAGACCCAGCAAGCGCCCCAGCGGGCACAGCCGGCGGAAGCCAACGACCCGCAGGTGGATTTCGTCCGCGCGATCCTGGGCGAGACCGAGGACACCTGGGGCGAAATCTTCGCGGCGAACGGCCAGCAGTATGAGCAGCCCAAGCTGGTGCTGTTCCGCAACGGCGTGCGCACGGCCTGTGGTTCGGCCTCCTCGGAGGTGGGCCCGTTCTACTGCCCGGGCGACCATCGGGTCTACCTGGATCTCGGTTTCTTCCAGCAGATGCAGCAGCAGTTCCACGAGTCGGGCGATTTCGCGCGCGCGTACGTCATCGCGCACGAAGTGGGGCATCACGTGCAGAACCTGGTCGGGGTATTCGACAAGGTGAACGAGGCACGACGCCGCGGTGCACGCATGGAAGGTGCGAACGGATTATCGGTGCGCCAGGAGTTGCAGGCGGATTGCTTCGCAGGCGTTTGGGCGAATCATTCGCAGCAGCGCCAGCACTGGTTGCAGCAGGGAGATATTGAATCGGCGCTCAATGCGGCCACGGCGATCGGTGACGATAAACTGCAGGAGCAGGCGCAGGGCCGCGTGGTGCCGGATTCCTTTACGCACGGCACATCGCAGCAACGCGTGCATTGGTTCACGGTCGGCTTCCAGTCCGGCGATATCGGTAAGTGCAATACGTTCTCAGGCTCGATCTGATCCGCTTATGTCTCACCCTTGCATGCGCTGCGGCGCCTGCTGCGCGGCGTTCCGCGTAGCGTTTCACTGGATGGAAACCGATGCGGCCAGCGGCATGACGCCGGACGTGCTCACCGAGCAACTCGGGGCGCATCGGGTGAATATGCTGGGTACGAATACCTATGAGCCGCACTGTACGGCGCTGGTGGGCGAGGTGGGGGTGGGGACGCATTGCCGTATCTACGAGCTGCGGCCCTCGCCGTGCCGCGAATTAAAGGCCGCTTGGGAAGATGGCACCCCCAGCCCGCAGTGCGACCGGGCTCGCGCGAAGTACGGCATGCCGCCGCTTACGTCGGCGGATTTTGCGTAACTCTCGCCTTCGGTTTCGCGCTAGTGAATCGGTTCATTCGCGTTCGCGAATGCGTGTCTTAAGCGGCATCCGCCGCCTCGCTCTGGCGGGCTTGAGGCGAAGAGCCGCCGGTGCCCACCCTCGCGTCGATGCTGCGGCTACGCCGCCATGTCTTTGATTCGCGCACAAGGTGCGCTCCTACAACCGCCGCCCCGTTAGCGAGCCATGGGCCAGCCCGATGTAAGGCTGGCCTACGGCCGCTCTCTTGTGCGGAACTCGCCTCGAGGGTGGGCACCGACGGCTCTCTTCACCCATGAGGTGGCGTGGGGGCGAGCTCGCGTCTTATGCCGCCATGCCCTTGTAGGAGGTCACCCTGTGGCCGACAGCTTTTCGCGATACCGCCGCAGGGCCTGCGCGCTCGGCGAGAACATGTCGCCCACAGGGTGGGCTCCTACATGGCTATGTCGCGATTTGATAAATAGATGCGTCAGGCTCGTGTGGGGGCGTGCTTGCACGCGATCAGCCGGCGCAGCGATGACGCCGTAACCCATCACCGCGCCACGGCCACCACCGTCGCCGGCAGGTGCGACGGGCTGGCCGTGACAAACGAACCCATGGCCAACACACAGGTCAGCACGGCAGCAACGAAGAAGGACTTCAGCAGGAAGGTTTCAGCTTTCATGGCAATGCTCCGTGAGGTGGGACAGATGGGGCCAGGCCCCGTTACCCAAGACTTTGCATCCGCCGTGCCAACCCAAACCACAACCCACAAACGGCCCCACGACGCCGTTTGCGGCCATCCACGCCACACGATCACCCCTGTCCGCGGACGAAGCCGCTGTCCGCTGTACGTGTCCGAACGCACCAATCTGCCCGCAGACAACGCCGCGGCTCTCCCACCACCCAACCTCATGGGTCAAAAGAGCCGTCGGTGCCCACCCTCGAGGCGAGTTCCGCACAAGAGAGCGGCCGTAGGCCAGCCTTACATCGGGCTGGCCCATGGCTCGCTAACGGGGCGGCGGTTGTAGGAGCGCACCTTGTGCGCGAATCAAAGGCGCGGCGGCGCAGCCGCAGCATCCGACGCGAGGGTGGGCACCGACGGCTCTCGGCCTCAAGCCCACAAGCAAGAGGCGGCGCAAGCCGCTGGTCACACGCATTCGCGAAGGCGAATGAACCGATTCACCAGAGCGAAGCCGAAGGCGAGCCAGTAAACAAAAAGCCCGGCAGAAGCCGGGCTTTTCGTCGATCAGTAATCGCGCTTGCGGCGCGGCGGCTTGCCGCCACCCGGGCCGCCCGAGCGGGCACCCTGCGGGCGGAAATTACCGCGCGGGCGCTGCGGCGGTGCGCCGCTCTGCGGCTGCTCCGTGCCATCCCACTCGCTGATCTTCAGCTGCTGCTGCGCCACCCACACCTTCTTCAGGTGGTTGAACGTCTCCGCCGGCATGCCATCCGGAAGATCGATCAGGCTGTAATCGTCGCGAATGCTCACGCGGCCGATGAACTTGGCTTCCACGCCGCCCTCATTCGCAATCGCCCCCACGATATTGCCCGGCTTCACGCCGTGCTCGTGACCCACCTCAATGCGGTACGTCTTCTTACCCGACTCCGTGGCGTGCGGGCGCGGCTGGCGCATGCCCTCGCGCACCGGGCGGCGGTCATTGAAATCGCCACCATCACGCGGGCCACGGTCGCGATCGAAATCGCGCTGCGGGCGCTCACGATCGTACTCGCGCGGCGGGCGCTCGGAGTACTCGCGCTTGGCCGGCGGCTCGAGCAGCAGCGGCTGGTCGCCCTGGGCGATCTTGGCCAGCGCGGCGGCAATCTCGATCGCCGGCACGTTGTGCTCCTGCTCGTACTTCTCCACCAACTGCTGGAACAGCCCCAGGTCGCCAGCGGCCAGCGTATCGGTGATGCGCTGGTTGAACTTGTTCACGCGCGTATCGTTCACCGCCTCGATGGTCGGCAGCTGCATCTGCTCGATCGGCTGGCGCGTGGCGCGCTCGATCTGGCGGAGCAGGTTCTTCTCGCGCGGCGTCACGAACAGGATGGCCTCACCGTTACGGCCTGCACGGCCGGTGCGGCCAATGCGGTGCACGTACGATTCGGTGTCGTGCGGGATGTCGTAGTTCAGCACATGGCTGATGCGCTCCACGTCCAGGCCGCGCGCGGCCACGTCAGTGGCGATCAGGATATCGAGCTTGCCGTTCTTCAGCTGGTCGATCACGCGCTCGCGCTGGGCCTGGGCCATGTCGCCATTGATGGCGGCGGCCGCGAAACCACGTGCCTGCAGCTTGCTGGCGAGTTCTTCCGTGGCCGACTTGGTGCGGGCGAACACGATCATGGCGTCGAAGCTTTCCGCCTCGAGGATGCGGGTAAGCGCATCGAGCTTGTGCACGCCGCTGACCCACCAGTAACGCTGGCGGATGTTCGCCGCGGTGGTGGTCTTGTTCTTGATCGTGATCTCGACCGGATCCTTCAGGTACGTCTGCGCAATACGGCGGATCGGCGACGGCATGGTCGCGGAGAACAGGGCGACCTGGCGGCCTTCCGGCGTCGCCTGCAGCAGCTTCTCGACATCGTCGATGAAGCCCATGCGCAGCATTTCGTCGGCCTCATCGAGGACCACGAACTTCAGGGCGGAAAGATCCAGGGTGCCCTTGTCCAGGTGATCGATGATGCGGCCGGGGGTGCCGACGACGATCTGCGCACCACGCTTCAGGCCCTGCAGCTGCGGGCCGTAGCTCTGGCCGCCGTAGATCGGCAGGACCTGGAAGCCCGGCATGTACGTGGCGTACTTCTGGAACGCTTCGGCCACCTGGATGGCCAGCTCGCGCGTGGGGGCAAGCACCAGGGCCTGCGGCTTACCCGGCTTCACGTCGATGCGCGAAAGGACCGGCAGCGCGAACGCCGCGGTTTTGCCGGTGCCGGTCTGGGCCTGGCCGATCACGTCGCGGCCTTCGAGCAGCGGCGGGATGGTGGCGGCCTGGATCGGCGAAGGGGTCTCGTAACCCACATCGGTCAGGGCGCGGACGACGTTAGCGTCGAGCGCGAGCGCGCTGAAACCGGGCAGGGCCGGAGCGTTGTCAGTATCGGGGGATGTCATGGCAGCCTCGGGGAGGGGCGCGGCGGCGGATTCGGCGCCGGGCAGTAACGGTATTGTAGCAGCGATCAGGGGCTTACGTGGCACGCCGTGGCTGTTTGTCACGCCGGGGTTACACTCGTCGGTCAGTTTCCAGAGGGGTAAAGGCATGGCGGCGATCGAGACGGTGTCGGAGCAGCGCTGCTTCGGGGGTGTACAGGGCTTTTACACGCATGCCTCCGAGGTATGCGGCGGGCCCATGAAGTTTGCCGTTTACCTGCCGCCAGCGGCGGAAAACGGCCCCGTGCCGGTGCTCTGGTTCCTTGCCGGCCTGACCTGCACGGCGGAAACCTTCACGATCAAGGCCGGCGCCCAGCGCCTGGCCGCTGAGCTCGGCCTTGCCCTGGTCATGCCCGATACCAGCCCGCGTGATACCCAGATAGCCGGGGCCACGGGCGACTGGGAGTTCGGCGAGGGCGCCGGGTTTTACCTCGACGCGACCCAGGCGCCGTGGTCGGCGCGTTTCCGCATGTACAGCTATCTGGTGGATGAGCTTCCCCGCCTGGTTCAGGAGCGCTTCCCCGTGGATATGGGCCGGCAGGGCATCTTTGGGCATTCCATGGGCGGCCATGGCGCGTTGACCCTGGCCCTGCGCAACCCGGGCAGGTACCGCTCCCTATCCGCCTTTGCGCCGATCGTGGCGCCCGCCCAGGTGCCCTGGGGGCAGAAGGCGTTTCCGCGTTACCTCGGCGATGACAAGAAAGCGTGGCGCAGGCACGACGCCACCGCACTGATCGAGGACGGTGCCCGCTTCAGCGGCACCATCCTGATCGACCAGGGCGAGGCGGATGGTTTCCTGGTCAACCAGTTGCAGCCGCAACGTTTCGAAGCAGCCTGCGAGGACGCGAAACAGCCGCTCGATCTACGCATGCATGCCGGCTACGACCACAGCTACTACTTCATCCAGTCGTTCGTGGAAGATCACCTGCGCCATCACGCGAAAGTGCTGGCCGCATGAGCGAACCCGTCCGCATGCGCACGCCGCGCCTGCTCATCCGCCTTCTTGATATCGAGGAGGCGGAGCTGCTGCTGCGCTACCGCGTGGAAAACCGTGAACACCTGCGGCCGTGGGAACCCTTGCGCAACGCATCGCACTACACGCTGGAAGGGTGCCGGCAGACGATCGAGGCCGGCCTGGAAGCCGCGCGCTCCGATCGCGGGTTTCCCTTTGTCATGCTGACGCCGGACAGCAGCGAAATGGTCGGTAGCTTCACCTTCGCCAACGTGGTGCGCGGCGTATTCCAGGCCTGCCACCTCGGTTATGGCATCGGCCACAGGCATGAGGGCAAGGGCCTCATGTTCGAGGCGCTGGACGCGGCGGTACGCTATGCCTTTGGCCCGCTGGATTTCCACCGGGTGATGGCGAACTACATGCCGCGCAACGACCGCAGTGGCCGCCTGCTGGAACGCCTTGGCTTTGAAAAGGAAGGCTATGCCAAGCGCTACCTGAAGATCGAAGGTCTATGGGAAGACCACGTGCTCACGGCAAAGGTCAGAACGCAGGGGTAAAGGGCGATGTCCCGGCGGAGGCCGGCTTCTTGCCATCCGCGGCGAACAGGGCGGCCCATGCCGCGCGCTCTTCCCAGGCCAGCCACAGGTAGATCGCCAGCAGGAAGACATGTATCCCGAAGGCCTCGCCTTCGGTGACGAAGTGAAAGCCGAAGATGACGACGACCGGCGCGGACAGCAGCAGGAGCGCCAATGCGGTCATGCGGTGCGCGACAAGGGCGACGCCAGCGTAAGTGAAGAGCACGCCCAGCAGCGGCATGATGAATCCACTCGCGCCCAGGCCGGCGATGAATGCGCGGCCCGCCGTGGTGTGCGGTGCCGGCGGCTGCCAGAACCCGAAAATATGGTTCAGGCCGGAGAATATGAAGAACAGGCCGAACAGCGTACGCAGGATCTGCGTGGTGTAACGATGGAAACGGGTCATGCGGGGTGGTACCTACATCGGAAAGAGCCTGCCTGGCCCCGCATGATCCCGATTGCCGCATGGGCGCACCATCGCCCATGCGGCTAGGCCATCAGGCCTTGTTCGTGGCCGGCCCACGGCGCTGGCGACGGCGCTTGTGGTTACCGGTGTTCTCGCCCGTACCCGCCGCCGAATGGCCATGCGGGCGGTGCGAGGACGGGCGGCCGCCGTTGCCCGAGCGGCCCTGGCCACCTTCGCCCTGGCCGCCACCGGCGTGGCGCTGGCCACCCTGGCGCTGGCCCTGGCCTTGACCCTGGCGCTGGCCACCGCCACCACCCGCCTGGCGCTGCTGCTGCTTGGGACGCGGCGCACCGGCATCCAGGCGCAGCGGCGTGCTCGGCTCGAAGCCTTCCACGTTCACCAGTTCAAGGTCGGATTTCAGCAGGCGGCGGATATCGCGCAGCAGGCCCGATTCATCGTGGCTAACCAGCGATACGGCCTGGCCTTCGGCGCCGGCACGGCCGGTGCGGCCGATGCGGTGTACGTAATCCTCGGCCACCATCGGCAGGTCGAAGTTGATTACCACCGGCAGCTGGTCGATATCGATACCGCGCGCGGCGATATCGGTGGCCACCAGCACCGTCGTGCGGCCGCTCTTGAAATCGGACAGGGCGCGGGTACGGGCGTTCTGGCTCTTGTTGCCGTGGATGGCGGCGGCGCGCAGGCCGGCGGCCTCCAGGAAACGGACGAGCTTGTCCGCGCCGTGCTTCGTGCGGCTGAAGACGAGCGTCTGGCGGCGGCTGTCCTGCGCGAGCAGGTGCAGCAGCAGGTCACGCTTCTTCGCTGCATCCACCGGGTGCACGCGGTGCGTCACGGTGTTTGCCACGGTGTTGGCCGGGGCCGTGGAAACCTCACGCGGATCGCGCATGAACTGTTGCGCAAGCGCCTTGATTTCCGGCGCGAACGTGGCCGAGAACAACAGCGTCTGGCGCTTCTGCGGCACGGCGGAGAGGATCCGCTTCAGTGCCGGCAGGAAGCCCATGTCGAGCATGCGGTCGGCCTCATCCAGCACGAGCACTTCCACCTTCGAGAGGTCGACCGAACGCTGCATCATGTGGTCGATGAGGCGGCCCGGCGTGGCCACGACGACTTCGACGCCACGGCGCAGGGCGTGCAGCTGGTTACCCATGCCAACGCCACCGAAGATCACCGTGCTGCTGATGCGCACGTACTTGGCGTAGTCCGAGAGGTTGTCCTGGACCTGTGCCGCGAGTTCGCGGGTCGGCGTAAGGATGAGCACGCGGATGGGGCGGCGGCCTTCCCGGAAATCGGAGTTGGCGAGCTTGTGCAGGACGGGGAGCAGGAAGGCGGCGGTCTTGCCGGTGCCGGTCTGGGCGGCGGCCATCAGGTCGTGGCCTGCGAGGACCTCGGGAATGGCGGCGGCCTGGATCGGGGTCGGCTTCTCGTACCCGGCTTCACCAAGCGCGCGCAGCAACGCGGGCGCGAGGCCCAGCGATTCAAAGGACATTGGGGGTGACTCCTGTGTGCCCGGGCGTTCCCTGGAACCGCGCCGCGAGCGATGAATTCGGCGGCCGCGCGTGCCAAGGGGGGCAACGGGCTGGCCGGTGTCGCGCGCGCTGTTCGGGGGTGGGGGAGGGGCGCGGTCCCTGGTTCAGGACCGGCGCCGAAGCTCCGCAAGGGAGTCGATAGCGGCGGCACGACCCGCCGATTCTAGCACGTTTTGCGGCGCAACATACGCCAGCCCGGCTTACCGGCTCCTGGCGTGGCGTGAAGCAATCATCAGCCAGCTGTTATAGGGGGTGCGGCCAAAAAGGGGGCGGAAGTGCACATGGATGCCCCGAGGCTCCAGCGCAAGGCGAATATCGCCCTCCGTGGGAAAATACTGGGCGCCGCCGGGGATCCATCCCACGGCCTTGATAAAGCGCTCTTCCAAGACCGTGGCGCGGAAACGCCATGAGCTGTCGCGCAAAACCGTTCGCAGAATCAGCACGCCATCGTCGGAGAGATGGTCCACCGCGTTGGCCAGCAACACCGTCTGGCGTTCTTCGGGCAGGTAGTGGAGGACATCCAGCATGGCGACATGGCCGCGCAGGCCCTGCGGTGATGTCGCATCGTCCTGGCGTAACGTGAGCGTGCCAGCGAGGCCGGCGCGTTCGGCCGCTTCCTGGCCCATGGCGATCTTGCGCGGATCGTTGTCGAGGCCGAGGTACCCATCCAGTGCGTCACACGCATGCAGGTAATGACCAAGAATGCCCAACCCGCAACCGATATCGAGCAAGGGCAGGCGCCGGCCTGCGATGGCCATGGCGCACGCCGAATACACAGGATCGGTGGCGAGCTTGCCGTGGATGTAGAAACGATCGCCCCGCTGGCTGAAGCGGGAGGCAATGCGCCGCCGCGCATAGCGGTCTGGAATCATGGGCTGCGTGCCATCCCTGGAAGTGGCGGGGCACCCGTGGGATGCCCCGCCAGGTTAAGAGCGGTCAGTTTTGTTGCGGGACGCTGCTCTTGTTGACGTAGGCATTGTACTCGGCGGCGCTGAGTCGGCCATTGTGATCCAGGTCGGCTTCGCCAAAGTGCGCACGAAGCTGCTTCAACGCTTCAACGTCCTTCGGAACCTGGCCCCTCGTAATCCCCTTGCCGTCCTTGTCGAGATCGGCATACGCCGGTGCTCCCGTGGATTCACCCGACGCGCCCGGCGTGGAAGCGTGCGGACTCTGCCCGCTTGCCTCGACCTGTGGGTGAGCGGCGGGCTGGGGCGCGGGTGATGGTGCCGATTGGGCGAACGCAGCGCCCGCGGCCAGTGAACCTGCGAAAGCAAGGGAAACGATCAAGCGCGGATACTGCATGGAGTCCTCCGTTGGCCGTGGTGGCGTCACCGCCACAGGTTCGCCGCATGGGCGAAATCTTGCGATACGGCGCCGAGTGTAGCGGCAACACGTCGTCGGCCTGTGAGCCCCATGTTGCGATTTCGCCCTGTGCTAGCCTCTGCGGCGGTCAGCCTATGAGGAAATTCGGATGCCGTTACCTGCCGCGCTGCGCGAACTGAACCACACCCAGCGGCACACGGTCATCGCCAGCTTCCTCGGCTGGACCCTCGATGCATTCGATTACTTCCTCCTGACCTTCGTGATCCTGGCGGTGGCGCATGAGTTCAACGTGCCCGAGGCCGAAGTCACCTACGGCTTGTTCCTGACCCTTGCGGCACGTCCCCTGGGTGCATTGATCTTTGGCCGCCTGGCTGATCGTTATGGCCGCCGACCGGTATTGATGTTCGACATCGTGCTGTTCTCCGTGCTCGAGATTGCCTGCGCCTTCGCGCCCAGCCTCGCCGTGCTGCTGGGCCTGCGCTTCCTGTTCGGCATCGCCATGGGCGGTGAATGGGGTATTGGCGCATCGCTGGCCATGGAGTCCATTCCGCCGAAATCACGCGGCTTCGTATCGGGCCTCCTGCAAAGTGGCTACCCCTGCGGATTTTTCCTGGCCGCCCTGGCCAACTGGCTGCTGGTGGATCACATCGGCTGGCGTGGTCTGTTCGTCGTGGGTGCACTGCCGGCGCTGCTGGTCCTGTATATCCGCCGCAAGGTCCCTGAATCGCCGGTGTGGGAAGAACGCAAAAGCAAGCCTCGCGAAGGCCTGATGGTTGCCATGCGCGGGCACTGGAAGCTGTTCGTTTACCTCATGCTGCTGATGGCCGCGTTCAACATGTTCAGCCACGGCTCGCAGGATATGTACCCGACCTTCGTGCAGGAAACGCTGAAGATCCCGGCGGGCTCGGCCACGGCATTCATGCTCACGGCACTGCTTAACTTCGGCGCGCTCGCCGGCGGCCTGACCTTTGGTGCGATGTCGGAACGAATCGGCCGGCGCAAGGCGATCATCATTGCCGCCCTGCTGGCGATCCCCGTCATCCCGTTGTGGATGTACGGCGGCTCGCTGCTGCTGTTGGGCCTGGGTGCCTTCTTCATCCAGGTGATGGTGCAGGGTGCCTGGGGCGTGGTGCCCACCCACCTCAACGAGCTGTCGCCCGATGCCGTGCGCGGCACGTTGCCCGGCTTTGCCTACCAGATGGGCAACCTGCTGGCTGCCATCACGGCCACGGCACAAACCTGGCTGGCCGACCAGCGCGGGGGCGATTTCGCCTTCGCCATGTCGGTGTGGATCGCGGCGGTGGCCGTCCTGCTGGCGGTACTGACCTGGCTGGGCCCCGAGGCCCGCGGCCGGGGCTTTGGCCGGGACCGCGGGGCGGCGTGACGCCGGGCCCGGCGCCCGGTAAAATGCCCCGTTTTCATCCGGTAGAAACCATCATGCAGGCTGGCAAGGACAAGGTCATCTCGTTCCACTACACCCTCTCCGTCAACGGCGAGAAGGTCGAAAGCTCGATCGAGGGCGGCGATCCGTTGTGGATCCTGCTGGGCCACGGCCAGCTCATCCCGGGTATGGAAGCCGGCCTGGAAGGTAAGTCCGAGGGCGACAAGTTCGACCTGGAAATCGCCCCGGAGCAGGGCTACGGCGAGCGTCGCGAAGGCGCCACCCAGCGCGTGCCGAAGAAGTACTTCCCGAACCAGGGCAAGGGCCTGAAGGCCGGCGACACCACCATCCTCACCCTGAAGGAAGGTGGCCGCCAGGCAGTCGTTGTTCAGAAGGTCGGTTCCAGCGTGGTCGATATCGATACCAACCACCCGATGGCCGGCAAGACCCTCACCTTCAACATCGACGTGCAGTCGGTGCGCGATGCTTCCGAAGAAGAGATCGCCCACGGCCACGCCCACCCGAACGGCGACGGCGCACACTGAGCGCAACGCTCTCAGGGCAACAAAAAGGCGGCCACCTGGCCGCCTTTTTGTTGCCTGCTCGTTTGTATGACTACTTAAGCGAGCGCCTTGCCGTTCACGCTCACGTCCACGTCGATGTTGCCGCGGGTGGCGTGCGAGTACGGGCAGATGTCTTCGTGGGCGGTCTTGACGATTTCCTGGGCAGTGGCGTCATCCACGCCCGGCAGGCTGACTGCCAGCTTCACGTTGATCGCAAAACCCGAACCCTGGCGCGGACCGATGCCGACTTCGCTCTTCACGGAGGCGCCATCGACCTTGACCTTCTTTTGGCCAGCCACGAAGCGCACGGCGCCTTCGAAGCAAGCGGCGTAACCGGCTGCAAACAGCTGTTCCGGATTGCTGCCACCGCCATTGCCGCCCATTTCCTTCGGCAGGCGAAGCTGCAGGTCGATCAGGCCGTCGCTGCTCTTCACATGACCCTCGCGGCCGCCGGCGACTTCAGCGTGGGCGGTATAGAGGACTTTTTCGATTTTCGACACGTTGCTCATGGAAGCTTTCCTTTCTGGCTGACAGGGGAGGAAGCGCCGGGTCGTCCCGGGCCGTGGATTAAGTAGAGCACGCAATTAAATAGCGCGCAATCTAATTCTGACGAAGCGAGGGTCTATGTTGCCTCCCGTTCAGTTTAGAACGCGTCGACCATAGACGAAATTTTCCTTCCAATAGGCGCCGTCGAGCTCGTCGAGGCGCACCGTGCCGCCGGAATTGGGGGCGTGGACGAAACGGCCCTTGCCCACGTAAACGCCAACATGCGTGACGTGGCCGCGGCCAAAAAAGACCAGGTCACCGCTT
The DNA here is from genome assembly GCF_023078495.1 of Luteibacter aegosomatissinici. NCBI lineage: Bacteria > Pseudomonadati > Pseudomonadota > Gammaproteobacteria > Lysobacterales > Rhodanobacteraceae > Luteibacter > Luteibacter aegosomatissinici. The sequence continues at coordinate 3,485,530 of NZ_CP095742.1, read as the reverse complement.
TCAAGGTCCGATTCGCCGACCTTGGGCTTGTCGAGCGCAGCCATCTCGGTGGAGGTGCGGGGCAGGCGCAGGCCGGTGGATGTCAGGTAGATGTAGTTAACCAGGCCGCTGCAATCGAAGCCGCCCGCAGGGGTATTGCCGCCCCAACGGTACGGGGTACCGACCAGGCCGATCGCACGGAACAGCACATCATTGGCCGCATCGGCGGGCGGCGCGGCGGCAGGCTTTGTCGACCAGTTGAGGTTCTTTGCCAGCGGCACGGCCGAGGCCGGATTGTTCCGTTGCGACGACGAGGGGCGGTGCGGACTGCTGCCGCAGGCGGCGAGCAGGGCCAGCGCGGCACCCATCGCAACGTACCCCATGGTGCGACGTGGGCGAATGCTAAGTATGGCTGGGTGCATCGGGCGTTTCCCCTGTCAGGATCGGCACCGGGGAGGGTATCAAATCAATGATTTGCGTGGAATACCTCGCAATCTGCACGAATTCATGCGCGGGACAGGGCCCCAGCCCCTGGAGGGGCCGTTAAACTGGCGCCATGGATAGATCCCGAAGCGATGTGCTGATCATGGGCGGGGGTGTGGTCGGCCTGGCTTGTGCGCTTTACCTGCTGAAAGCTGGCGCGAGTGTGCGTGTACTCGAACAGCACACGCCTGGCAGCGGTAGTTCACATGGCAACTGTGGCACCGTGACCCCGAGCCACGCCGGCCCCCTGACCATGCCGGGCATGGTGGGCACGGCCCTGCGCTCGATGCTGCGCAAGGACGCCCCGCTGTACGTGAACCCGCTGCCTGATCCGGAGCGTGCGCGTTGGCTGCTCGGATTTGCCAGGCGTTGCACCTGGCGTGACTTCCAGCGCGCGGGTGAAGCCCGTGGGGCCATCCTTGAGCGGTCGCGCGCCCTCATCGGCGAACTGATCGCCAGCGACGATCTTGCCTGCGAGTTCGAGGACGTCGGCGAGCTCTATGTGTATCGCGATGAGCGAGCGCTGCAGCATGATCGCGCCCACGTTGAGCTGCTACGCCGCCTCGGCATGGATGTGCGGATGCTCATAGGCGATGACGTCCTGGCTCTTGAACCGTCCTTGCGCGAGGGCGTCGTGGGCGGCCTCCTGCACCCCGGCGATGCGCGATTGCGGCCCGACCTTTACGTGGCCGAGCTGGCGCGGCGTGTCCGAGAACTGGGTGGCGCGATCGAAACCGGAGCCCGCATCGATTCGTTCGTGATCGAGGGTGCGCGCATCACGCATGTGCGCACGACCGGTGGCGTGTTCACGGGCGATCGCATTGTGATGGCCCTCGGTGCGTGGTCTCCGCTAGTAAGCAAGTTGCTCGATATTCGCCTGCCCATGCAGCCTGGCAAGGGCTATTCGCTGACTTGGGACAAGCCGCCGGTGAACGCACCCACGCATTCGCTCGTGCTCCGCGAAGCGGCGGTATGCGTGACGCCATGGGTGTCCGGGTATCGCCTGGGCAGCACCATGGAGTTCTCCGGCTTCAGCGAAGGCCTGAACGATGTGCGCATCGACGCGCTTCGCCGCGGTGCCGCCGCGTATCTGCACGAACCCGAAGGGCAGGGCGAAGTCACCCCATGGTGGGGCTGGCGGCCGATGAGCGTGGATGAAGTGCCGATCATTGGACCAAGCTCGCAGTGGTCGAACCTGGTGTACGCCACGGCACACGGGATGCTTGGCATCAGCATGTCCGCGGCCACCGGCGAATTGGTGGCCGGCCTGCTCGCGGGGCCGGCGCCCGTGCTGGATGCGGCGCCCTATTCACCCGCGCGCTTCGGGCTTTAGCGGGGCTGCGAATTCACACGCAAGGCGAGCGCGAGTTTGTTACGGTGTCGCCACCCTTGCCCCGCTGGAGCCACGCATGTCCCATGAAGCCTTCGACCTAATCGTGATCGGGGGAGGCTCCGGCGGCCTGGCATCGGCGATACGCGCTGCAAAACACGGTGCAAAAGTGGTCCTCGTGGAACCACGTGAGTTGGGTGGCTTGTGCGTCAACCACGGCTGTGTGCCGAAGAAGGCCATGTGGTACGCCGCGCAGATGGCCGAGGCCCAGTACATCGCGCACGATTATGGCTTCACCGATAAGCCAGGCACGCTCGATTGGCCAGGCTTCATCGCGCGGCGCCAGGCTTACATCGAGCGCATCCATGGCAGCTACCGGCAGCAGCTCGATAAATGGGGCGTGACGCTCGTGCACGCCACGGCGCGTTTCATCGATTCGCGGCGCATTGCCGTCGGCGACCGCGTGCTTACCGCGCCGCACATCATCATCGCCACGGGGTCGTCGTCGAACCGTCTGGATAAACCAGGGTTCGATCTTGGCGTATCGTCCGATGGGTTCTTCGACCTGCGAGCGTGCCCGAAGCGGACGGCCATTGTGGGCGGGGGTTACGTGGCCGTGGAGCTCGCGGGTGTATTGCGCGCGCTGGGCAGTGAGGTGGACCTGTACGTCCGCAACCGGCTGATGGGTGGGTTCGACGAGGAGATGGCGTACCAGCTTGGCGAGGAGATGACCAAGCATGGCATCGCGATCAATTACGAATGCCAGATCGAAGCTGTTCATGGCACCCCAGGTGCCCTGATGCTCGATTGCGATAGAGGGACGAACCCTGGGCCCTACGACCTCTTGATATGGGCCGTGGGCCGCCACGGCAATACGGCATCGCTGGACCTTGCCGCCATCGGCCTGGGCACTAACGGTGACGGGCAGATCGACGTCGACGATTTCCAGGAAACCGGCGTGCCGGGTGTGTACGCCGTGGGCGATGTCACCCAGCGGATGGCGCTGACGCCGGTCGCGGTGAACGCCGGTCGCAAGCTGGCCGATCGCCTGTTCGGCAACCTGCCGAAGTCGAAACTCGATTACCAGAACATCCCCAGTGTGGTGTTTTCGCACCCCCCGCTGGGCACCGTGGGCATGAGCGAGCAGGAGGCCCGCGAGGCGTTCGGTGACGATGTACACCTCTATAAGCAGACCTTCGTACCCATGCAGCTGGCGCTTGCCCATCGGCCCATGTACGTACGCTTCAAACTCATCTGCGTGGGGGAGGATTCGCGCATCGTCGGCATGCAGATGCTGGGCCCCGGCGTCGACGAAATCCTGCAGGGCTTTGCCGTGGCGGTGAAGATGGGGGCAACAAAGGCCGACCTCGATGCCACGATGGCCATCCACCCCACCTCCGCTGAAGAAATGGTCACCATGGGTGATCGCGTCCCCGGTTGAGCATTACACTGATGCCATGACCCCGTATTCCCTGCACCGCGGCACCGCGCCGCTCCTGATCAGCCTGCCGCACAACGGCAGCGTCATTCCCGATGAGATCGCCGCGCGCATGAAGCGGCCCGCGCGCCGCTCGCCGGATACGGACTGGCATGTGGCGGAACTCTACGACTTCGCCCGCGGCATGGGGGCGAGCGTCATCCGCCCTGTGGTGTCGCGCTACGTGGTGGACCTGAACCGCCCGGCCGATGGCCACGCGCTTTACCCGGGCAAGAAGGAAACCGGGTTGGTGCCGACCATCATGTTCGATGGCCACGACATCTACCGCGGTGGCGCCGAGCCCGAGGCCGGGGAGATCGCCGACCGCGTGAAGCACTGGTGGAAGCCCTACCACCGCGCCTTGTGGGACGAGCTCAGCCGGCTTCGCAAGCTGCATGGCCATGTGGTGTTGTGGGATGGGCATTCCATCCGTAGCCACGTACCCATGCTGTTCGACGGCAAGCTGCCAGACCTGAACCTGGGCACCGCGGATGGCATCAGCTGCCATGCCGACCTGCAGGCGAAGGTCACGGCGATCCTCGAGGCGCAGAACGATTATTCGTTCGTGGCGAACGGCCGCTTCAAGGGTGGCTACATCACCCGCAACTACGGCAAGCCGGAGGAAGGCATCAGTGCCATCCAGCTCGAACTATCGCAGGTGACCTACATGGACGAAGACAGCTTCGAGTACCTGCCCAAGCAGGCCGCGCGCGTTCAGGTGCTGATCGGCGAGATGCTGCAGGCCTGCCTGGATGGTGCGAAGGCACTCTCCCCATAGGCCGTCCCCTTGTAAGAGCGCGCTCCTACAAGGGCAGCGCGGCCACGCACTTCAGCTCGATCGCGATGGGTGTTGGCAGGGCGGTGACGCCTACCGTTGTACGACACGCATCCACGCCCGCGAACGCCTCGGCATACAGCTTGTTATAGGTCGCGAAATCGCGTGCCATGTTGGTGAGGTACACGGTGATATCCACCAGGTCCTCCCAGCGTGCACCGCTGGCTTCGAGCACGGCGCGTACATTGGCGAACACCTGGCGGCACTGCGCCTCGATGTCGTAAGCCACCAGGATGCCGTTGGCGTCCATCACGTTGCCGGGTACGGCGTTGGTGCCCGGTGTGCGTGGGCCTACGCCCGAAAGAAACAGCAGGTTGCCCACGCGGCGCGCATGGGGGTAAGCACCCACCGGCGCGGGGGCGCCGTCGGTGCGGACGATGTCAGAGTCCGTGGTCAATGCAGACATTCCTTGCTTCAGTGAAGAAACGCATGGCATCGAAACCGCCTTCGCGGCCTACGCCCGATTGCTTGCTGCCGCCGAATGGCGTGCGCAGATCGCGCAGCATCCAGCAGTTCACCCATACGATGCCGAAATCGAGTTTCGCCGCCATGCGGTGGGCGCGGGAGATATCGTGGGTCCAAAGCGAAGCGGCGAGCCCGTAGGGCGTGCCGTTGGCCATGGCCAGCGCCTCATCTTCGCTATCGAAGGGGATGAGCGTGACCACGGGGCCGAAGATTTCTTCCTGGTTGGTCGCCGCGTCGAACGGCAGGCCTTCGATGACCGTAGGTGCAATGAACCAACCTTCGGCGCATCGGCCATCCACGCGTACCTGGCCACCGCCGACCAGCACGTTGCCGCCTTCGGCGCGGGCACGGTCGATGCAGCCCATGACTTTGTCGAAGTGCGCCTTTGACACAAGGGCGCCTAAATCGCTTGTGGCATCCTGCGGATCGCCCACGCGTAGCGCGCGCACGCGTTCGAGATACGCGTCGCGGAACCGCTCATAAATACCGCGCTGTACGAACAGCCGTGAGCCACAAAGGCAAACCTCGCCCTGGTTGGCGAAGCCGGAGCGGACGATCGTGGCCATCGTCTTTTCATTGAAATCGAAATCATCGAAGACGATGGCGGGATTCTTGCCGCCCAGTTCGAGCGATACCTTCTTGAGACGGGGCGCGGCGGCCGCGGCGATCGCCACGCCGGTGCGCGTGCTACCGGTGAAGGAAACGGCTTTCACCGCATCGTGCACGACGATGGCTTCGCCGACTGCCGGGCCGGTGCCGTGGACGATATTGAAAATGCCATCGGGGAAACCTGCCTCCCGCACGAGCGTACCGAGCAACCAGGCCGTATGCGGCGTTACCTCGGAAGGCTTGGCTACGACCGCGTTACCGGCTGCCAGGGCAGGGGCCACCTTCCATGTAAAGAGATAGAGCGGCAGGTTCCATGGACTGATGCACCCCACCACGCCGAGCGGCAGCCGCAGCGTGTAATTGATCGCGCCATGTTCCATGGCGTGCGATTCGCCGGCGAATTGGGTGGCCGCCGCGGCGAAGAAGCGCAGGTTGGCGATGGCGCGGGGGATATCGAGCGAGCGGGCAAGGGCCAGCGGCTTGCCACTGTCCTGTGATTCGGCCGCGGCGAAGTCCTCGATGCGTGCCTCGATCAGGTCGGCCAGCCGATACAGGCAGCGGGCACGGGCGTCGGCGGCCATGGTCGACCAGCGCAGATGCGCCCGGGTGGCCGCCGCGACGGCATCGGCAACATCCTCGGCGGTGGAGTCCGGGCAGCGCGCGTACGGTTGCCCTACGGCCGGGTCGATCACGTCCAGGTAGCGGCCACTACGCGGCGCCCGTGGTTCGCCGTCGATCAGGTTGCTGAGGGTGAGCATGCGGCCTCCCTCAGTTGAGGCTGCGGGTGCGCCCGCCATCGACCGCCAGGCTCACGCCGTTGATGTAACCGGCCGCGGGGCTGGCGAGGAAGGCAATGACCGCGCCCACTTCCGCCGGATCGCCAAAGCGTGCGGCGGGCACGCTGGCCAGCAGGCCGCGCTCGACTTCGTCACGGCCACGGCCGGCCTTCACGCTGGATTCCACGAGGGCGTCCAGGCGCGGAGTACGTGTGTAGCCGGGCAGGACATTGTTGACGGTGATGCCGTCATGAGCCACCTCGCCGGAAAGGGTTTTCGCCCAGCCCGCCATGGCGGCACGCACGGTGTTGGACACCCCAAGGTTGGGGATGGGCTCCTTCACCGAGGTGGAAATGACATTGACGATGCGGCCGTAGTGCGCCGCGCGCATGCCCGGCAGGCAGGCCTGCGTCAGTACCTGGGCGCTGACGATGTGCTGGCGGAAGGCTGTAAGGAACGCCTCCGTATCGGCCGCGTGCACCGCGCCCGGCGGTGGGCCGCCGCTGTTATTCACCAGGATATGCACGGCGTGGTCCTTCACCACCGCGCCGACGGCGGCGGCCAGGGCCTCGGTGTCGAGCATGTCCACGGCGAGGTAGCGGTGCTTCTGCCCGGCCTGCGCGGCAGGCAGTTCCGCCGCAAGGGCCTGCAAGGCATCGGCGGAGCGGGCGAGCAGGGTGACGCTGGCGCCGAGCTCGGCCAGCTCGAACGCCGTGGCCCTTCCTATCCCTTGCGAGGCGCCGCAGACCAGTGCGTGACGTCCGGTGAGGCGAAGATCCATGCGGCGCTCCTTGGTGGGTGGCGGGCGGTCAGCCCTGTTTCATCGCCCACCACTGTATCGCCATCGCGGCAAACCAGCACGGCCAGGCCAGCCATGGGGTACGCCGCCACCAGGCCTGCCAGCGGTTCAGGTCGGCATCGTTGAACAGGGCGGGGGCATCGGAGCGGAGCACCCGGCGCACGCGCAGCCAGTTGGCCATGCCGTTCGGACGGCCGGTATCCGCCTCGGTAATGGTTTTCCACTGGTCGGGGTAGCGATTCTTCAGCAGGCTGGAGAAGCGCCACTGCGCCACGAAATGCAGCACGAAGAACAGCACCGCGCCGATGAGCAGCAGGAGATAGGTGTAAACCGCGGCGACCATGGGGCTTAGCTACCCTTTTCCTTCTTTTGCGCATCCTTGCCGAGCAGATCGGTGCTGACCACATCCTTCAGGGTGTTGATCACGCCATTGCCCGGGGCGGCCTGGCCGCACACGGCGTTCTTCAGCGCGCTTTTGTAGGTGTCGTTCTCGATGCCGACATACACCACGCCATCGGGGCCGTGCTGGATCTTGAAGTTGCCCGCCGAGTTCATCTTGATCGGTGCCTCGGCCGAGAACGTCGTGGGCGACTGTTCCCAATACGTCTGGCTCTTCTGCTGCTTGGCGGAGGAGTACACCACCAGGTAGCGCGCGCGATCGTCTTCCACCTTGAACCGGCCGAACGCGCCGGTCGTTTCGCTGGTCCAGCCGATGTACTCGCACAGCTGGATATCTTCCGCGTGCAGCGGCTGGAATGCGTCGTCCAGGATCACCACCGTCGGCGCGAACAGGTAGCTCGAGCTGAGCCACCGGCCGTTGAGCTCGGATTTCATGGCGATCGTGTAGGGCGTCTGCGCGCCCTGCGGCAGCCGGAACGCCAGGAAATAGCTGCGGTCGCCATTGAGGTTGGCGACCGGCGTGTCCTTGGTCAGTTCAAAGCGCTTCGGCTGCCAGGGCAGCATGTCCTGGTAGGACAGGTCGGCGAAGCTGCCACAGCACGGGTTGGCGTCGTCGAGGGCCTTGCGGGCGAGATCCACCGTGACCGACGGATTTTCCGGCGGCCGGAAGTTCGGCGGCACGATCGTCTTGCAGCCGCCCAGCACAGTGAGGGCGACGGCAAGGGGGAACAGGCGGGTGAGTATGCGGGGCATGATCGATTCGTTGGATTAAAACTCGGCGCTCCCTGCCGCACGAGGGTAGGGGATGGCATCGCGGATGTTGCCCAGGCCGCAGACGTACACCAGCAGGCGCTCGAAGCCCAGGCCGAAGCCGGCGTGGGGCACGGTGCCGTAGCGGCGCAGGTCGCGGTACCAGTTATAGGTGTCCTTATCGAGCTTGAACTGATCCATGCGGCGGTCGAGGTAATCCAGGCGCTCCTCGCGCTGGGCACCGCCGATGATCTCGCCGATGCCCGGGGCCAGCACGTCCATGGCGGCCACGGTTTTGCCATCGTCGTTCAGGCGCATGTAGAAGGCCTTGATCTCTTCCGGGTAGTTCATGACGACCACGGGACGGCCCACATGTTCCTCGGCGAGGAAGCGTTCGTGCTCGGTCTGCAGGTCCACGCCCCAGGCGACCGGGTGCTCGAACTTCTTGCCGGACTTCTGCAGGATGTCGATCGCATCGGTGTAGTCGATGCGTTCGAAGGGTTTTGCGATGAAATCTTCCAGGCGCTTGATGGCGCCCGGCATGACGCGCTCGTCGAAGAACGCCATGTCGTCGGCGCGCTCGTCGAGTACGGCCTTGAAGATGCCCTTCAGGAAGACTTCGGCCAGGTCGGCGATATCGCTGAGGGTGGCGAAGGCCACTTCCGGCTCCACCATCCAGAACTCGGCCAGGTGGCGCGTGGTATTGGAGTTCTCGGCGCGGAACGTGGGGCCGAACGTGTACACCTTGCTCATCGCCATGGCATAGCCTTCGACGTTGAGCTGGCCGGATACCGTAAGGAATGCTTCGCGGCCGAAGAAATCCTTCTTCCAGTCGATACCGCCCTTGTCGTCACGGGGCAGGTTGGCCAGGTCCAGGGTGGACAGGCGGAACATGTCGCCGGCGCCTTCGGCATCGGAGGTGGTGATGATCGGCGTATTGATCCAGAAGAAGCCCTGCTCCGTGAGGATGCGGTGGATCGCCATCATCATGGTGTGGCGCACGCGGGTAACGGCGCCAAACAGGTTGGTGCGCGGGCGCAGGTGGGCCACTTCGCGCAGGAACTCCATGGAGTGCTGCTTGGGCTGGATCGGGTAGGTGAGCGGGTTCTCGACGAAACCGGTGACTTCGATCTTCGACGCCTGGATCTCGAACGCCTGGCCCTTGCCCTGCGAGGGCACCAGCTTGCCGGTGGCGATGACACCCGCGCCGGCCGAAAGGTGCTTCACGTCCGTCTCGTAATTGGCGAGATCGGCGGTGGCGACCACCTGGATGGGGGCAAAGCAGGAGCCATCGCTCACGTTTACAAACGAGAGGCCGCCCTTGGATTCGCGCAGGGTGCGCACCCAGCCACGTACCGTGACTTCCTGATCCGCCGCGGCCGTGCCGCCGGCGAGGGCCTGCTTGACGCTTACCACCGTCATCGATTGAAACTCCAGAAAGGGCGCCGCATATCGGGCGCGTAGGAACGCGACCCTGTATAATAAAGTAACGGTCGCGTGAACGGGACCGTTCCCCGGTATACCACGGCAAGAAAACGCTTTCATGAGCATCCAGATCACTCCCGCCGCCTCCGACCGCATGCGTGCTTTCCTCGCGAAAGCGCCCGAGGCTGCGGGTGTCCGCTTCGCCGTGAAACGCATGGGTTGCTCGGGCTTCGGCTACGTCGTGGACCTGGCCGGCGCCGTGGGCCCGGAGGATCAGGTCCTCGATATCGACGGGATCCGGGTCGTGGTCGACCCGAAGAGCCTGGTACTGGTCGATGGCACGGTCATCGATTTCCAGCGCCAGGGGCTCAATGCCTCGTTCGTCTTCCATAACCCCAATGCCACGGGCGAGTGCGGGTGTGGGGAGAGTTTCACCGTCTCGTGAGCCGCCTGCTGCGCAGGCGGTGAGTCGCGGCCTGCGGCCTGCTGGAAATCGTCAGCTACCGTGCCCCTGTGACGGGCGCGGCTGTCGATTTACCCTTCATAAGGCCGCGAAGTGGCCACTGGCGAGCCTAACCTCTTGAAATTACCCCGGTCCGCCAGTTACGATGCGCGGCTACCCCTCGGCGTACGAGGGGTTTCTTGCCTCACCGGTACGTACGTCCGGGAGGCTGCCATCCCCGTAAGGGGTGCATCCACAAGGAGCCACCATGCGTCATTATGAAGTCGTGTTCCTGGTCCACCCGGACCAGAGCGAGCAGGTGCCGGCCATGATCGAGCGTTACAAGACGCTGATCGAAGGCGACAACGGCAAGATCCACCGTCTGGAAGATTGGGGCCGCCGCCAGCTGGCTTACCCGATCGAAAACCTCGCCAAGGCTCACTACGTGATGCTGAACATCGAGGTTTCGCAGAACGCCCTGAACGAGCTCGAGACGGGTTTCCGTTTCAACGACGCCGTCCTGCGCCACCTGGTCATCCGTCGTGACGAAGCCGACACCGAACAGTCGTTCATCCTGAAGAGCAAGGAAAAGGATGAGCAGAAGGGTTCGCGTCGCCGTGACGACGATAACGACGGCGACGATCGCCGTGGCGGTCGCGACAGCGACAACGACGTCGACAGCGACGATTAATCGGGGAATATAGACATGTCCAAGTTTTTCCGCCGCCGCAAGTTCTGCCGCTTCACCGCTGAGGGCGTGAAGGAGATCGATTACAAGGATCTCAACACCCTCCGCCAGTACATCACTGAGAACGGCAAGATCGTCCCGAGCCGCATCACCGGCACCAAGGCGCGCTACCAGCGCCAGCTGGCGACCGCTATCAAGCGCGCCCGCTTCCTGTCGCTGCTGCCGTACACGGACAACCACGACGTCTGATTTTGGTAACCCTCTCCCGCATGGGGGAGGGTTTTCCACCTGAAGGCACATTTCGGACAACCGTCCTGGCTGCGCGGGCCACACCCGTGCTAACGAAAAGGAATACCCCATGGAACTCATTCTCCTCGAGAAGGTGAAGAACCTCGGCAACCTCGGCGACAAGGTCAACGTCAAGCCGGGTTACGGTCGTAACTTCCTCCTCCCGACCGGCAAGGCCGCTCGCGCCACCGCCGCCAACCTGGAAGCGTTCGAAGCGCGTCGCGCCGAGTACGAAGCCAAGGCGAAGGAACAGCTGTCGGGCGCCGAAGGCCGCGCTGCCAAGCTCGAAAACGCCGAAGTCACCATCGAAGTGAACGCTTCGCCGGAAGGCAAGCTGTTCGGTTCGGTCACCCCGCGTGATGTCGCTGAAGCGCTCACCGCCAAGGGCCTGAACGTCGACAAGAGCGAAGTCATCCAGGCCGAAGGCCCGTTCCGCAACACCGGCGATTACGAGGTCACCATCGTCCTCCACGCCGACGTGACGCAGACGGTCAAGGTCAAGGTCGTCGGCGCGTAAGCTCCGCACTGCCGCTAGCGTTACCAAACGGGCGCCCTGAAGGGCGCCCGTTTTTTTTGGCTCCTACATTTCTCATACGCGTGTGTTGTCGCCACGGCCGTCCAACCGCCTGGAAGCCCCGCCACACAAGGCTTGCCACCCCGACACCTTGGCACTCTCCACCTTGCCTGCCTACATTCACCGATTACGCAGTGGCAGGATCGGTTGGAAATGAAGCAACGGTGGTGGCGGTCGTGCCTGGGCATGGCCGGGAGTTCCATGGTGGGGATGTCCACATTCGCGGCCGAAGCGCCCCTGGAGAGCGCGCCGTATATCGAGACGCGCTACCGGTACAGCAACCTGCATTCCGACGCCAAGCCCAAGCGTGGCCATGCCAACACCCAGCGCCTGCAGCTGGGTTATCTGTGGGCTATCGGCGAGGGATGGAGCGCCTATGGCGAGGGCATTCGCACCTGGTCCCTGTTTGGCCAGCAATACGATGATGGCTCCGCCCGCATCACGCCTTATCCGGCCGAGGCGGATCCGGCGTCCACGGGCATCACCAATGCCTGGATCAACTATCAGAAGGGCGACATCGCCCTGCGCGCGGGGCGCCAGTACGTTCGTATCGATAACGGCCGCTTCTTCAGCAATAACCCCTGGCGGCAGAACCTGCAGTCGTACGACGGTGCCCACGTCGCATGGAAGGCCTGGAAGGGTGCCCAGCTCGAGTACTACTGGCTGGGGCGGGTGAACCGAACGGTGGGCGCCGATTTCGACGATCGCGACCAGCGCCGCTGGAAGCTCAACGCCCACTTGCTCCACGCCGACCAGGCGCTGCCCGTCGGTAAGCTCACCGCCTATGGCTATTTCGTGCGCAATGACACGATCGCATCGAACTCGGTAAAAACCCTGGGCCTGCGCTACACCGGTACGCAGGCGCTGGGTCAGGGCGGTCCCACGTTGACCTGGACCTCGGAGATGGCGCGCCAGTACGACTATGCCAACAACCCGGCCGACTTCAGCCTTGGTTACCACCTGTTTGATGCGACATTCGGCTACACGCCGCTATCGGCGCGCGTGGGCGAGGAGATGCTGCAGGGTAATGGGCGTAACGCGGTCAACGTGGCTTACGGTGCCGCGCGCGCGTTCAACGGGTGGGTGGTGGCTTTCCGCATCCCCAACAGCGGGTTGCGGGAGCGCTACGTGGGGCTGCTCGGCACGCTGGACGTGGGCCGTCCCGTCACGTGGCAGGTTACCTACCGGCATTTCCGGCCCGTGCAGGGGCGCGCCATGTTGGGCGACGAAGTGGATGCCGGCGTGCTGGTCGACCTCGGCCGGGGCTTCTCACTGGAAGCCCAGTACGGTGATTACCGGGCCCATCGGCATGGCGTGGACGAGCGGAAATTCTGGCTGATCGGCGAATATCGTTACGGCAAGCCGCCGAAATAACCCGTTTCGCGCCTTTCCCACAAGTTATCCACAGACTTATCCTCTCAACGCGTGCGACCCCTGCGCGTATCATGCCTGCACGGCAACCCGGGCCCGGGTCAGCGCCGCCTGCATGACGAGGTAATCCATGTCCTTCAATCCCGAGCGCGGCAACCGCGGCGATCGTGGCGAGCGCGGTGAGCGCCGCCGCCGCGAGCCCTCCGCCATCGATGCCCTTCGCGTCCCACCTAACTCCATTGAAGCGGAGCAGGCGGTGCTGGGTGGCCTCATGCTTTCGCCGGATTCGCTGGACAAGGTGGCCGATAAGCTCACCGATGAGGATTTCTACCGCAAGGATCACCGGATGATCTGGCGGGCCATCAACGAACTGGCCGGCAAGGGCATGCCCTGCGACGCCATCACGCTCGGCGAGTGGTTCCAGTCCAACGACCTGGATGAAATGGTCGGTGGCCCCACGTACCTGCTGGAACTGGCCAACTCGACGCCCAGCGCGGCGAACATCGCCGCCTATGGCGATATCGTTCGCGAGAAATCCGTACTGCGCAAGCTCATCGATGCGGGTACGGCCATTACCGAGGATGGTTTCCGTCCCGAGGGTAAAAGCGTCCAGGAAGTGATGGAGCTCGCCGAGCAGCGCGTGTTCCGCATTGCCGAATCCGGCGCGCGCGGCAAGAAGGACATCGTGTCCATGCGCGAAGCCGTCAGCGACGCATTCCGCCAGCTTACCGAGCGCTACGAGAACCGTGGTCAGCTCACCGGTCTTTCGACGGGGTTCACCGACCTGGATGAACTCACGGCAGGCCTGCAGCCCTCCGACCTGATCATCGTCGCCGCACGTCCGTCGATGGGTAAGACGGCATTCGCACTGAACCTGGCCGAGGCGGCCGCCATGCGCTCGAAGAAGGCGGTGGCAGTGTTCTCGATGGAAATGTCGGCATCCCAGCTGGCATTCCGTCTCATTTCTTCGCTTGGCCGTATCCATGCGCAGCACCTGCGCAACGGCGACCTGGCCGAAGAAGATTGGCCGCGCGTCACCTCGGCCATCACCATGCTTTCCGACGCCAAGATCTTCATCGACGATACCCCTGCGATGTCGCCGGTGGAAATGCGTTCGCGCTCGCGCCGCCTTCAGCGTGAACACGGCCTGGGCCTGATCGTGATCGATTACCTTCAGCTCATGCAGATTCCCGGCCACAGCGAAAACCGCGCGACGGAAATCTCGGAGATCTCGCGCGGCCTGAAGGCCCTCGCGAAAGAGCTGAACGTGCCGGTGATTGCGCTGTCGCAGCTCAACCGCTCGCTGGAGCAGCGTGCCGACAAGCGGCCGATGATGTCCGATCTTCGCGAATCCGGCGCTATCGAGCAGGATGCGGACGTCATCATGTTCATTTACCGCGACGACTACTACAACAAGGAATCGCCCGATAAGGGCCTGGCCGAAATCATCATCGGCAAGCAGCGTAACGGCCCCACCGATACGGTGAAGCTGGCCTTCCTGGGCCATTACACCAAGTTCGAAAACTGGGCCCCGGATTCCTACGTAGGCACCTTCGACTGATCGGCGTACCCTCGTCATATCGACGGGGGTGCGCATGGCCAGCGAGCACTTCGATGTCCTCATTATCGGCGCAGGGCTATCCGGCATCGGCATGGCGTGCCGGTTGGCCATGGCCTGCCCGGGCAAGCGGGTAGCGATTCTCGAGCGGCGGCGAGCGATCGGGGGCACCTGGGACCTTTTCCGGTACCCGGGCGTTCGCTCGGATTCGGACATGTTTACCTTTGGCTTCGGGTTCCGGCCCTGGAACGAGCTGAAGGTGCTGGCGGATGGGCCGGCCATCCTCAAGTACATCAATGACTCGGCTCGCGAGTACGCCATCGAGCGGCTGGTGCGATTTGGCATGCAGACCACGCACGCCGCGTGGTCGTCATCAGCCGGGCGGTGGGCCGTTACGGCGGTCGACGAAGATGGCGAGTCGCACGTCTTCAGCGCCGATTTCCTTATCGGCTGCACGGGCTATTACGCCTACGATCGGGGCTACGTACCCGAATTCGCCGGGCTTCCCGATTACCAGGGGCGGTTCGTTCATCCGCAGCACTGGCCTGCCGACCTTCAGTGGGAAGGCAAGCGCGTGGTCGTGATTGGTAGCGGGGCGACGGCTATCACGCTGGTGCCGGCGCTCGCCCAAAAGGCGGCGCATGTGACCATGCTGCAGCGCTCGCCGGGCTATGTGCTCCCGGTGCCGTCGCGTGATGCCATATCGGCGGCCCTGCTGCACGTGTTGCCGGAGCGTATCGTTTACGCGCTGGCCCGGCGCAGGAATATCGCGCTCCAGCGGGCGCTCTACAAAGCTGCGATGCGCTGGCCAAGACGCATTCGCGCACTGCTGTTGGCCGGTGTGCGTCGGCGCCTTGACGGTGCTGCGTCACTCGCTGACTTCACTCCCGACTATGCGCCGTGGACACAGCGGCTTTGCGTCGTGCCCGACAACGATCTGTTCGATGCCTTGCGTGACGGCAAGGCGTCGGTGTGGACGGACACCGTGGCACATTTCACTCCCACCGGGTTGACCCTGGCGTCGGGCGCAACGATCGACGCGGACATCGTGGTCAGCGCGACCGGCTTCCAGCTCCAGGTGCTGGGTGGCATGACGGTGGATGTGGACGGCGAACCACGTGACCCGGGTCGCATCATGACCTACAAGGGCGTGCTCCTCGAAGGCATCCCGAACGCGGCGGTGCTGTTCGGATACATCAATGCGTCATGGACGCTAAAGGTGGACCTGGCCGCGCAATATGTATGTCGCCTGCTACAGGCCATGGATGCGCAGGGCGCACATGTCGTCGTTCCACCAGCATCGCCGGGGCAGGCCACGAATACCTGCATCATGGATTCACTGCACGCCGGCTACGTCATGCGCGGCGAGGCCCAGCTACCCAGGCAGGGCAGGGAAGGCCCCTGGCACGTTACCCACCGCTACGAAACAGATCGCCGCGTGCTGCTCGACGACCCCATAGACGACGGGATCCTCACCTTCCACCCGATGGGTGGGGTAACGAAGTTGTGACATCCGCCCGTTGCGTGTGGGGCCCCGCTCTCCCAGTATCGGGGGATAGCCCACGCCGGGCCATAACGGAGGAGGGACTCATGTTGCGTGACGTGATGCTTGCGATGGCTCTGTGTGCGGTGACTACCGCGAGTTTGGCGACGAATACCGAGCGCCAGGTGCTTCCCGAGCACCCCTCGGCCGACCAGAAGGCCGATATCGAGCGGCGCTTGAATGACTGGCCGCAACTGGAGCGCTACGCCCGCGAGAATGAAGCGTATCCGGCCGGGAAGCCGGGTGAAAAGCGTGTCGTCTTCATGGGGGATTCGATCACCGACGGCTGGGGCCGCCAGGTCGGCGAATTTTTCCCGGGCAAGGGCTATATCAACCGCGGCATCAGCGGGCAGACCACGCCGCAGATGCTGGTGCGTTTTCGCGCCGATGTCATCGCGCTGAAGCCCGCGGTGGTGGTCATCCTTGCTGGAACCAATGACATCGCCGGCAATACGGGCCCGTCGTCGGTGCAGATGATCGAAGACAACCTGATGTCGATGGCCGAGCTTGCACGTGCCCATGGCATTCGCGTGGTCATCGCCAACCTGCTGCCCATCAGCAACTACCACGATGCCACATCAAGCACGCGCCGCCCGCCAGCGGATATCAAGACGCTGAATGCCTGGATTCGCGACTACACCACGCGCGAACACCTGGGATATATCGATTATTTCGATGCGATGCTGGACAAGACGGGCCAACTGCGCGCCGACCTGAGCGACGATGGCCTGCATCCCAACGCGAAGGGCTACAAGGTCATGGCGCCGCTGGCGCAGAAAGCCATCGATGCCGCGCTCGTTGATACGACCTCCTGATTTGTAGGTGTGCGCCCACAACACATAGTGGGCGATTCGTACGAACTTTTAGGAGTTCTCCTAATCCTGTCCTTGCGCGGCGACCGATAGCATTTCCCGGTCTCGCGACAGCCTGTCCGTCCACGCGCCCGTAACCCGGGCAGGTCTTTCTTCCGGGCGCGCAAGGACAGGGACCACTCATGGAACTCTTCAGCAAGACCGCCGCTACGACCGTGGCGGCTATCGGTATGTCGTTCGCGCTTACGGCATGCACGGCCACCAACCCACTGGTGACCAAGTCACAGCGCGAGCACGAAGCAAAAGTGCAGGCCATACCCAAGTGCGGCAAGAAGCTGGGCAGCATCTCGGTCATCGAGCCCGAGGGCGGCGTGCACTGGTGGACGCAGCAGCAGCTGCCTTCCCCCACGCGGCTGATCAAGGTATTCGTGCAGAAATCCGGCTGCTTCACGCTGGTGGATCGTGGCATGGGTATGAACGCGGCCATGCGTGAGCGTGAGCTGGCTGCCGGTGGCGATCTGCGTGGCGGGTCCAACCTTGGCAAGGGGCAGATCAAGGTGGCGGATTACGTCATGGTGCCCGATCTCGTCGCCAGCAACCGCAATGCAGGCGGTGCGGGGCTCGGCGCCCTGGTGGGCGGCCTCATCGGTGGTCCGGCCGGGGCGGTGGCCAGCAACATTACCATCAACTCCAAGACGGCGGATGTCGTGCTTACCGTGACGGATGTGCGGTCATCGGAGCAGGTGGCGCTGACCGAAGGCCACGGTGAGAAGAACGACCTCGGCTTTGGCGTCTCGGGAGGCATATGGGGTTCGTCAGCCGCTGGCGGTGCCGCGGTGGGGGCATACGCGAACACGCCCCAGGGCCAGGTCATCACCATGGCCTACCTGGATGCCTACACCAAACTGGTGAGTGAACTTGGCGGTTTGCCAGGCAGTGCATCGGCAGCGAATGCCCGCCAGGCCGGCACGGTGAACAAGCCCTCCACGTTGCGCGCGGCCGCGGATGTCAAATCCAAGGCGGTACGCAAGCTGGAGCCGGGCATGCCGGTGTATCCGACGGGCGACAAGATGGGCCTGCAGTGGGAAGTCGAGGATGAGCACGGCAACCGCGGCTGGCTCTCCTCGGAAAACTTCGATCTCACGCGCTGAGGTGGAAGACGCCACTTTCCCTTGCTACCATCTGCCACGAACGGGTTGCGGTCACTGATCGCCCCCCGGATGGGGCCGCAAGAGGAGTGCGACAGATCGCCGTGTGTCATCCGGCTTCGTGACAGTGGATGTTCGCCTGGCGATGTTTCCGTTCCGGATCATCGCG
Source organism: Luteibacter aegosomatissinici (assembly GCF_023078495.1). Lineage (NCBI taxonomy): Bacteria > Pseudomonadati > Pseudomonadota > Gammaproteobacteria > Lysobacterales > Rhodanobacteraceae > Luteibacter > Luteibacter aegosomatissinici. The sequence continues at coordinate 3,467,610 of NZ_CP095742.1, read as the reverse complement.
TCTTCCAACGCTTCTCGCCTTCGGGCGCCGGTGAAGGCCGTGCCTTCATCGGCGCCCGAGTGCATGTGCTCGCTCTTCGTACCGGTCCGGGGAGAGCGGCGTTTGACGACCCACCGGATCGTAAAGGGGCTTGATGATATGGAAGGCACGAGAACCCGGCGTTTCGCCGGCGTAATGGCGTTGGTGGTGGCAGCCCTGGCTGCACCGGCCAGCCAGGCGCAGATCAAGAGCGCACAGCAGCTGCGTGACGAGAAGATGAGTGAGATCCCGACCTGCGCGAAGCCCCTGGGCACGCTGGCCGTGGAAGAGCCCGAAGGCGGTGTGAGCTGGTGGACCGCGCAGCAGTTGCCCGCGCCGTCCAAGCTGATCAAGGTCTTCGTGATGAAGTCGCACTGCTTCACCCTGGTGGACCGTGGCGCGGGCCTCAACCAGGCGATGAAGGAGCGTGAACTCGGTGCCAGCGGCGAGCTGCGCGTGCAGTCGAACGTGGGCAAGGGCCAGCTCAAGGCGGCCGATTACGTGATGGTGCCTGACCTCGTGTCGAAGAACGACGACGCGGCCGGTGGTGGCGTGGGCGGCGTGCTTGGCGGCCTGATGGGCAGCAAGGTGGGCCGTATCGCCAGCAACGTGAGCTTCAAGACCAAGACCGCGGACGTCGTGCTCAGCATCACCGATGTTCGCTCGAGCGAGCAGGTGGCGATGGCCCAGGGCCAGGCCAAGAAGACCGATCTGGGCATCAACGCTTCCGGTGCGCTGTTCGGCAGCTCCGGCGTCGGCGGTGCCGGCGTGGGCGGCTACGCGAACACCGAAATGGGCCAGCTGATCACCATGGCCTACCTCCAGGCTTATAACGACCTCGTTGGGCAGTTGGGCGGCCTGAGTGGCAACGCTTCGGCCGACAATGCGCAGCAGGCCGTCACCATGGCCAAACCCGGCCGCCTGCTGGCGAACGCCAAGGGCACCGGTGCCCCCGTGCGCACGCTGGATCCCGGCATGATGCTGTACCCGACGGGTAACAAGGACGGCATGATGTGGGAAGTGCAGGATGAACTCGGCAACAAGGGCTGGGTGTCGTCGGCACTGATCCAGCTTTCGAAGTAACCGCGCCACGGGCGCTGTGCGCCGGTGCTGGCGCGATCTGTCCTTGCCAGCACCGGCCCTCGCCACACCTGCGCCACACGGATGCCCGGCGGATGCGGCTAGACTGGGCGGTCTTTCACTGACGCCGCTTATCCATGAGCCGTACCACCGTCGCTACCATCCACCTGGGTGCCCTGCGCCACAATCTCGCCCGCGTGCGGGCATTGGCGGCGGGCGCCCGCGTCATGGCGGTGGTAAAGGCGGATGCGTATGGGCATGGCCTCGAGCGCGTTGCGCGGGCGCTGGATGACGATGCCGAAGCGTTTGCGGTGGCTGCCATTGCCGACGGCCTGCGCTTACGTGCGGCAGGGCATCGGCAGCGCATCGTCGTGCTTTCCGGGCCCGATACTGCCGCCGATATCGCGGAAATGCAGCGGCTCCGGCTGGAGGCGCTGATTCATCACGATGCCCAGCTGCCCTGGCTGGCCAAGGCCGATCCCGCCCGCGGAAGCCTGGCGGTGTGGATCAAGGTGGATACCGGCATGCATCGGCTTGGATTCGCGCCGGCGAGGGCGCGCGAGGTTCATGGGCTGCTGAAGGCCATGCCCGCCATCGCCACGGAGGTAGGCCTCATGACCCACTTCGCTTCGTCTGAAGAATTCGAAGGCCACGATACGGCCCTGCAGATCCAGCGCTTTCGCGAGGCGACCGAAGGGCTTGAGGGCCCGCGGGCTCTTTCAAACTCTGCGGCGGTGCTTGGTTGGCCCGATGCGCGTGGCGATTGGGTTCGCACGGGTGGCCTGCTTTACGGTCTTTCCGTGGTTGAAGGCCGTAGCGGCGCTGATTTCGGATTCCGCCCGGCCATGACGCTGGCCACCCGCCTGGTCGCGATCAACCACCTCGCGAAAGGTGAACGCGTGGGCTACAACGGTACCTATACGTGCCCCGAGGACATGGCGGTCGGCGTGGCGGCGATCGGCTATGGCGACGGCTACCCGCGCAGCGCCGCGGAAGGAACGCCCGTTCTGGTGGGTGGCAAGCTGGCCCCGCTCGTCGGTCGCGTATCCATGGACCTGATCACGCTTGATCTGCGCGGCGTCCCCGATGCGCGTGTAGGCGACCGCGTCACGCTCTGGGGTGAAGGCCTGCCGGTGGAAACGGTGGCGGCCTCCGCCGGTACGATCTCCTACGATCTCACCTGTGGCATGACGCGTCGCGTACTCTTCGTGGAAGACGAGGGCTAACGCCCCAATATCGCGCCGTGCGACGCGGGTGCGCTATATAGCCCGCCTGCCTTTCCAGGAAGCCGAACATCGTGGCCAAAGCCAAGACCGCCTACGTCTGCACCCAGTGCGGCGCCGAACACAGCAAGTGGCAAGGCCAGTGCGCCGAATGCGGCGAATGGAATGTGCTTTCCGAGTTCGTTGTGCAACCGGCGAAGCCAAACGCTGTAGCCACGGCAGGCGCGCGACGCGGAGGGTACGCGGGCAACGCAGCGGGCGCCCCCCAGATCACGCCACTCACTGAAGTGCTGTTCACCGCGGAAGCACGCACCAATACGGGTATTGGCGAGCTTGATCGCGTGCTGGGCGGTGGCCTGGTCGATGGCTCCGTGGTGCTGATTGGTGGTGACCCGGGTATCGGCAAATCAACGCTGCTGCTGCAGATGCTCGGCACGCTCGGTGCGGTGCTGCCCAGCCTCTACGTAACCGGCGAGGAATCGCTTGCACAGGTCGCCGGTCGCGCGCAGCGGCTCGATTTGCCGTTGGCGCCGCTGCATGCGCTCGCGGAAACCTGTATCGAGCGCATTCTTGAGCAGGCCGCTGCGGCACGGCCGCGCGTGCTGGTCATCGATTCCATCCAGACCATCTGGACCGAGATGCTAACCGCGGCGCCCGGTTCGGTGAGCCAGGTGCGCGAATCGGCCGCCAAGCTCACCCGCTTCGCCAAGGAGACCGGTACCTCCGTGTTCCTCGTGGGCCATGTGACGAAAGAGGGTGGTATCGCGGGCCCGCGCGTGCTTGAGCACATGGTCGATGCGGTGCTGTATTTCGAAGGCGAATCCGGCAGCCGCTTCCGCGTGCTGCGTGCTTTCAAGAACCGCTTTGGCGCAGTGAACGAGCTGGGCGTGTTCGCCATGTCGGAAAAGGGCCTGCGCGAAGTGCCGAACCCGTCGGCGATCTTCCTGTCCGCGCATGCCGGGCCGACCCCGGGCAGCGCTGTGATGGTCACCCGTGAAGGCACCCGGCCGTTGCTGGTCGAGGTGCAGGCGCTCGTGGATCAATCGTCGCTGGGTAACCCGCGCCGCGTCGTGCTGGGCCTTGAACAGAACCGTCTTGCCATGCTGCTGGCGGTGCTGCACCGGCACGGTGGCGTAGCTGCCTACGACCAGGACGTGTTCGTGAACGTCGTCGGTGGCATCCGTGTGCAGGAGACCGCGTCGGATGTGCCCGTGCTCATGGCGGTGCTGTCCAGCCTGCGCGACCGGCCGTTGCCGGAGAAAACCATTGCCTTCGGTGAAGTGGGCCTCTCGGGCGAAATCCGCCCGGTACCCAATGGCGAAGAGCGCCTGAAGGAAGCCGCCACCCACGGCTTCCGCCGTGCCGTCGTGCCCGCTGCGAATGCACCCAAGCGCGGCCGCGTGGGTGACATGGAAGTCATCGGGGTAGAGCGCCTGTCACAGGCGATCGACGCATCCAGGGAGTAATGACTAGCTACGAAGCTGCTGTCGTAGGAGCGCGCTTGCGCGCGAAAAGCCAACTAAGCGGCGACGCCGTACCCTCAAGCCGTGCGATGCAGGATCAACTCAAGCACCAGCTTCGTGCCGAAAAACGCCAGCAACAGAATCCCCATGCCGGTGAGCGTCAGGTTCACCGCACGGATGCCGCGCCAGCCGTAGCGCCAGCGGCCCCATAGCAACACCCCGAACACCACCCACGCCACGATCGATAGCACGGTCTTATGCACCAGGTGCTGGCTGAACAGGTCGCCGACGAACAGAGCGCCCGTCACAAGGGTCAGGGTGAGTAGTACGAAACCGACGGCAATCAGGCGAAACAGCAGTACCTCGGTCAGCGTCAGCGGGGGCAGGGCGCGTACCCAGTGCCCGAACCGGCTGCGTCGCAAGGCGCGTTCCTGGATAGCGAGCAGGATGGCGAGGGCGGCCGCGAGGGAGAGGAAGCCGAACGCGAACACGGCGATCGTGACGTGCATCTCGATCTGCCACGTCATCGCCATGGGCGCGGTGCGCGGGGCGAGGAAGGCATCGATCGCCAGGAAGGCGGCCGAGAGCGGGAAAATCAGGATGCCCAGGCCGGCGACCGGCCGCGAGACGTTTACCACCAGGGTGAGTGCCGAAGCGATCCACGCCACGAGTGAGAGCGCGGCGAAGAAGTGCAGATCCAGGGTGCCACGGTGTGCGCCAAGCAACGCGCCGGCGTGGGCCAGGGCGGCGACCAGCGCAAGCGCCATGCCCCAGCGGGCCAACGGTTGCCCGCCCGTCACCAGCGGCCTGGCGAGGACGCCGGCGGCGGACAGGTAGAAAAGAATGGCGGCCAGCGAGAGGGTGACGATCATGGACGCGCAGTGTGGCATAGCGGGGCGGGGGAGCGGAATGCGACACAGTGGCATTTGCCAGCGCCCTGTAGGAGCCCACCCTGTGGGCGACTCCCTTCGCGAAAGCGCCTGGGGCGTGTTGCCCCACCGCGAAATGATGTCGCCCACAGGGTGGGCGCCTACGCCGTGGTTACCGGCTATAATCGGTCGTTTACGGCATCCCCGACGGCTCCCGCCATGTTTGAATCGCTCAGCCAACGCCTCTCCGATACCGTCAACCGCCTGCGTGGTCGCGGCCGGCTGACTGAAGAAAACATCCGCGAGACCCTGCGCGAGGTGCGCATCGCGCTGCTCGAGGCCGACGTGGCCCTCCCGGTGGTGAAGGCGCTGGTCGAGCGCGTGAAGGTGCGTGCCGTCGGTCAGGAGGTGCTCAAGAGCCTTTCGCCGGGCCAGGCTCTGGTCAAAGTGGTCAGCGATGAGCTCACCGCTGTCATGGGCGCCGCGAACAGCGAGCTGAACCTCGCCACCCAGCCGCCCGCCGTGGTCCTCATGGCCGGCCTGCAGGGTGCGGGTAAAACCACCACGGTGGGCAAGCTCGCGCGCTTCCTCAAGGAGCGCAAGAAGAAGCGCGTCATGGTCGTGAGCTGCGACGTTTACCGTCCGGCCGCCATCGAGCAGCTGCGCACGCTCGCCTCCCAGGCCGATGTCTCGTTCTTCCCGTCCGAGGCCGGCCAGAATCCGGTCGATATCGCGAAAGCCGCCGTGGCCGCCGCTCGCCGTGAGGTGATCGACGTGCTGCTGGTGGATACCGCCGGCCGCCTGCACGTCGATGAAGCCATGATGGAGGAGATCAAAGCCCTCCACGGCGCCATCAATCCGATCGAAACCCTGTTCGTCGTCGATTCGATGACCGGCCAGGACGCGGCGAATGTCGCCAAGGCGTTCGCCGATGCGCTGCCGCTCACCGGTGTCGTGCTGACCAAGACGGACGGTGACGCCCGTGGCGGTGCGGCACTGTCGGTGCGCTATGTCACCGGCCGTCCGATCAAGTTCCTCGGCGCCGGCGAAAAGACCGACGCCCTCGAGCCGTTCCATCCGGATCGCGTCGCCCAGCGCATCCTCGGCATGGGCGATGTGCTGTCGCTGGTCGAGGAAGTTGAGCGCAAGGTCGATCACGAGAAAGCCCAGAAACTGGCCGAGAAGGTCATGAAGGGCAAGCGCTTCGATCTCAACGACATGCGCGACCAGCTCGAGCAGATGAACAACATGGGCGGCCTGGCGGGCCTGATGGATAAGCTCCCGGGTGTCTCCAGCCTGCCTGAGAACGTGAAATCGAAGGTCAACGACGGCGAACTGAAGAAGATGGTCGCCATCATCGGTTCGATGACCAAGAAGGAGCGCCGGCACCCGGATCTCCTGAACGGCTCGCGCAAGGCGCGCGTCGCTCGCGGTTCGGGCACGCAGCCCGCCGATGTCAACCGCCTGCTGAAGCAGTTCATGCAGATGGAAAAGATGATGTCCAAGCTGTCCAAGGGCGGCAGCAAGGGCCTTATGCGCCAGATGCGTGGCGCGATGAAGGGCATGGGCGGCATGGGTGGGATGATGCCGCCCCGCTAAACCGGCCTTCGGGCCACGGAAGTACCCGCAGGTACTTCCATTTCTGAAAACTTTGGCTAAAATGTCCGGCTTTACCGCGCCCGCTTCTCGCGCGCGCCTTGCCGGCATCCGGCACTCTGGAGCACGTAACTTATGGTCAAGATTCGTCTTTCGCGCGGTGGCGCCAAGGGCCGTCCGTTTTATCACATCGTTGTGACCGACCAGCGCAGCCCGCGCGACGGCCGTAACATCGAGCGTGTTGGCTACTACAACCCGGTTGCTTCGGGCGCTGACAAGCGTCTCGAGCTCGACGTCGCCAAGGTCCAGGCCTGGGTGGCCAAGGGTGCCCAGCTGACCGATAAGGTCCGCGCGCTCGTCAAGGAAGCCGGCAAGCTGGCTGCCTGATGTCGATGGAGCCTGGTCGGCGCGTCCGCGTAGGGCGCATTGTCGGGCTCCACGGTGTGCAGGGTGAGGTCAAGCTCGAGAGCTGGACCGAACCCCGCCTCCAGATCTTCCGGTACCAGCCCTGGCTGCTGACCGCGCCGGGCGTGGAACGGGAGATGAGCGGTATCCGAGGTCGCGCGCAGGGCAAGGGCATCGTTGCCTCCCTGCCGGGTATCGCGGATCGCGACCAGGCGGCAACGCTCATCGGTTGCGAGATCACGGTCTCGCGCGATGTGTTTCCGCCCGCCGCACCAGGCGAGTTCTACTGGTTCGATCTCGAGGGTCTCGAGGTCGTCACCACGGAAGCTGTCTCGCTTGGCAAGGTAAGCCACCTTTTTTCCACCGGCGCCAACGATGTCATGGTGGTCAAGGATGGTGAAAAGGAGCGTCTGGTCCCGTTCGTCCAGGGCCCCTACGTGCAGTCAGTCGATTTCGACGCCGGCCGCATCGTGGTGGACTGGGACCCCGAGTTCTGAACACAGCGGTATCCGAAGATCATGCGCATCGACGTGGTAACGCTGTTTCCCGATTTCGTCCGCCAGTCGGCCGGTATCGGGGTGGTAGGAAGGGCGCAGCAGCGCGAGCTGCTCCAGGTGGAAACCTGGAACCCGCGCGATTTCGCCACCGATAATTATCGCACCGTGGATGGCCGCCCCTTTGGCGGTGGGCCCGGCATGGTGATGTTGATCGAACCCCTGCGGGCGGCCCTGGCGGCCATTCGCGAAGCGGCACCGGAGCCGGTGCACGTGATCTACCTCAGCCCGCAAGGCGCGCGGCTGACGCAGAAACGGGTGGAAGCGCTGGCAAACATGCCGCGAATCGCCCTGATCTGTGGACGTTATGAAGGTGTGGACGAGCGGCTGGTCCAGCACGAGGTCGACGAAGAGCTCTCAATCGGCGATTATGTGCTGTCTGGCGGCGAGCTTGGCGCAGCGGTGGTTATCGATGCGGTGGGTCGTCTGCAGGAGGGTGCGTTGAACGACGCACAATCCCATCAGCAGGATTCGTTCTCGGACGGCTTGCTGGATTGCCCGCACTACACCCGCCCCGTGCATCACGATGCGTGGGGTGGCGTGCCGGAGGTTTTGCTCTCAGGCGATCACGCGGCCATACGCCGCTGGCGCAGGAAGCAGTCGCTAGGTCGAACCTGGCTGCGCCGGCCGGACTTGCTAACGCAGCTTGTCCTGGATGATGAATCCAGGGTTTTGCTGGATGAATTCCGCCGTGAATATGCACGGCCAAACGGTGCGGCCGGCGACGACCGCCGTAACAAATATTGACAGGTGTGTGCCATGAACAAACTTCTCCAACAGTTCGAAGCCGAGCAGATCACCCGCCAGCTGCCGGATTTCGGCCCTGGCGACACCGTGGTCGTGAACGTCAAGGTCAAGGAAGGCAACCGCGAGCGCGTCCAAGCGTTCGAAGGTATCTGCATCGCCAAGCGTAGCCGCGGCCTGCACTCCGCCTTCACCGTGCGCAAGATCTCGCACGGCACGGGCGTCGAGCGCGTGTTCCAGACCCACAGCGCCACCATCGACTCGGTCGAAGTGAAGCGTAAGGGTAAGGTCCGTGGCGCCAAGCTGTACTTCCTGCGTGGTCTGGAAGGCAAGGCTGCCCGCATCAAGGAAGACGTGGCCGCCGCCGCTGCCGCCAAGGCCGCGAAGAAGGCTGCCGCTGCCACCGCCGAGTAATCGGCTGCCGCAAGGCGCACGAAAAAGCCCGCGAGCGATCGCGGGCTTTTTTGTTGTGGGACGCTGGTGTCGCCAAGGGACCAACACCGGCCACGCGCCCTTGTAGGAGCGCGCTCGCGCGATGCTCTTGCTTAGACGGGCAGGTATTCCTCGGCCAATACCTTCGCCGGCTCCTGCAGGAAATTACCCTGCACGAAATCGACGCCGCAGGCGAACAGGAGCGATGTGCTCACCGCGTCCTCGACCCATTCCGCCACGGTCTGCTTGCCGGTGGCATGCCCTTCCTTGCAGATATCGGCAATGCGCTTCTGGTTTTCCGGGTGCTGGGGCAGGTCGGTCATGTAGCTGCGGTCGATCTTCAGGAAATCGGCCTCGACATGGGTAAGCATCTGGAACGAGTTCAGGCCTGAGCCGAACTGCTCGATGGCGAACTTGCCGCCCGACTGGCGCCAGCCCACCGAGAACTCCTGCGCCTTGCGCAGCATGGTGAGTACCTTCGATTCCGGCATGGCGATTACCAGCTGGCTGCGGCGCAGCTTGGCCGTCTCCAGGCGGCGCTTCAGCCACGGCAGCAGGTCAGGGTCTTCCAGGGACTGCGCCGTGATCTTCACGAAGTACGTGGTGGTCAGGCCGTCGTTCTCGCGGTGGGCGAGGGCATCGATGGCATGGCCCAATACCCAGCGGTCGATGGCCGGCAGCAGGCCGTTGCGCTCTGCAACCGGGAAGAAGTACGAGGGGAGCACGTCGCCCTTGGGCCCGCGCATGCGCACCAGGATGTCGTAGTACTCGCCCGCTGCATCCTGGAGGCTGATGATTTGCTGGTGATACAGGCGCAGGCCGTCCTGGGCGAGTGCTTCGCGCACCAGGTCGAGCCAGTATTGCTCGCGCTCGGCGTCCGCCTTCTCGCGAGCGGCCGGGTCGTGCAGCTCCACGCGGTTGCCGCCCTGGTTCTGCGCGTTGCGCAATGCTGCACTGGCCTGGTCGAGCACGGTCTCGGCGTTGGCGTTCTTCTCGGCCAACAGGGTGCCGCCCACGGTCACCGTGACCGTCAGCGAGCGCGTGCCGGCATCGACGATGGCATCGGCGATGCTGGCGCGCAGGCGTTCCGTAAGGGCCGCATGCTCCAGGTCACCACGCGGCGCGAGCACGATGCCGAAGGTGTGGTCACCCAGCACGCCCGGCACATCGTCGTCATCGAGGGCTTCCTTGATGCGCGTGGCGAGGCTGGCGAGTACCTGGTCGGCGTTGGCGATACCCGCGCTGGCGACCAGTTCCTTCCAGTTGTCCGGTTCGATGAGGAGCACCGCCTGGCCCGCGCGGCCGGCGGCCGCCGCGGCCACGGCCTCGTCGATGTGCTCGAGCGTGCGTGCGCGGTTGAACAGGCCCGTGACCGGGTCCTGGTAAAGCTGGGCCACAAGGGCCGGGTCCACCGTCTGCTGGCGGAACACGATCTGCAGGCAGGCTTCGCCCTCGAACGTGGCCTGTGCGAATTCCACTACCGCCTTGAAGGTGCTGCTGTCGTCCCGGCGGGCGAGCAGGTCCATGGGCGGCGGCGTCTTTTCGCCCTTCGATACGGCGCGCAGGGCGTTCTTGAAATCATCCGCGTGCGTGCCGGAAATCAGGTCCAGGATCGGCAGGCCGATGATGTCGTCGTACTCGTTGAAGCCAAAGGCCTCGAGGTACGCCTGGTTCACGCGCACGTGCATGCCTTCGTGCACGTAGGCGATCGCATCGCGCGAGGAGTCGAGCAGCGAATCGCAACGGCGCTCCGTTTCGCGCAGTGCAGTCTCCAGCCGACGAACCTGGCGGCGCATGGATAGCGACTGGAACTCGCGATGCACGGTGGCCAGGATCTGGTCGTGGCGCTTGCGCAGGGCGACGCCGCGGACCCCGCCTGCCAGCAGGTCGGAGACCTCGTCGTCATCCAGGTGTTCAAGGACGGCGATCGCTGCCAGGTCGCGGCCGCTGGCATCGAGCTGGCGCAGTACCTTCGCCGGCTCGATGCCCGGCACGGCCGGGTTCATCAGGACCAGGTCTGGGACCTGCTCATCGAGGCAGGCCTGGATTTCATCGGCGCTGGTGGCGCGCGACGCGCGCACGGCAATGCCGCCATTGCGCAGGACGTTGATCAGCAGTTCCGCCTCTTCCACCGATGATTCGATAAAGAGGACGCGAATAACGTTGTCGTGTTTCATGCTTGTTCTTGGTTACCGCAGTTCCACCCAGCAGGCCGGGTACCGGCATGCTCCCCCTGTCGCGCGGTCCCGCCTGCGTCGTGACGGCGGGATGGCACCATACTAGCGCGCGAAATCGGCAATGGGACGCTTTGAGGGGTCGCCGGCCAGCTCACGAACGAGTTTTGGGACAAGGTAGCCAGGTAAACGTGCACGCAGCGCCTCGACCAGGGCCAGGGCCTCGTCGTCGGGCACCTCGAAATGGGCGGCACCCGTGACCTTGTCGAGCTGGTGCAGGTAGTAGGGCAGGACGCCGGCGGCGAACGAGCGCTCGCATAGCGCAGCGAGGACGTCCGGGTCATCGTTGACCCCCCGCAGCAGCACGGACTGGTTGAGCAAGGTCGCCCCCGCCTCGCGGAGGCGAGCGCAGGCCGCATCGACCGAGCCATCGAATTCGTTGGCGTGGTTGGCGTGGAGGACCACCACCTTCTGCACGGGCAGGGCGGCCAGCCAGGCCACGAAGGCATCGTCGATGCGCTCGGGCAGCACGACCGGCAGGCGGGTGTGGATACGCAGGCGAATGACGTGGGGCATGCCCGCCAGGCCGCGGGTCAGCTCGTCGAGCTTGTGCGTGGCGAGGGAAAGCGGATCGCCCCCGGAGAGGATGACCTCACGGATCGAGGTATCGGCCGCCACGTGGGCCAGGGCCTCGCGCCACTGGGCGGCGGCGGCAATCTCCTCCCCATAGGGGAAGTGCCGGCGAAAGCAGTACCGGCAGTTCACCGCGCACGATCCGCTGGCGATCAACAGGGCGCGGCCGTCGTACTTGTGCAGCAGCCCGTGGCCGGCCTTGGCCGCCATATCACCCACCGCATCCACGCTGTAGCCCGGCGCTTCCACGTGCTCGGCGGCCCGTGGCAGCACTTGCAGGAGCAAGGGGTCGGCGGGGTCGCCGTGGCGCATGCGTGCCACGAACCCGCGGGGCACGCGCAGCGGGAAGCCCGCGTCATCGGGCGGGAGCAGGTCGGCGCGGTGGCCCAGGCCGACGGCCCGGAGGAGCTCCCCGGCATCGGTAATGGCATCCCGCCAGGCCTCGCGCCAGCCCTGGGCTGGCGTCGGTAGGCGGGGAGTGGGGCTTGCGGTTATCATGGTGGGCCTTGGGGCGGGCCTTGGTGCCCGTAACAGACCCCTATTTTAGCCGCCCGGCGGGCGGATTCACCTCTGGAGCATGCAACACATGGCAAGCCTTGGCCTCAATGACGTCAAAACGGGCAAGAAGATCCTGCACAACGGCGATCCCTGGGTCATCACCGAAGCGGACTTCATCAAGCCGGGCAAGGGCCAGGCGTTCACGCGTATCCGCGTTCGCAACCTGAAGGACGGCCGCACGACGGAGCTGACCCTCAAGTCGAGCGATTCGTACGAAGAGGCGAATGCCACCGATACCGACGCCAGCTTCTCGTACATCGAAGGTACCGGCGACGACCGCGAGTGGATCTTCATGCACTCGGAGACCTTCGAGCAGTACCGCGCCAACCTGGCCGCCATGGGCGATGCATGGAAGTGGCTGAAGGGCGACGAGCAGTGCGTCATTACCATCTTCAACGAAACCCAGATCATCGCCGTCCAGGCACCGAAGTTCGTTGAACTGAAGATCGTCGAAACCGATCCGGGCGTCCGTGGCGACACCTCGGGCGGCGGTGGCAAGCCGGCCACGCTGGAAACCGGCGCCGTCGTGCGCGTGCCGCTGTTCGTGAACCAGGACGAAGTGATCAAGGTCGACACCCGCACCGGCGAGTACGACAGCCGCGTCAAGTAAGGCGGCTTCGCTCGACCCAACGCGACGGCACGGCCGCCCCCCGGGCGCCGTGCCGTTCGCTTATCAGGCGCTGGTAAACGGCCCTGGTACCCCCGATTCCGAGAGGCATGCATGAGTTCCGACGACATCCGAGACATCGACCTCCTGATCGAAGCCCGCTGGGTCGTTCCGGTCGAACCGCACGGCGTGGTGTACGACGACCACGCGGTGGCGATCGACGGCGGTGAAATCATCGAGATCCTGCCGGCGGACGAGGCGCGCAAGCACTACAAGCCGCGCGAGCGGGTCTCGCTGGCCGAGCACGCCTTGATCCCGGGCCTGGTCAATGCGCACACGCATAACCCCATGACGCTGCTGCGCGGCCTGGCCGATGACCTGCCGCTGATGGTGTGGCTACAGGAACACATCTGGCCCGCCGAAGGTCGCGTCATGGGCCCGGATTTCATCCGTGACGGCGTGGAACTGGCCGTGGCCGAGATGATCCGCGGTGGCACCACCTGCGCCAACGAGAACTACTTCTTCCCCGATGTCATCGCCGCGACCTATCGCCAGATGGGTTTCCGCGCGGTCATTGGCCTGCCGGTCATCGATTTCCCCACGCCGTGGGCAAAGACTTCCGATGAATACTTCCTGCGTGCCGAGGAAGTACACGACAGCCTGCGTGGCGAACCGCTGCTGACCACCGCGTTCGCACCGCATGCGCCGTACACCGTCTCGGACGAGAACTTTGAGCGTATCCGCGTGCTCTCCGAGCAACTCGATATCCCGGTACACCTGCACACGCACGAGACGGCGCAGGAAGTGGAAGAGGGTAAGGCGCGTGATGGCGTACGCCCGTTCCAGCGCCTGCAGAAGCTGGGCCTGGTCAACGAGCGCCTGATCGCCGTGCACATGACCCAGCTGACCGATGGCGAGATCGCCGCGTGTGCGGCCGCTGGTGTCTCGGTGGTGCATTGCCCGGAATCGAACCTGAAGCTTGCCTCCGGCTTCTGCCCGGCTGAAAAGCTGCGCACCGCTGGCGTGAATGTTGCCATCGGGACCGACGGCTGCGCCTCCAACAACGATCTCGATATGTTTGGCGAGATGCGTACGGCGGCGATGCTGGCAAAGGCTGTCGCCGGTGATGCCGCCGCGTTCGACGCCGCCAGCGCCTTGCGCGCCGCGACGCTGAATGGCGCGAAGGCGATTGGCCTGGGAGAGAAGATTGGTTCGATCGAGCCCGGCAAGCGCGCCGACCTGGCCGCCGTGCGCCTGGACGACCTGGAGACCCAGCCGCTCTATCATGTGGCCTCGCAGCTCGTGTACGCCACGGCTCGCCATCAGGTCAGCGACGTATGGATCGACGGCAAGCGCAAGCTCGCCGACAAGACCCTGGTCGGCATCGATGTCGAGGCCATTCGCGACAAGGCGCGTGGCTGGCGCGAACGCATTGCCGCCGAGGACACCCCGTGAACGATACCGTGCACCTCTACCTGGTCATGGCCATACGCAACCCGGCCTTCCAGGCTTCGGCAGGTGAGGAGCACCAGGTGTTCCTGAAAGACCTGATCGCGCGTGGCCTGCTGGACATGACCGGCCCGTTCACCGATGGCACTGGCGGTGCTTACCTGTTACGCGCGGCTGATCTGGAAACCGCCACGCAGATCGCCCATGGCGATCCATTGCATGTTTCCGGTTCGTCCACGCTTACTGTCCACGAGTGGCGCGTGCGCCGTTTTCCCTGAAGGCATTCACGATGCAAACCAACGCCAATGTGAGCGCGGAAGAAATCGCGCGTTTTGAAAAGCTCGCCGCGCGCTGGTGGGATCCCGATGGCGAATCCCGCCCGTTGCATGACCTGAACCCCGTGCGCTCCGCGTACGTCGCTGGCCGTGCGAACCTGCGCGGGGCGAAGGTGGTGGACGTGGGCTGCGGTGGTGGCCTGCTTAGCGAGGCACTGGCCCGCGCCGGCGCGAACGTCACCGCCATCGACCTTGGCGCCAAGCTGATCGAGATCGCGAAGCTGCACCTGTTCGAATCCAATTTGCAGGTGGATTACCGCGTGCAATCCTCCGACGAACTGGCGGCCGCCGAGCCGGCGTCGTTCGACGTGGTGTGCTGCATGGAGATGATCGAGCACGTGCCCGACCCGCTCGTGCTCATCCGCGACCTGGCGGCGATGCTTAAGCCGGGTGGCCAGTTGTTCCTGTCCACGCTGAACCGCACGCCGGCCGCCTTCGGCGCGGCTATCGTCGGCGCGGAATACCTCATGCGCCTGCTGCCGCGGGGCACCCATCACTACGCGCAGTTCCTGAAGCCGTCCGAAGTGGCAGGCATGTTGCGCCACGCGGGCCTGGAGCTCGAAGACATTTCGGGCCTGGCCTACAACCCGCTGACCCGCAACGCCAGCCTCACGCGCAACACGGCCGTGAACTATGTGCTGTCGGCGAGGAAGCCGGCGTGAGCCCGCTGCCGTTCAAGCCGGAAGGCGTGTTCTTCGACCTGGATGGCACCCTGCTCGACAGCGGGCTGGATTTGCATCATGCGCTGTTGCTGCTGTGCGCGGAGCTGGGCGTGGTACCGCCGCCGTACGACAGCGTGCGCCCGGTGGTGTCGCGCGGCTCGCGCGCCATCATCAGCGTAGGCTTCCCGCACCTCGACGACGCAGGCATTGTTGCGCTGGTGCCGCGCTACCTGGCGCTGTACGAGGCCAACATGGCGGCACACACCGTGCCATTCGCCGGGATTGAGCCGATGCTCACGGGCCTTGTGGGCGCGGGCATTCGCTGGGGTGTCGTTACGAACAAGCCTGGTTTTCTTACCGATGCGCTGCTACCGCAGGCCGTCCCGCACTGGCATCCGGCCGCGGTCGTATCGGGTGATACGTTGCCGGTGAAAAAGCCGGACCCGGCACCGGTTCTGCTGGCGTGTGAAACCGCCGGCTGTGTCCCGGGCCGTTCGGTGTTCGTGGGTGATGACCGCCGCGATGTACTCGCCGGGCGCGCTGCCGGCCTGTTCACCGTGGCGGTGCGCTGGGGTTACCTCGATGGCGGCGACCCGGATGCATGGGGCGCCGATGTGGTGGTCGACCATCCGAATGACCTGGCGACGCTGTTGGGCGTCGGCGAGGTGCCCGCATGAGCGATGGTGCAACCCAGAGCTATATCGACAAGTGGCTGGCTGTACAGCCGCAGCAGCGCGTCGCGCTGGGCTTCGTCGATCCGGCCGTGCGCGATGAGCGCGTGGCGCTCGCGGCGTTCGAGCAAGAGCTGATCTCCTCGGCGTACGGTATTCGCGAGCCCCAGGTCGCGGCGGCGAAGCTGCAGTGGTGGGCCGAAGAGCTCTCGGGCGCCGGTGCCAGCGGTGGCCGTCACCCGCTGACCAAGGCCTTGTTCACCAGCGCGCGCGCGAAGATCATCACGCCGCAGCTCTGGATCGCCCCCGTCCTCGCCGCCATGGCCCAACTGGAGCAGGGCACGCCTTCCGATTTCCCCGCGCAGGTGACGGCGTCGCGCAATATGCACGGGGCGCTGGCCGCGCTGGAAAATGCCTGGTGGTTCGGTCCGGAGGCACCCAGCGAGGCCGCCGCCGAGATCGCCACGCTGTCGCACCTGGTGTTCGCCCTGTCCCGGCTGGAGTTCGACGCGGATCGCGAGCGCCTGCCGCTGCCCATGTCGCGGCTGGCCCGGCACGGCCTGAGCCGTGGGCAGCTGAAGGATGATTCCCCGGCTCGCCGCGAGGCCATCAAAGCCCAGTTGGGCGACCTGGCTGCGGGCCTGGGCGCCGCGCTGGGCAAGGGGCAGCCCCTTTCCACCTTCCGTGGCCTGGAGGGTCGTACAGCGCTCGCCACGGCGCGTGGTGCCGCCCGGGCCACGGAGCCCTTCGCCGAATTACACAAGCGCCAGGCCCAGACCGGCCCCGCCACCGCCTTCCGCGCCTGGCGCGCGGCACGGCAGGCTGGCCGGTTGGGCTGAACGCAGCGTTTCCGGGCACACACCATTGAGCCATAGGCCATGGCCCCCATCTCGGGGCGAACGGCCGGAAACGACCTTACGTCCCAAGGAACCCCCGATGTACATCCAAGATTCCCCGACCCGCCTGCTGCCCGACGTTGCGTCGCAGGAGCATGCCCTGGCCATTGGCACGCTCGACTGGGTCGGCATGGATGGCATGGAAATGCCGGTGGCGTTCGACGCCGGTGACGGCGACGTTCGCTCCACCGGTGCGCGCGTCGGTGCGTTCGTGAACCTCACGAAGCCGGAAAAGCGTGGCATCCATATGTCCCGCCTGTACCTGTTGGTCTCCGAGGCCTTGTCCGCGGGGCCGCTGACCGTGGCGGGCATTCGTGCCCTGCTCGGGGAGTTCCTGTCCTCGCACGAGGGGCTTTCCGACCACGCCCGCATCACCATCGGCTTCGAACACCTGGTGCGCCGCCGTGCGCTGCGCAGCGACAACAGCGGCTGGCGCGCCTACCCGATCACGATCGACGCCACGATGCGCGGCGATCAGTTCCATCTGGAAGTAACCACCGACGTGGTGTACTCCTCGACATGCCCGGCGTCTGCTGCGCTGTCGCGCCAGCTTATCCAGGACAACTTCGTGAAGTCGTTCCCGGCCGACCAGGCGCTCGACCGCGAAACCATCCTGGCCTGGCTGGGCACGGAGCAGGGCATCATTGCGACGCCGCACGCCCAGCGCAGCACCGCCACGATCCGCGTGGCGCCGAAGGGCGAGGGTGTGTTCAACCTGATCGGCATGATCGATAACGTGGAAGCGGCCCTCGGCACGCCGGTGCAAACCGCCGTGAAGCGTGCCGATGAGCAGGCGTTCGCGCTGGCGAACGGCAGCAACCTCATGTTCTGCGAGGACGCCGCCCGCCGTATCCAGAAGACGCTGGAGGCCGATCCGGGCGTCGCCGATTTCCATGTACGTGTAGCCCACCACGAGAGCCTGCATCCGCACGATGCCGTGGCGTTCGCCAGCAAGGCGCGCTGATCGGCACGGTACCGCCGCTGCGTTACTGGATCCCCGGCAACAACAACGGATCCAGCCGCACGCCGAACCAGTTAAACCCCCAATGCACATGCGGCCCTGTGGCGCGCCCGGTCTTGCCCGCCGCGCCAATCACCTGGCCCTGGTGCACGTGTTGCCCGACCTTCACGTCGATCCGTGACAGGTGCAGGAAGTTCGACGACAGGCCAAAGCCATGGTCGAGCAGCACGGTGCCACCGGTGAGATAGAGATCCGGCTGGGCGAACGTGATGATCCCGTCCGCCGGCGCTTTCACGGGCGTGCCTTCAGGCACGGCGATATCCATGCCCGAGTGCGGGGCCTTTGGGTCGCCGTTGTAGATGCGCTGGTTGCCAAAGCGGCCGCTGATGCGCCCCGTAACCGGCCAGATAAACCCGTGGTCGAAGTCCTCGCGCGCATCGTCGCGGTTGCGCGCCGCGACCACGAGGGCTTGTTCGCGCTCGATCCGTGCGGCGATGTTCGGGGGCGGGTTCACCGTTTTTGGCGGGACACCCTCCACGCGCTCGATGGGCCAATCGCGTGGGGTCACGGTAATGCTCACCGTGCGGCTACCCACGGCCACCTTGATCGGCCCCTTTTCATCCCGGCCGGCGCCGAACACGAAGACGCCATCGTCGCCCACATGGACGGGCTTGCCGTTGACCCGCACGGCGGAGCCGGGCGGGGCGTGGGCGATGATGAGCGCGCCCTGGGACATGGTCGACGGGATATCTGCCGCGGACGCAGCGGTGGCGATGCCTGCGACCACGAACGCGCCGCCCTGGATGATCGCGCGCAAGCGCAATCGTCCAGGGCGGCGGTTGCAGGAGCGCGCTTGCGCGCGATCCGGGAGCTCGGTCTCGCCGCAATCCATTGCGAATTTCCTCATCGATCGAACTCGAGGCGCTGGCCGCGAATGCTGTCGTCGACGGTCTTGCCATCGAACACGCGCTGCCCGTTCACCCAGGTGGAGGCAATGCTGCTACTGAAGGTGTAGCCCTCGAACGGCGACCAGCCGCACTTGGAGAGCACTTCCTGGCGGGTCACGGTATGCGGCTTGTTCGGGTCGACCAGGACCAGGTCCGCCGCATAGCCTTCGCGCAGGAAGCCACGGTTCATCACATTGAACAGCTTCGCCGGGTTGTGGCAAACGGTCTCGACCACGCGCTCCAGGGTGAGCTTGCCTTCGGTCACGCGTTGCAGCGCGCCCTGCAGGGCGAACTGCACCAGCGGCAGGCCCGAGGGGGCCTTGTCGTATTTCTGCTCTTTTTCTTCGAGCAGGTGCGGAGCGTGATCGGTGGCGAGCACGTCCAGGCGGCCCTCGGCCAGCGCCTTGATGATTGCCTCGCGGTCGGCTTCGTCCTTGATCGCCGGGTTGCACTTGATGAACGAGCCCTTCTCGTCGTAATCGGCCTTGCCGCCAAAGTGCAGGAAGTGGACGCACGTCTCGGCGGTGATCCGCTTGCCTTCGATCGGGCCTGGCTCAAACAGGGCCAGCTCATCGGCCGTGGAGATGTGCAGCACGTGCAGGCGGGTGTTGTGCTTCTTCGCCAGTGAAATGGCCAGCCGGGTCGACTTGATGCAGGCCTCGCGCGAGCGGATATGCGGGTGTTCCCACATGGGGATGTCCTCGCCGTACTTCTCGTGCGCCTTGGCCAGGTTTGCGTCGATCATGGGGGTATCTTCACAGTGCGTGATGATCGGCACGGGGGTGTCGCGGAAGATACCGTCGAGCGTCTCCGGGTTATCCACCAGCATGTTGCCGGTGGAGGCACCCATGAACACCTTCACGCCTGGTGCAGCTTTGGGATCGAGCTTGCGGATGTGCTCAAGGTTGTCGTTGCTGGCGCCCATGTAGAACGCGTAGTTCACGACCGATTTTTCGGCGGCGAGCGTGTACTTGTATTCCAGGCTGTCGCGATCAAGTGCGGGTGGCTTGGTATTCGGCATTTCCATGAAGCTGGTGATGCCGCCGGCCGCGCAGGCGCGAGATTCCGTGGCCAGATCGGCCTTCTGGGTAAGGCCGGGCTCACGGAAGTGGACCTGGTCGTCGATCATGCCCGGCAGCAGGAGCAGGCCGCTGGCATCGATCACTTCTTCATCACGCTCTTTTTCCAATCCCTGCGCGATCTTCGCGATTTTTCCGTCGCGGATGCGAACGTCGGCGACGAACCGCTTGTTTTCATTCACCAGTTCGGCGTTCTTGATCAGCCAGGCATCAGTCATGGGTATGAGCTCCTTGGGCGCCGCAGCGGCGCAGGACAAAACGGTCGGGGACAGGATCGTGCCCACCCTCGCAGAGGGGCTGGCAGCGCAGGATGCGCCAGCTGCCCAGCACGAAGCCCTTGAAAGGGCCGAACCGGGCTATGGAAATCCGTGTGTAATCGGAACAGGATGGATGGAACCGGCAATTAGCCCCTAGCAATGGGCTGAGCCACCGCTTGTAAAGGGACAGCAGGAAGAGGAGGAGGCGGGTCACGTTCTCGAAAGGCCAGGTGGGTGCCGGCGTCGGGTATCTGACAGTATCCCAGAAGATAGGTTGCTGGGGTAACGCATCTGGGCTATAACACCCCGCCGCCACGGCCACCGAGGTGAAGGAAATGGCGAAAAACGCTCGTAGTTCCACCGTTGCCAAGGCTGCCGCCAAGAAGGGCGGGGCAGGTGACGCGACGAAGACCAGGACGGTTGCGGCCGGGGGCAAGGCACCGGCGAAGACGGCGGTGCGCGCGGCGGCCAAGCCAGCGGCAAAAACCGCAGCGAAAACCGTGGCAAAAACCGCGAAGCCGGCGACCAAGGCGGCTCCCGCGAAATCCGCTCCGGCCGCCAAGAAGGCGGCTGCGGCACCGGCGGCGAAACCCGCCGCCGCAAAGAAGGCGCCCGCCAAGGCGGCGCCCGTGACGAAGGCGGCGGCCCCCAAGGCGCCGGCCAAGCCTGCGGCAAAGGCACCGGCCCCCAAGGCCCCGCCAGCGCCCGCGAAGAAATCGGCCCCGGTGGTGGAGCATTCCGCCGCCAAGGCCACCCCGAAGCAGCAGGTGAAGGCATCGCCGGCACCCGCGCCGGCACCGGTGGTCAAGGCCACCGCCCCCGCCCCTGGACGCAAGGCGTCCGCGGTGGGGAGCCCTCCCTCATCCAGTAACGAGAAGTCCAAGCAAACCGGCATGAACAGCACCACTCTTGACAACGGAATCACGAAGGAAGACGGCCGTTACGCGTTGCCGGCTTCCACGATCATCGACCTGCCGAAGGGCTACAAGCCTGACGACAGCGAGGAATACATGAACCCGCGGCACCTCGCCTACTTCCGCAACAAGCTGAAGGATTGGCGTGAGCAGCTGGTCGAGGAATCGCGCCAGACCATGGATAACCTCCGTGAGGAAGTCCGCGATGTGGGCGATGAGGCCGAGCGCGCCACCCGCGAGACCGAAAACTCGCTGGAACTCCGCACCCGCGATCGCTACCGCAAGCTCATCTCCAAGATCGACAAGGCCCTGCGCCGGATCGAGGAAGGTCGTTACGGGTTCTGCGAAGAGACCGACGAGGAAATCGGCGTGAGCCGCCTCGATGCGCGTCCCATCGCCACCCTCACGCTCGATGCGCAGGAGCGCCGCGAGCACCTGCAGAAGCAGATGGGCGACTAAGCGCCGCATCGTTCGTGCAAACGTGAAAACCCCGCCCGCAAGGCGGGGTTTTTCGTTCCTACCCGAGGCGGCCTTGATGTTTCCGCACCTGCAGAACCTGATTCTCAACACCGACAGTTACAAGGCCAGCCATTGGCTGCAGTACCCGCCGGGTACCGATGCCACGTTCTTCTACGTGGAATCGCGTGGCGGCGTGTATGACCGAACGGTGTTCTTCGGCCTCCAGGCCATCCTTAAGGGGTGGCTGGCCCACCCGGTAACCCACGCCCACGTGGATGAGGCGCGCGAGTTTTTCGCGGCCCATGGCGAGCCGTTCAATGAAGAGGGCTGGCGCCACGTGGTGGAGACGCACGGCGGCCGTCTGCCGATGCGCATCCGCGCGGTACCCGAGGGCAGCGTGGTGCCTACGCACCAGGCGTTGGTCACGATCGAATCGACGGACCCGCAGGCGGCATGGGTGCCCAGTTACCTCGAGACCCTGCTGTTGCGCTTGTGGTACCCGGTGACCGTGGCCACGCTGAGTTGGCAGGTGAAGCGCTGCATTGCCGGCTTCCTTGATAAGACCAGCGATGATCCTGCCGGCCAGCTTCTCTTCAAGCTGCATGACTTTGGGGCGCGTGGCGTTTCTAGCGCGGAATCCGCCGCCATGGGTGGCATGGCCCACCTGGTGAACTTTCGCGGTACCGATACGGTGCAGGGTGTGTTGGCCGCCAGGGCGTTCTACGGCGAACCCATGGCGGGCTACTCGATCCCGGCCGCCGAGCACAGCACGATCACAAGCTGGGGCCGGGATCGCGAGGTGGACGCCTACCGCAACATGCTGCGCCAGTTTGCGAAGCCGGGTTCGCTCGTGGCGGTTGTGTCGGATAGCTACGACATTTTCCATGCCGTGCGTGAGCATTGGGGCCGGGCATTGCGCGATGAGGTGATTGCTTCCGGCGCGACCCTGGTGGTGCGCCCGGATTCGGGAGATCCCGTCGAAGTCGTGCACCAGTGCGTCGCGTTGCTCGACGAGGCATTCGGCAGCACCGTGAACGGCAAAGGCTACAAGGTGCTGAACCACGTCCGTGTCATCCAGGGAGATGGCGTAAATCCGCAGAGCATTCGCGCCATCCTCGAGCGGCTGACCGGCGCGGGTTATGCCACCGACAACATCGCGTTCGGCATGGGCGGCGCCCTCTTGCAGAAGGTCGATCGCGATACCCAGAAGTTCGCCCTGAAGTGCTCCGCCGCGCGCATTGATGGCCGGTGGGTCGATGTCTTCAAGGCACCCGTGACCGATGCGGGGAAGTTCTCCCAGCGCGGGCGCCTGACGCTCACTCGCCACCGTGAATACGGCACATGGAAGACCGTATCCATTCCTGACGGCGTGGAGCGCCCAGGGGACGTGGTGCTCGACCACGGCTGGGAGCACGCCATGGAAACCGTGTGGGAAAACGGCGTGCTGCGGAAGGACCAGACCTTCGACGAGGTCAGGGCCCGGGCGGACCTTTAGGAGCGCGCTTGCGCGCGATCCGCCGGCAGGCGGCCCCGCCCGGGCCAGGAGCATCGTGCGCAAGCGCGCTCCTACAGGGGCATGGCGTTATGCCAGCGCTTCGGCCGCGTACGCCTTGATTCGCACCAGCATGGCCGCGAGGCCATTGGAGCGGGTGGGGGAGAGGTGCTTCGCGAGACCGATCTCCCGGATGTACGACGGCTCCGTATCCACGATCTCCTGCGCTGAACGGTCCGAGTACACGCGCAGCAGCAGCGCGATAAGCCCTGAAACGATCGCCGAGTCGCTGGTCGCTTCAAAGTGCAACCGCGATGCATCGCCCGCGCGGGTCAGCCACACCATCGACTGGCAGCCGTGCACGCGGTTCTCTTCGTTCTTTTCCGCATCGGGGAAGGGCGGCAGTTGCTTGCCCAGGTCGATCAGGTACTGGTACCGCTCGGTCCAGTCGCCGAAAAAGCCGAATTCCTCGGCAATGGCGGCCTGGGCTGCGGCGGCGGTGGGTTCCTGCGGTTCTACGAGGTTGTTCATGCCTTCACTACGCTCCAGCGCGTGCCCTGCGCGCCGTCTTCAATAGCCACGCCCAGCGCCTTGAGCTGATCGCGAATGGCGTCGGAGCGGGCGAAATCCTTCGCCGCGCGGGCGGCGCGGCGTTCCTCAAGGAGGGCCTCGACCATGGCGGCGTCGATGGCATCGCCGGGGTTACCTTGCTGGAACCACGCTTCCGGATCCTGCTGGAGCAGGCCCAGGAGGGCGCCGCCATTGAGCAGGGCAGCCTTCGCCGCGATGCGCTCATCGCCGTTCGCCCGGCGGGCCGCGTCGGCGAGCTGGGACAGCTCAGCCAGTGCCTGCGGGGTGTTCAGGTCGTCGCACAGCGCAGCTTCCACCGCCGCCGGGACCGAGAACTCACCCGGGGGCACATCGGCCAGGTCGCGCAGCACGCCGTACCAGCCATCCAGCGTGCGTACCGACTGGGTAAGGGCGGCATCCGACCAATCAAGGGGCTGGCGGTAATGGCCGCGCAGCAGCATCAGGCGCAGGGCCTCCCCGGGGTGTTTGGTCAGCAGTTCGTGCAACTGGAGCACGTTGCCCAGCGACTTCGACATCTTCCGCCCTTCGAAGGTCAGCATGCCGTTGTGCAGCCAGAACCGCGCGAACGGCTTGCCACCATGGGCGCAGACGCTCTGGGCGATCTCGTTCTCGTGGTGCGGGAAGGTCAGGTCGACGCCGCCGGCGTGGATATCGATGGTCTCGCCCAGGTGGGCCTCGCTCATCGCCGAGCACTCGATGTGCCAGCCAGGGCGGCCACGGCCCCAGGGGCTATCCCACCCCGGAAGGGTCTCGTCCGAGGGCTTCCACAGCACGAAGTCACCCGCATCCTTCTTGTACGGGGCCACCTCGACGCGGGCGCCGGCAATGAGCTCGTCCGGGTCGCGACCCGAAAGCGCACCGTACGCGGGGTAGGAGGCCACGTGGAACAGGACATGGCCCTCGGCCTCGTAGGCGTGCTTCGAGGCAATCAGTCGCTGGATCATCGTGATGATCTCGGCGATGTGCGCGGTGGCGTGGGGCTCCACGTCGGGCTTGGCCACGCCCAGCTTCGCGATGTCGTCTCGGTAGGCCTGGGCAAAGCGGCCGGTGATCTCGGTGATGGGCACGCCCGCAGCAGCGGCGGCGGTGTTGATCTTGTCGTCCACGTCGGTGATGTTCCGGGCGTAGACCACGTTCGGGTAATGCCGGCGCAGCAGGCTGGCCAGCACGTCGAAAACGACCGGCGGCCGGGCATTGCCGATATGGATGTAGTTGTAGACGGTGGGCCCGCAGACATACATGGTCACCCGGTTCGGATCGAGCGGGGCGAACGCTTCCGTGCGGCGAGTCAGGGTGTTGTAGAGCGAGATCGTCATCGGGTGTCCATGCGGGGCGGGCCGGCGGCCTGGGCCGGCCTGAAATAGTAGCAAGGCCGGGCGCTGACCGTGCACGCGCGAACCGCGAAATGGTTGACAGCAGGCCGCGGATTCCTGCGGGGAAGACCTAAGCGTGGATTCAGCGTGATCTTGATGAAATGACACCCAGTAGGCGCTCTTGTGCGCCGGCTGGAGGTTTTCCTAAATGTCTCGCCTGCTTATCCCCGCGCTGATCCTCGCGGTTTTCGCTACCGGTGCCAGTGCCCAGGATCGTTACGGCCCCCCGCCGCCCCCGCCGTCGCAGTCGGCAGGGCCGGATGACAACACCCATTTTGGCTGGGCGGACGTGCTGCGCGTCGACCCGGTGTACGGCGTCGCCCGCGTGGAGACCCCGCGCCAGGAGTGCTACGACCAGCAGGTGACGACCCGCCAGCAGGGCAGCGGCAGCACGGCCGGGACGATCCTGGGTGCGGTCGTGGGTGGCGTGCTGGGCAATACGGTAGGCAAGGGCGATGGCCGCAAGGCCGCGACCGTGGCTGGCGCGGTGGCCGGTGGCGTGGTGGGCAATAACGTGTCGCGCAGTGGCGATACGGTCTACCAGGGCACGGAAACCCGCTGCCGCGACGTCAGCTCGGTGACCGAGCAGCGCCGCATCGCGGGCTATGACGTGGAATACCGCTACCGCGGTGAGGTCTACGTGTCGCGTCTGAACTACGACCCGGGCGAGCGCCTCCGCGTCCGCGTGAGCGTCTCCCCGGCCGACTGACCGGTTCCGGCAAGGCAGATGGGAAGGGCCGCGAGCAATCGCGGCCTTTTTCTTTTGCCGAGCCCGGCGAGGCCGAAGGCGCACCGGCTTGTTCCCAAGCCTCCCCGGGCAGTTGCGCAGCGCACCAATCCACGGCATTATCGACGCTTCACCTTTTTTCCGACCCCGACCGTGTCCCACGCCGACTACACCTCGAACGTCTATACCAGCGCCCGCATGGCCGCAGGAATGACGTCCCGTGCTCGTCGACCGTACATTGGATACTCGGCCGGGTAGGCTGTCGCGCGCATTTCATACGCAACGACTAAAAAACCCGGCCCCGTGCCGGGTTTTTTCGTTTCCGATTCCCCCTTCTTCCCACGGCCCCACCAGGCCACCGACCGATCTGGATCGCCATGACCGTTCGCCACTTCCTCAACACCACCGACTACAGCCGCGCCGAGATCGACGCCCTGCTCGCGCAGGCCGCCGAATTCAAGCGCTCGCCCCAGGGCCAGCAGCTGGCCGGCAAGTCCATCGCCCTGATGTTCTTCAACCCGTCCATGCGCACCCGCACCAGCTTCGAGATCGGTGCGTTCCAGATGGGTGGCCACGCGGTGGTGCTGGCGCCGGGCAAGGACGCATGGCCCATCGAGTTCGAGGTCGGCACGGTCATGGACGGTGACACCGAGGAGCACATTGCCGAAGTGGCCCGGGTGCTGTCGCGCTACGTCGACATCATTGCCGTCCGCGCCTTCCCCAAGTTCCAGGACTGGCAGGTCGATCGCCAGGACAAGGTGCTCAAGGCGTTCGCCCAGTACGCCACGGTGCCGGTCATCAACATGGAGACCATCACCCACCCCTGCCAGGAGCTGGCCCACGCGCTGGCCATGAAGGAGCACCTGGGTGACCTGCAGAACAAGAAGTACGTGCTGACCTGGACCTACCACCCGAAGCCGCTGAACACCGCCGTGGCCAATTCGGCGCTGCTGATCGCGACCAAGATGGGCATGGACGTGACCCTGCTGTGCCCCACGCCGGAGTACATCCTCGACCAGCGCTACATGGATTTCGCGGCGCAGAACGCGAAGGAAAACGGTGGCTCGCTGCAGGTCTCGCACGATATCGAAGCCGCCTACAGTGGCGCGCACGTCGTCTACGCCAAGAGCTGGGGCGCCATCCCGTACTTCGGCCGCTGGGATGAAGAGAAGGCCATTCGCGACGCAAACAAGCACTTCATCGTGGACGAAGCCAAGATGGCCCTCACCGACAACGGCCTCTTCAGCCACTGCCTGCCGCTGCGTCGGAACATCAAGGCGACGGACGCGGTGATGGATTCGCCCGCCTGTATCGCGATCGACGAGGCGGAAAACCGCCTGCATGTGCAGAAGGCCGTGATGGCTTCGCTCATGGCGCAGCCCGGCATCAAGTCGGGTCTCGGCTTCTGATAACACAGGCGGCGGCCCGCGCTGGCCGCCACCTTTCCGTAACGCCCTTGTGTTCGCCTTACCTCATTAAAACGCCTTGATTTCCGGAGCCAGCATGTCCAGCAAAGATATCGTCCTCGCCTTCTCGGGCGGCCTCGACACCAGCTTCTGCGTCCCCTACCTGATGGAGCGCGGCTATGCCGTGCACACCGTGTTCGTCGATACGGGTGGTGTGTCCGCGGAAGAGCGCGAGTACATCGAGCAGCGCGCCCACGAACTGGGCGCGGCTTCGCATCGCACGGTCGATGCCTCGCAGGCGATCTGGGATAGCTTCGTCACCCCGTTGATCTGGGCCGGCGAGTTCTACCAGGGCCAGTACCCGCTGCTGGTGTCCGACCGCTACCTCATCGTGAAGGCCTCGCTGGAGCGCTGCGACGAGCTGGGCACCAAGCTGTTCGCCCACGGCTGCACCGGCATGGGCAACGACCAGGTTCGTTTCGACCTGACTGTGAAGGCGCTCGGCGACTACACCATCATCGCCCCGATCCGCGAGATCCAGCGCGAGCACACCCAGGTGCGTGCCTACGAGCAGAAGTACCTGGAAGACAAGGGCTTCGAAGTCCGCGCCAAGACCAAGCACTACACCATCAACGAGAACGTGCTGGGCGTGACCATCTCCGGCGGCGAAATCGATGCGTGGGAGATCCCGGAAGAGGGCGCCGTGGCCTGGTGCGCACCGCGCGCCGAATGGCCGTCCGAACCGCTGCGCATCGAGCTCGGCTTCGACAAGGGCGTTGCCACCACGCTGAACGGCAAGGCTGCTACCGGCCCGGAAATCCTGGGGTTCCTCAACCGTGAACTGGCGAAGTACGGCGTCGGCCGTAGCCTGTACACCGGTGACACGAACATCGGCCTGAAGGGCCGCATCGTGTTCGAAGCGCCGGCGCTTACTGCGCTGCTGACCGCGCACCGTGCGCTGGAAGAAACCGTGCTGTCGAAGCAGCAGAACCGCTTCAAGCCGGAAATCGGCCGCAAGTGGACCGAGATCGCCTACGAAGGCTTCTTCAACGATCCGATCAAGGCTGACCTGGAAGCCTACCTGGTGAGCACCCAGCGCAAGGTCGATGGCAAGGTCATCATCGAAACCCGCGGCGGCACCGTGTACGCCGTGAAGGTGGAATCGAAGAACCTGCTGCACTCGAAGAAGGCCACCTACGCGCAGGCCGCCGACTGGGGCGTCGCCGAAGCCGAAGGCTTCATCAAGCTGTACGGCATGAGCTCGACGATCTGGGCTGAAGTCGACCGAGCCAACGGCGGGAAGTGATCGAGCACCCATGGATAATCTCCTGAAGGAAACCCTCGACCACCTGCGTGCGCTCGTTTCGTACGACACGCGCAACCCGCCGCGTGAGATCGGTACCGGTGGCATCTTCGATTACCTGCGCGCGAACCTCCCGGGGTTCGACGTGCAGGTGACCGATTTCGGCGCGGGCGCGGTGAACCTGTACGCCGTGCGTGGCACGCCGAAAATCCTGTTCAACGTGCACCTGGATACCGTGCCGGATTCGCCGCACTGGACGGCGAGCCCGCACGAACTTCGTGTGACAGACGACCGTGCGATCGGCCTGGGCGCCTGCGATATCAAGGGTGCTGCGGCGGCACTGGTGGCGGTCGCCAACGCCTCGAAGGGCGACATGGCGCTGCTGCTCTCCACCGATGAAGAAGCGAACGATGCGCGCTGTATCGATGGCTTCCTCAAGGACAAGCCGGCGTACGATGCCGTCATCGTCGCAGAGCCGACCAAGGGTGAAGCGGTGCTGGCGCACCGTGGCATCCTGTCGGTACTCATGCAGTTCAAGGGCCGCGCCGGCCATGCCTCGGGTGAGCAGAAGCCCTCGGACAGCGCGCTGCACCAGGCGGTGCGCTGGGGCACGGCGGCGCTCGATCATGTGCAGTCGCTCTCGCACGAGCGTTTCGGCGGGCTCACCGGCCTGCGCTTCAACCTGGGCAAGATCGAAGGCGGCATCAAGGCCAACGTGATCGCTCCGGCCGCTGAGGTGCGTTTCGGCTTCCGCCCGTTGCCGTCCATGGACGCCGACCAGCTGCTGGAGACCTTCCGCACGCTGGTCGATCCGCAGCCGGTGGAGTTCGGAGAGACCTTCCGCGGCGACTCGCTCCCTGCGGGCGATACCGCCACGGCTGAGGCACGCCGCCTCGCTGCGCGCGATCTGGCCGATGAGCTGGAGATCCCGGTGGGTAACGCCGTCGATTTCTGGACCGAGGCCGCATTGTTCTCCAAGGCGGGATACACCTGCTTCGTTTATGGTCCCGGCGATATCGCCCAGGCCCATACCGCCGACGAATGGGTCGCGCTCGATCAGCTCGCCCATTACGCCCAGACCATCCACCGGATCGTCGAACGTGGAATCTAAAAACACCCGCAAGACCATCGTCCGCCTGCTCTCCGCCATGGGCAGCGCGCGCGAGATCCAGCAGTACCTCAAGCGCTTCTCCCAGCTTGATGCCGCCCGCTTCGCGGTGGTGAAGGTGGGCGGCGCCGTGTTGCGCGACGAGCTCGCCGACCTCACCTCGTCGCTGTCGTTCCTGCAGCAGGTGGGCCTGACCCCCATCGTCCTGCACGGTGCGGGCCCGCAGCTCGATGAAGAGCTGGCCGCCGCCGGCATCGAGAAGAAAACGGTGAATGGCCTGCGCGTGACGTCGCCGGAAGCCCTGGCGATCGTCCGTCGCGTGTTCCAGTCGCAGAACCTGCGCCTGGTCGAGGCACTGCAGGAAGTGGATACCCGTGCCACCTCGGTACCGTCGGGCGTGTTCACGGCGGATTACCTCGACCCGGATCAGCTTGGCCTGGTCGGCAAGGTGCGTTCGATCAACCTGGCGCCGATCGAGGCCAGCCTGCGTGCCGGTTCCATCCCGGTCATCGCGAGCCTGGGCGAAACGGATTCAGGGCAGATCCTCAATATCAATGCCGATTTCGCCGCCAATGAGCTGGTGCGCGTGCTGCAGCCTTACAAGATCGTATTCCTCACCGGCACGGGCGGCTTGCTCGATGGCGATGGCAACATCATCGATTCGATCAACCTCTCGACGGAATTCGATCACCTGATCCAGCAGCCGTGGCTGCATTCGGGCATGCGCCTGAAGGTGGAGCAGATCAAGGATCTGCTCGACGATCTGCCGCTGACCTCGTCGGTCTCGATCACGCGCCCAGCGGATCTGGCGAAGGAGCTGTTTACCCACAAGGGCTCGGGCACGCTGGTTCGCCGTGGCGAACGCGTGCTGCGCTTTGATTCGTGGGAAGGCGTGGACCTGCCGCGAATGAAGACGCTGATCGAATCCAGCTTCGGCCGCACGGTGGTGCCGGATTACTTCGAGCGCACGAAGGTCTACCGCGTATACGTCTCGGAGAACTACCGCGCCGCCATGATCCTGACCATGGAAGATGGCTTCGCGTACCTCGACAAGTTCGCGGTGCTCGACGATGCGCAGGGCGAAGGCCTTGGCCGCGCCGTGTGGCAGGTGATGCGTGACGAGAACCCGAAGTTGTTCTGGCGTTCGCGCCACGGCAACGTCATCAACCATTTCTATTACGCGGAGTCGGATGGTTGCTACAAGCAGTCGCGCTGGAAGGTGTTCTGGTACGGCCTGGACAACTTCGCCGATATCGAACGCTGTGTCGCGCACTGCGCCACGCGTGTTCCCACCTTGCAGGACTGAAACCTAGCCATGGCCACCAAGACCATCGGTATCGTCGGCGCGCGCGGCCATACGGGCGCCGAGTTGATCCGCCTCATTGCCCGCCACCCGTCGCTGGAACTGGCGTTTGTGTCCTCGCGCGAGTTGGACGGCCAGCGCCTGGCTGAGCACAACGACGTGTACAAGGGCGAGCTTGCCTACACCAGCCTTGACCCGGCCGCGGTGGCGGAGCAGGGCGTGGATGTCGTCATCCTCGCCTTGCCCAACGGCAAGGCCGCACCGTACGTGGAGGCGATCGACAAGGCCGGTGGCAACACGGTCATCGTCGATCTTTCCGCGGACTACCGCTTCGACGAGCGCTGGTACTACGGGCTTCCCGAGCTGTACCGCGACCGCTGGCGTGGCGAGAAGCGCATCAGCAACCCGGGTTGCTATGCGACGGCCATCCAGTGCTCGATCGCGCCGATCAAGGACCTGCTGGCGGCGCCACCGGTGTCTTTCGGCGTCTCCGGCTACTCGGGCGCGGGTACCACCCCCTCGGACCGCAACGACCCGGACAAGCTGCGCGACAACCTCATGCCGTACTCGCTCACCGGGCACATGCATGAAAAGGAAGCCAGCCGTCACCTGGGCATGCCGGTGGAATTCATGCCGCATGTCGCGCCGCATTTCCGTGGCCTGACCGTCACCACTAATCTCTATCTGGCGAAGCAGGCAAAGCGTGAGGACATCGTCGCGAGGTTCGAAGCACGCTTTGCCAATGAGAAGCTGATCCACGTGGTGGATGAGGCGCCGTGGGTCAGCCAGATCGCACATAAGCACTACCTGGACGTAGGCGGCTTTGCGCTGTCGGTCGATGGCCGTCGCGTGGTCGTCGTCGCGACCCTGGATAACCTGCTGAAGGGCGCGGCCACCCAGGCCATGCAGAACGTGAACCGTGCGCTCGGCTTCGACGAGCTCACCGCTATTCCCCTGTAAGGATTCCACAATGACCCAGCCGCTCTGGCAGAAATCCGATACGCAGGTCGATGCGAAGATCATGCGTTTCCTTGCGGGTAACGACGTGGTCCTCGATCGCGAGTTCTTCCTGCACGACATCACCGCCAGCAAGGCGCACGTGGAGGGCCTGGCCAACATTGGGGTCGTGTCGGCCGATGAGCGCGATGCGCTGAAGCGCGAGCTCGATGCGTTGGCGGCCGATTTTTCGGCGGGCACCTTCGTGCTCGATGACCGCTTCGAGGATGGACATTCGGCCATCGAGGCACGCCTGACCGAGCGTCTTGGCGATGCAGGCCGCCGCGTACACACCGGTCGCAGCCGCAACGACCAGATCCTGGTGGCGACGCGCCTGTGGCTGAAGGACAAGCTTTCGACGCTGGAGGCCGTTTGCCGCCGTATCGCCGAGGTGTGTCTTGATCGCGCCAGTGGTGAAGCGGTGCCGATGCCGGGCTACACGCACATCCAGCGTGCCGTGGTGTCTTCCACGGGCATGTGGTTTGCAGCCTTCGCCGAAGCCTTCATCGATAACACCCTGCGTGCCCGCCAGGCACTCGAGCTGATCGATGCCAACCCGCTGGGCACGGCCGCAGGCTACGGCGTGAACGTGGCGCTGGACCGCGCGCACACCACGCAGGCACTCGGCTTCGCCCGCATGCAGGTCTCGCCGATCTACGCCCAGCTCTCGCGCGGCAAGTTCGAGATGGCCGCGCTGGACGCCGTCGGCACCGCGCTCCTGGATACGCGTCGCCTGGCGTGGGACCTGTCGCTGTTCACCACGGCCGAGTTCGATTTCGTGAAGCTGCCGGCGGAGTACACCACCGGTTCGTCGATCATGCCGAACAAGCGCAACCCGGATGTGGTCGAACTGCTGCGTGCCAGCTACGCCAGCGTCGCCGCCGCCCGTACCGAGATCGAGCAGCTGCTGTCGTTGCCCTCGGGCTACCAGCGCGACCTGCAGTTCTCCAAGGGCTCGCTGTTCCATGGTTTCTCCATGGGCCTGGGCGCGCTGGAACTGCTGCCGGACATGCTGGCCCGTTTCGAGTGGAAGGCGGACAAGATGCGCGCGGCGATCGAGCCGGCGATGTACGCGACGGACGTGGCGATCGAACAAGCCGTGGCCGGCGTGCCGTTCCGCGACGCCTACCGTGCCGCCGCCGAAACCGCCGCTTCCGCCGGCGAAGGCCGTTCGCCGGAGTCCAGCCTGGCCGCGCGCACCTCACCCGGCGCAGGCCACGATCTCATGCTCGACACACTGCGCAAGAGGCTTATTACCCTCGGCTGACCTGTAGGAGCGCGCTTGCGCGCTATGGGGGCTCGCGACACGCCCGGATCGCGCGCAAGCGCACTCCTACACAAAGCCCGGCTTCGTTCACGGAGGCACGATGTCATCCGGCTTCACCGAACAGGCATTACCCCAATGGCACCGCGCCGTCCTGAAGGTCGGCAGCAGCCTGCTCACCACGCCGGACGGTGCGCTTACCGGCGAGCACGCCGATGCGCTGGCCGCGTTCGTGAGGGCCAGCCGCGATGCGGGCAGGGAAGTGGTGATCGTGTCGTCGGGTGCCGTTGCCGCTGGCCGAGGACTTGCCCCGGTTCCCACGCGCAGCACAGGCCTCAGCGGTCGCCAGGCGCTTGCTGCACTCGGCCAGACCCGCCTGGTCGGGCTCTGGCAGACCTTCTTCGATGCACCGGTCGCCCAGGTCCTGCTGACCCACGACGACCTGCGCAACCGCCGCCGTTACCTCAATGCCCGCACCACGCTGCGGGAACTGCTGGCGTTGGGCGCCATTCCCGTCATCAACGAGAACGACACGGTCGCCGTCGATGAGCTGAAGCTCGGCGATAACGACAACCTCGCGGCGATCGTCGCCGCGCTGGTCGATGCGGATGTCCTGTTCATTGCCTCCGACATCGCCGGCCTCTACACGGCCAATCCGCGTATCGATCCGGATGCCGTTCCGGTGGCGGAGGTGCTGGAACTCACGGCGGCGCATCTGGAGAGCGCCGGCGGCGCAGGCTCGGCCGCAGGGACGGGGGGTATGCGCACCAAGCTGGAGGCCGCCATGAAGGCCGCTGCCGCAGGCATCGAAACCGTACTGTTCGACGGCCGCGACGCGCATGGCATCGCACGGCTCGCGGACGGTTTCCTCACGGGAACGCGCCTGCGCGCACCCCAGTCGCGCCTGGCGGCACGTAAATACTGGCTACGGCACGCTCCAGCCATGGGTCGGATCAGCGTCGATAGCGGCGCCGTCGAGGCCGTGCGTGGCCGCGGTGCATCGCTGCTTCC
Source organism: Luteibacter aegosomatissinici (assembly GCF_023078495.1). Classification (NCBI taxonomy): domain Bacteria; kingdom Pseudomonadati; phylum Pseudomonadota; class Gammaproteobacteria; order Lysobacterales; family Rhodanobacteraceae; genus Luteibacter; species Luteibacter aegosomatissinici. Next base: position 3,434,050 of record NZ_CP095742.1, on the reverse strand, counting down.
TGGCGGCGTGAGCGACGCCTCGGGCGAGTTTGCCCGCGGCGATGTGATCGAGATTGCTGCCGATGGTGTCCCGTTCGCCCGCGGCATCGCCCAGTACGCTGCCACCGATGTGCGCCGGATCGCCCGGCGGCACACGCGTGACATCGAGGCCGTGCTGGGCTACAGCTATGGTGAGACTATCGTCCACCGGGATGACCTGGTGGTGCTACCCGACCCCGCGAGGCTTCCATGACGAACCTGCGAGACCAGGCACTCGCCTGCCGCGACGCCGCGCCCGCCATCGCGGCGCTGGATACGGCGGCCAAGCAGCGCCTGCTCAACCGGATGGCCGACGCGTTGGCCGCAGACACCCGCCACGTCCTCGAAGCCAACACGCGCGACGTCGAGGCCGCCCGGCACAACGGCACCAGCGCGGCGATGCTGGATCGCCTTCGCCTGGATGAAGCCCGCGTCGCCGGGGTCGTCACCGCGATGCGCCAGGTCGCAGAGCTTCCCGATCCGGTCGGTCTGGTGACCCGCCGCGAGATCCGCCCCAACGGCATCAGCGTCGAACGTGTACGTATCCCGCTCGGTGTCATCGCGATGATCTACGAGGCGCGACCCAACGTGACAGCGGATGCCGCCGCGCTGTGCCTCATGGCGGGAAACGCCGCCATCCTGCGTGGCGGCTCCGACGCCATGCATTCGAACCTGGCCATCGCCGCGACCCTTCGCCGTGCGCTCCGCGACGAAGGTTTGCCCGAGGCCGCCATCACGGTCATCGACGACCCGGGCCGCGAGGCGATGGTGGAACTGCTCCAGCTCACCGATATCGTCGATCTTGCGATTCCCCGCGGTGGCGAAGGTCTCATCCGTTTCGTGGCGGAACACGCCCGCGTGCCGGTCATCAAGCACTACAAGGGCGTGTGCCACCTGTACGTCGATAAGGAGGCCGACGAAGCCCTCGCGATCGATCTGCTCATCGATGGCAAAACCAGCCGTCCCGGGGTCTGCAACGCCCTCGAAACCCTGCTGGTACATCACGATATCGCAGCCTCGTTCGTGCCAAAGGCCGTGGCCGCACTGCATGCGCGAGGCGTCACCGTGCGTGGTGACGACACCACCCGTGTGCTGGCACCCGAGGTCGAGGTGGCGACCGACGAGGACTATGCCGCCGAATTCCTCGACCTGGTTATCGCCGTGCGAGTAGTCCCGGATATCGAGGAAGCCATCTCCCACATCCGCCGCTTCGGCTCCGACCACACCGAGGTGATCGCCACGCGCGACATCGTCGCCGCCGATCGCTTCGTGAAAGCCTTGCGCTCGGCCGTGGTCATGGTGAACGCGTCATCGCGCTTCAGCGATGGCGGTGAGCTCGGCCTTGGCACCGAGATCGGTATCTCCACCACGCGGCTGCATGCGTACGGGCCGATGGGGGCGGAGTCGTTGACGGTGGAGCGGTTTGTGGTGCGTGGGGAAGGGCAGACGCGGCATCCGCTGTAAATCCGTAGCGGTCGTGAGTGGATCGGCAGCCCGGTGAGCGAATTCGTAGGCGCTTGCCTCCAACGGGATCGCCGGTGACGAGGTTTTCACGGCTAAATGATTGACGTGCATGGTCTTCGTTGGGATTTCGCGCGTCTCTGGCCTCGCGTCGTGTAAGTTCGAATCCCTGTTTCGCGTACCGGTAATTTGCTTCGATGACATCCACTGCATCCCATGCCCCAGAGTCCACCGTCGGGGCGACGACGAAGAGCCGCCTTAAATCCATCATCGGCGGCTCAACCGGCAACCTGGTTGAATGGTTCGACTGGTACGTCTATGCGGCGTTCACCCTGTACTTCGCGCCGCACTTCTTCCCCAAGGGCAACCAGACCGCGCAGCTGCTGAGCGCGGCGGCGGTCTTTGCCGTGGGCTTCATCATGCGCCCGATCGGCGCGTGGATCATGGGCATCTATGCGGACCGGCGGGGGCGAAAGGCGGGCCTGACCTTGTCGGTGACGCTCATGTGCGCCGGCTCGCTCATCATCGCCTGCACACCAGGTTACGCAACCATTGGCATCGCCGCACCGACGCTGCTGGTCGTCGCACGCATGATGCAGGGCTTGTCGGTGGGTGGCGAGTACGGAGCCAGTGCGACCTACCTCTCGGAGATGGCGGGCAAGGATCGGCGAGGCTTCTTTTCCTCGTTCCAGTACGTGACGTTGATCTCCGGGCAGCTACTGGCCATTCTTCTGCTGGTCGCCCTGCAAGGAACGATGTCGAAGGAGGCCCTGGACGCCTGGGGCTGGCGCATTCCGTTCGCCATTGGCGCGGTGCTGGCCATTGTTGTATTCCGCCTTCGCCGTGGCCTGGCCGAAACGGATAGCTTCAAGAACAGCCAGGGTAAGGTTGCGCCAAAGTCCGGCTTCGTCGCGTTGTTCAGGCACCACCCCAAGGAGACCATGCTGGTCATGCTCCTTACGGCAGGCGGCACGCTCGCCTTCTACGCCTACTCGATCTACATGCAGAAGTTCCTGGTGAACACCAGCGGCTTCAGCAGGGAAGCTGCGAGCCAGATCAATGCGATCACGCTGTTCGTCTTCATGCTGCTCCAGCCGGGCGCCGGCGCACTCAGCGACCGCATCGGTCGCAAGCCGCTGATGATTGCCTTCGGTGTGCTCGGTGTCCTGTGCACCTATCCGATCTTCAGCACCCTGGAGACCGCACGCGACCCCATCGTCGCCGGCCTGCTGGTCATGGCAGCGCTCATCATCGTCACGGGCTACACCTCGATCAATGCGGTCGTGAAGGCCGAACTATTCCCTGCACACATTCGTGCCCTCGGCGTCGCGCTACCTTACGCACTCGCCAACACGATCTTCGGTGGTACCGCCGAGTACGTCGCGCTCAGTTTCAAAGGGGCGGGGTGGGAGCAGGGCTTCTACTGGTACGTGACGGTGATGATCGGTTTATCGCTTATCGTCTACCTGCGGATGAGGGATACGCGGTCGGCTAGCATGATCGTGGAAGACTGAGAGAGTCGAAGGGTAAGTGTGCCGCCACTGGCGGCCCGCTCATCATGTATCTGTCGGCTGCGCGGTCAGGCCAGTCTTGACAGCCCGCCGCGCAAACGTTCACTTACGGCGCGCGCGGTGGTCGAACAGCGCTTGAGCGATGTCAGAAACTGCATGCGATCGACGGCAATCGTCTCCTGCCGCCCCCCTTCCTCAGGCCTGAATTCCACCAACAGCCGCTCCCCATCGATCCACGACTGCGTTCCCGCAAGGAACTCCGGATCGTCATACTTCGACGCGCCGACGCCGGGTGGCATGGCGAATGCGGTACGTCCCTCGCGCGGTGCGTTGGTCAGCAGGTCCACGGCTACCTCATACGATCCGTCACCGGCCTCGATTTCCAGCGGCACGCGGTCAAGTTCACGGCCGAGGAACAGTTCGATGCTGCCGTGGACGGCGATGTGCTTGGCATAGCCGTCCATGCGGGCGGCCTTGCTGTTAATCACGCTGCGGAGGTTGGCGATGTAGCGGTCGTTGATGTCAGGATGGTCGAGCAGCCAGTGGCTGCTGACGTCGATCAAGGCCACCCGGTGCCCGTCGGTCGTCGCTTCGAGTCCACGGTGCCGCACGCCTTCGGGAAGGTCCGGCAGCTGCACGGGCAAGCCACCCGCCTTCATGCCAAACAGGGTGCGGCCCGGCACCAGCCGCAGCCAATGCGTGGTGGCCTGCATGGCAAACCCGTCGCCGCGCTCCACGTGTGGCGCGGCGTAGAGATCGCCGATGCTCATGCCTGGCTCGCGCGCCAGGCTTCGATCGCTTCCACGGCGCCCAGGCAATCGGCGTAGCGGTTGTACAGCGGCGTGGGAGAGAGGCGGATCACGTCGGGCTCGCGCCAGTCGCCGATCACGCCGTGCTTCTCCAGGTACTCGAACAACGCACGGCCCGCCTCACGGCCAGCACGGACGCGGACGGAAAGCTGCGCGCCGCGCTGGGCCGGGTCGTTCGGGGTGACGATATCCAGCGTGTCATCGAGCCGCGAGCGGATCAGCCAGTCGAGGTACGCGGTGAGACGGCGGCTCTTTTCCACGAGGCGGGGCATGCCTGCACGCGTGAACACATCGAGCGATGCGCGCAGCGGGGCGAGCGCCAGGATGGGTGGGTTGGAGAGCTGCCAGCCATCCGCGCCCGGCGTAGGCACGAACTGCGGGCCCATCTGGAAACGGGTGCTCTTGTCGTGACCCCACCAGCCCGCGAAACGGGGGACATCGGCGTGTGCGTGGCGCTCGTGCACGAAGGCGCCGGCGACGGCACCGGGGCCGGCGTTGAGGTACTTGTACGTGCACCACACGGCAAAGTCGGGGCCTGTGTCGTGTAGCGCCAGGGGAAGGTTGCCGGCGGCATGGGCCAGATCGAAACCGACCAGGCAGCCCGCCGCATGGCCCAGTTCAACAATGCGCGCCAGATCGAACACCTGGCCGGTGCGGTACTGGATGCCGGGCAGCAGGATAAGTGCCACGCGGTGGCCGTGCTGGGCGATGGCGGCTTCGATGGCATCCATCGAGAGCGTGCCGCCGGGGCCATCGGGCTGCAGTTCAATCAGGTCGGTCGCCGGATCGAAACCGTGGAAGCGCACCTGCGATTCCAGCGCATATCGATCGGTTGGAAACGCGCCGGCTTCCATCAGGATCGCAGGGCGCTCCTTCGTGGGGCGGTAGAAGCTCACCATCATCAGGTGCAGGTTCACGCCCAACGTGTTCATGGCGACCACTTCCAGCGGCTTCGCGCCGACGACCTCGGCCATCGCGTCGCGCACGTACTCGTGGTAGTGCATCCACGGCGATCGGCCGCGGAAATGCGCCTCTACGGCCAGTTCCGACCAATCGTGCAGTTCGGCCTCGAGCGCGGCGCGTACGCCTTTCGGCTGCAGGCCGAGCGAGTTGCCGCAGAAATACAACGTGTCGCGGCCGTGATGCGGTGGAATATGGAACTCGTCGCGGAAGCGGTGCAGCGGGTCGGCGGCGTCCTGGGCCTCGGCCCAGTCGCGCGTGGCTTCAAAACCGTTCATAGCTGAAAACCTGGGAACTCATTGGGGTATGGAGCTGGCGACGTCTGCGCAACCTTTGTCGAACGTCGCGCTGAACTTTGCATCGCCATCGGGACGAACGCAGCGCAGCTGGATGGCATAACCATTGGCGAAGAAATAGCGCTCGTAGTAATCGAGTCTGGTGGTGCCTTCCTTCGCGGAATACACGTTCTCCGTGGGCGCCTTGGGCGTCCCCGCGGCATAGTCCTTCAGGTTCGTCGCACGGCTGCGCATCTCACCGGAGAACGTCTGGAACGAACGCAGGTCGGGGGCCTTTTTCAGCGTGATGGTGACACGTGAGAGCGTGGCGTCGGCGTGGCTGGAGCCCGGTACCTGGAACACCTGCGTCTCGGTCTCGCCGCTGGATTGCATGATCAGCGACCAGTTTTCCGGCACGGTGAAGTGGACGACGCCATCGGCCATGGCGACATCCGTCGCGCCAGCGGCCGGTGCGGCCAGGACAAAGGCAAGCGGAAGGGCGCGCAGCAACTTGCGAAGCATGGTTCGATTTCCCCCGGGAAGTCCTGCCATTTTGGCATACCCACCGCGCGCGGGCCGCGACGGCGGTGTGCGCCCCGTCACGCCACGGCAGCGACGGGCTGGAAGCGGGCGAGGGGGCAGCCCAGCCATTCGAGTGCCGTGCCGTGGAAAAGGCGGGCGCGGCTGGTCTCGTCCAGGCCCAGGGCCTCGATGCCGCTGCCTGGCTCCTGTTCGCCCAGGGGGAACGGGTAATCCGTGCCGAGCATGACGCGGTCAGTACCTACCGTCTCCAGCAGGTAGCGCAGCGCCGCGTCGTCGTGCACGCAGGAATCGAAATAAAGGCGCTTGAAATACTCGCGTGGGTTGCGCGCGTTATCCGTGGCCACCAGGTCCGGGCGCATGCGGAATCCATGCTCGATACGGCCAATGGAGTAGGGGAAGCTGCCGCCGCCGTGGGCGAGCATCACGCGCAGATCCGGCAGGCGCTCGAGCACCCCGCCAAAGATCAGCGAGCAGGCGGCGCGGGATTGCTCGGCGGGCATGCCGACCAGCCATGGCAGCCAGTACTTCGGCATGCTGTCGGTGCCCATCATGTCCCATGGATGCACCAGCACGGCGGCGCCCAGGTCGGCGGCGGCTTCGAAGAACGGAAAGAGTTCGTCGGCATCCAGATTCCAGTCGTTGCAGTGCGAACCGATCTGTACACCCTGCAGGCCCAGCTCGCCGATGCAGCGCTCCATCTCGCGGATGGCGAGATCGGGCGATTGCAACGGTACCGTGCCGATGCCGGCGTAGTGGCGCGGGCGTGCCTCGCACACTTCGGCCATGCTGTCGTTCAAATGCGTGTGCAGCTCAAGCGCCTGGTACCCCTTGGCCCAGTACGAGAACATCACCGGCACCGTCGAGACCACCTGCACACCCACGCCGAAGCGGGCGTAATCAGCGATCCGGTGATCCATGTCGAAGGCGGATTCCCACACTTCACGGAAAAATTTGCCGCCACGGTAAATGCGGTGATGGCCGCCAGAGTGGGTCATGACCGGAAAGCGGTCGTCGCCGAAGCGGGACGCCAGATCGGGCCAGTCCCGGGGCAGGATGTGCGCGTGGGTGTCGATCTTGAGCATGGCCCGAGTGTAGGGCGGCGGGAGCGGCCGCGCCTCTGGCGGTGCAGCATGCCGTCACGCCGGGGCGGTACTCCGCCGGTTAACCACGTGCGCGATGGTATCCACGTTATCGGTAAGCCGGTCGGTGAGGCGGGCGACCGCATCGGCCAGGGCGCGGTCCTGCGTGCGCGAAAGGGCCTCGACCAGCGTGCGCTGGTGCTCGCGCAAGTTCGGCGGCGTGACGACCGGTTCGGCGTGGGTCAGCGCCTGGCCCAATTGGCGGAGCTCCCCGGAAGCCTCCTTAATGAAGGGACCGACGTGCTCCCATTCCGGAGGGATGTCGCCGGCCTCGATCAGCGCTTCGAGTGTCATGCCGGTGCGTGCGACGCGGTTGCCGTTGGCGTAAAGCGTCTCGGCCAGTTCCTGGAGCAACGCGGGTGTGCCTGGCTCCGCGCGCATGCGATCGACCGACGCCTGGGCATTGGTGCGGGCGGTTCGCGTGGCGCTGCGCACTTCCTGCCGGGTACGCGCATCGGCGGGCGCCACCAGCGCATCGAGGTAATCCGCGTAGGCACAGAGCATTTCCGAGAGCGCGGTTCGCGCCCGGTGCCGTTCCCACGAGGGCCACAAGACGTAGGCAAGCAGGGCAAGGGCACTGCCGAGCGCGGTATTCAACACGCGATCGGACATGGCATTGAAGGGGTCCACACCCTCGAACGAGAGCAGCACCACGACGGTGCCGGTCAGTGCGGCGACGGCGATGCCGTAGTGCGCGCCGGCAAGATAACGGAACGCCACGCAGAGCACCGTCATTACCGTAAGGTGCGCCCAGACGACATCTGGCGTGAGGCGAAGCAGGAGGGTGGTGAGCATCAGGCCAAGGACGGTGCCGACGACACGGAGCAACCCGAAATTGAACGTGGCCGCGAAATCCGGGCGCAGCACGATGGCGGCGGTCATCGGTAGCCAGTAGCCGTGTGGCAACTGGTAATAGCGTGACACGACGAAGGCGAGGGTGAGCACCACCGCGCAACGCACGGCGTGGCGAAACGCTACCGAGTGCGGCGTCAGGTTGGCTCGGATCGTTGCGAGGGGCGAGGTACTGCGCAGGGTTTCCGGCAGCGTGGTTTCCTCGCGCTGCGCGCGTTCTTCGCCGCGGCTGCCGGCCCAGTTGGTGTTACGCACCACGGCGGCAAGCTGCCCTGACAAGGCCTGGATGTGCGCGGTAAGGCCCATGCCCGTGGCACCGGCCGCGAGGAGGGCGCGTTCGCTGGCCTGCAGGGTGGCCAGGGCGCGCTGCGCTTTTTCCGGCGGTTCGGCGGCGTCCAGTGCGGCGGCCGTCGCGCGCAACACGCGAGCCGCATCGGCACGGAACATTTCGCCCATGCCGTCGCGCCGTGTTTCCAGCTCGGCCATCGCCACCAGTTCCAGGCGCACGCGCTCGGCCAATTCCAGCAGGACGCGGAACGCTTCCATCGCGCGGCCCCGTGCATGGTGGCGGCCGAGCAGGGTGGTCTGAAGGTCGTTCATGGCCTCGGTGAGCCCCGGCGCTTCGCCCTCGCGCAACGGCTGTGCGGCGAGGTCGGCCAGGCCGCGATAGACGCCGGCCAGCGCCCGCCGCTCCGGCAGGTAGCGCTGCAGCGGCCACGCTGCGACGGAAAAGACCGCAAGGAGCATACCGCCCGCGAAGATCGAGGCCCCACCTCCCAGGGCGCCGCGCAAATCGGTAGGCACGGCGGCGCAGATCACCAGCAGAAGCATGCTGGTCATGCCGACGCGCGCGAGGTCCGGCCCGAACACGACAAGCAATCCACCAAAGAAGCCGCACACGATGCAGGCGAATGCCATGGGCAGCACCTGGCTACCGATGAGAAAGCCCACCAGGCCAGCCAGCCCTGCGGAGAGGGCGGCGAGGAACAATCGGCTGAGCCGTTGCTGGTAAGGCCCCGGCTGATCCGAGAACATCGTATCGAGCGCACCCGCCGCGATGCCGATGCCCGCCTGCGGATAGCCTGCGTAGAGGCCGATGGCGAGCGGCAGGATGACCGCTGCGGTGTTGCGCAGCGCAACGCGCATGGGGACATCGGGGCGCTTCGTCTTGATCAGCGTATCGATGACGCTGGCGCGAAGCGAGTAGCCGTTGCTCATGGTGGCGTGGGGTGGCCCTTCCTGTGGGCCTGTGATTCTGCCTGAGTCATCCTGACTGGACAGCGAGCAAAAACACGGGGCAGAAGCACGATGGCGTTCTGCCCCGCGGTGTTCATCAGGCGCGGCCCGAGAATTCGCCGGTGAGCGTATTCACCGTCACCTTTTCACCGGTGGTGATGTACTCCGGCACCTGGATTTCAATGCCGGTGTTGAGCTTGGCCGGCTTGTTGCGCTTGGTGGCGCTGGCACCCTTCAGTTCGGGCGCGGTATCGACGACCGTGAGGACGACGCTGCTGGGCACCTGAAGACCGACGGGGGCATCGTCGATGACCTGGACGTAGTAGCCCTCGGCGTCTTCGACGATGTAGCCGGCGTTATCGCCGACCACGGCTGGGTCGAGCGTGTACTGGGTGTAGTCCTCGTCATCCATGAAGACGAATGCCTCGCCATCCATGTACGAGAACTTCGCCTGGCGGCGGGCCAGGTCGACTTCCTTCAGCTCATCTTCCGAGCGCACGCTCAGGTCGAACTTGCGGTTGCCCGGAATGGAATAGAGCGTGAAGCGGTAAGTGATGTTGCCGCCACGTGCGCTGGGCGAGCTGCGCTCGATATCGCGCACCTGGTACACGGTGCCGTCGTTCTCGACGACGTTACCCTTTTTGACTTCGGATGCTTTCATGGCTTCGATGCTGGGTGGGTTGGATTACTTCGGGGCCAGGCGGACGGCGCCGTCGAGGCGGATCGTTTCGCCGTTAACGTAGCGCGCGCCCACGAGGAAGGCGACGAGATCGGCGAATTCTTCGGGCTTGCCCAGGCGGGACGGGAACGGGATGGATGCGGAAAGCGATTCCTGCACCTGCGGTGGCATGCCATCGACCATTGGCGTCCAGAAGATGCCCGGGGCAATGGTGTTCACGCGGATACCGAAGCGCGACAGTTCACGGGCCATCGGCAGGGTCATGCCGACGACGCCGCCCTTGGAGGCCGAGTAGGCCGCCTGGCCGATCTGGCCTTCGTAGGCGGCGACGGAGGCGGTGTTGACGATGAGGCCACGCTCACCATCGTCACCCGCAGCGTTGCCCTGCATGAGCTGCGCGGCGGCCTTGGCCACGTTGAAGCTGCCGACGAGGTTCACCATGACGGTGGTGCTGAAGGTGGAGAGCGGCATGGGGCCTTCCTTGCCCAGCACGCGGCCGGCGCCGAGGATGCCCGCGCAGTTCACGACCAGGTTCAGGCCACCCATGGCCTGTGCCGCCGCAGCGACATTGGCGACCACGCCTTCTTCGGAGGTCACGTCGGTGCGCTGGAAGCTGGCGTTCGGCCCCAGGGCGGCGATGGCGGCCTGGCCTTTCTCTTCGTTCACGTCGAAAAGCGCGACCTTGGCGCCGGCGGCGACAAGGCGCTGGGCAACGGCGTGGCCGAGACCGGATGCGCCACCGGTGATGATGGCCCTGACCTGTTCGAGCTGCATGGATACTCCGGGGATAACGGGGGGTAAAGAGGCGCAGTTTAGCCGAGGCCAGCCCAGGGGCGGTGCCGCGCCGCCGCAAAACAGCGGCCCGCTCCTACACGGGGAATCAGCCCAGCAGGTCGTCCAGCGTGCCGGTTGAGGCCAGGGTGGCGAAGGGGATCACGGGCACCGGCGGTACGGCCGGCTCACTCATGAACTTGCTCCACACGCCCACATCCCACCAGCGGCCCAGCTTGTAGCCTGCCTTCGGCCACACACCAGCCGGTGCGAAGCCCATGGCCTCGTGCATTGCGACGCTCGTATCGCCGGGTAGCGTGATGACGCCCACCGCCTGGTTGATGCCCTGCCGCTGCATGACGTCAAGCAGCACGCCATACAGCTTGCGCGCGATGCCGCGACGGCGGGCCTTCTCGTGCACATAAATCGATGTCTCGGCGATCCAGTCGTACGCCGCACGTTCGCGGAAGCGGCCGGCATAGGCATACGCGATAACCTCGCCAGCTTCTTCCCACACGAGCCACGGATGGTTCTGCAGGCGCGAGCGGATTCGCTCGCGCATCGCGGCCTCGCCGGGCAATTCGGTCTCGAACGTGATGGCGCTGGTTTCAACGACCGGTGCATAGATGGCATGACACGCGGCGGCGTCGGCTTCGTTGGCGATACGGATCACAAGGGCTTTTCCATGAAGATGCTTCCGGGACGCGCATGATGATCGCCGAACGGTGGGCAGCGGCGATAGCCGGAGCGCTCATAGAGTTCGATCGATTCGGTCTGTGCGGTACCCGTTTCGAGACGGACGAGCTTGCCGCCGTTCTTGCGCACCTGGGCTTCCAGCGCTTCGAGCATCTGCTTGCCCAGGCCCATGCCGCGGCAGGCGGGCAGCACGTACATGTATTTCAGTTCCACGTAATCGCCGTGATCGAGCCCTGCGCCACAGGCGAGGGGGATGCCGTCGACGCGCGCGGTCATGAAGGTGACGTGGGGCCGTTGCAGGCTTTCGACCGTCACGGCGGGTGAGACGGGGTGACGATCCAGGTCCGACAGGTAGCCGTGCAACTGCTCGATCAGCGCCACGACATCGGCGCGGCCGGGATCATCGATCCCGAACGCGAGCGATGGCGGCTTTGGCGCCACGATGAGGTCGCCATCGTTCAGTGCGCGCAGGAAGAAGCGGTCGCAGCTGAAATGGCCCGTGCCGCCCATGGGCGCGTCGATGCGGGTAAACCCGTGGCGCAGGTAAACCGTTTGCGCCGCATCCATGCCGGTAAGCGTTTCGAGGTAGCAGCGGGTGAAGCCTTCGCGCCGCGCGGCATCCAGGCACAGGCGCATCAGGCGCGATGCGGCGCCGGTGCCACGGGCCTGCGGCAGGAAATACATCTTGCGCAGCTCACAGGTCTCTTCGTCACCGCCCTCAAGCGGGGCGATACCCGCGCCGCCGACCACATGGCCGTCGATCTCGACCACGAAGTAGGCCCTGCGTCCGCCTGAGTAGGCGGCGGACATGTGGTCCACCTCGGCATCGTGGATGGCGAAGCCGGGGCCGTCGGCGCCGAACTCCGGCATGACGGCGCGAATGACCGCGGCGACCTGGGCATCGTCGCGGGGCTCAATGGGGCGGAGTAGGGGGTCTGGGGAGGCCATGGGGGCATGCTGCCATGGTGGGGGCGCGGCGTCACCGCTTCGTGGGCTTATCGCGTGTGGGCGCGCTCCTACAGGGCGCGCGCGGTGCCTTTATAGGAGCGTGCTTGCACGCGATCCGGTATCGCCTCAGGCCGCGGTACGGGCCCGGGTCACGCGGCTAGCCGTGTCCTTGCCCAGCTGCGCCGCGAGCCAGGCGCCGGTCTGCACCAGGCGGTCGAGGTCCACGCCCGTGGTCATGCCCATGCCATGCAGCATGTACACGACATCCTCGCTGGCCACGTTACCGGTAGCGCCCTTCGCGTAAGGGCAGCCACCCGTGCCGGAGACGGCGCTATCGACCACGCGCACGCCTTCTTCCAGGCAGGCGAGGATATTGGCCAGGGCCTGGCCATAGGTATCGTGGAAATGCACGGCCAACGCGGCCATGGGCACCTCGGTGGCGACGGCGCGCAGCATCGCGCGCGCCTTGGCTGGCGTGCCCACGCCAATGGTGTCGCCCAGCGAGATCTCGTGGCAGCCGAGCTCGTGCAGGCGCTTTGCGACGCGCACCACATCGGCCACCGGTACCTCGCCCTGGTAAGGGCAGCCCAGCACCGTCGAGACATAGCCACGCACCGCGACGCCATCGGTACGCGCGCGCTCCATGACCGGCGCGAAGCGGTCGATCGATTCATCGATCGAGGCGTTGATGTTCTTCTGGTTGAACGCTTCCGAGGCCGCTGTGAATACGGCTACCTCGGTCGCCCCCACTTCGCGCGCACGCTCGTAACCCTGCAGGTTGGGGACCAGAACGGGGTAAATCACGCCCGGCACCTTGCGAATGGCGAGGAACACCTCGGCGGCATCCGCCAGCTGCGGCACCCATTTGGGGCTGACGAAGCTGGTGGCTTCGATCGTCTGCAGGCCGGTATCGGACAAACGATCGATCAGTTCGATCTTCACCGCGGCGGGCAGCATGGCCTTCTCGTTCTGCAGGCCGTCCCGCGGGCCGACCTCAACAATGCGGACGTGGTTCGAGGCGTTCATGCGTGCTCCGGTCAGGCGGATTCAGCAAAGCGGACAAGGATGCTGTCGGCATCCACGAAATCGCCTTGCACGGCCGAGATGGATTCGATGCGGCCTGCGCGCGGCGCCTTCAAGGCCAATTCCATCTTCATGGCTTCCATCACCAGCAACTCCTGGCCTTCTTCGACCGAGTCACCAGCAGCGGCGCGCACCAGCACGATACGGCCGGGCATCGGCGCGACGACATGGCGTGCGGTATCGCCCGCGGCCCCCGCCCAGGCAAAGGCGGGCGCGCGTTCGAAGGTCCAGCGACGGCCCTCCGCATCGTGCACCCGCACGCGGTTGCCGGTTGCAGCCAACGGAACACGCCGCGCCTGCTCGTCGAAACGCGCCGAGAGCGCGTCGGCAGCGATGCGGGCCCCGGCGACGGTGGCCGTCGTGTCACCGTCGCGGAGCACGTAATGGCCAGCGTGGCCGTGTGCGTCGATTTCATGGCGGGTATCGCCTTCCATCAGCGCGACCACGCGCTTGCCAGGGTGACCCAGCCGCCACGCATCGGCGCCACCCCACGGCGAGTGGGGATCGTGAGCCGGGTTGCGGTGTTCGTTTTCGTCGGCCAGCAGCATCGCGACGGCCGCGGCGAAACGCTCGGTGTGGCCGGCCTGCGTATCCCCGGCGAGGAACTCGTCGAGGTGGCGATCGAGGTAGCCCGTATCAATGCGGCCCTCGACCACCACGGGGTGGCGGATGAGCCGCTCGAGGAACGCAACGTTGGACTTCGGGCCGACGATCTCGGTGTGTGCCAGCGCATCGCGCAGGCGCTCGAGCGCATCGGTGCGGTTCTCACCATAAACGATGAGCTTGGCGATCATCGGGTCGTAAAAGATCGTGACGGTATCGCCTGCCACCACGCCACCGTCGAGGCGTACATGGCGTGACGGCGCCGGAAGTGTCAGGGACACCAGCTTGCCCGAGCCAGGCAGGAAGTTCGCCTCGGGATCTTCGGCGTAAAGGCGTACTTCGATCGCATGGCCACGCGCCGTCACCTGGTCCTGCGCCAGCGGCAATGGCTCACCGGCGGCGACGCGCAGCTGCCATTCCACCAGGTCCAGGCCGAGGGTCTCCTCCGTGACCGGGTGCTCCACCTGCAGGCGGGTGTTCATTTCCATGAAGAAGAACTCGCCATCCTGGCCCACGATGAATTCCACCGTGCCTGCACCGACGTAATCCACGGCTCGTGCCGCGGCGACCGCGGCTGCGCCCATGCGTGACCGGCGCGTTTCATCCAGGAACGGCGAGGGCGTTTCTTCCAGCACTTTCTGGTAGCGACGCTGTGCGGAACACTCGCGTTCGTTGAGGTGGATGATGTTGCCAAACGTATCGCCGAACACCTGGAATTCGATGTGGCGCGGGTGCTCTACGTAGCGTTCCAGGATGACCCGGGTATCGCCAAACGCGTTGGCCGCTTCGCGCTGGGCCGACGCGAGCGCCTCGGCAAAGGCCGCGGCATCGCGCACGATGCGCATGCCCTTGCCGCCGCCACCCGACGCCGCCTTGATCATGAGCGGGAACCCGGTGCGCGTGGCTTCGGCGGCCAGGTGGGCGGGATCCTGGTTTTCGCCGTGGTAACCGGGTACCAGCGGGACCGCATGCTTTTCCATCAGGGCCTTCGCGGCAGCCTTCGAACCCATGGCGTCGATACTCTCGGGGCGCGGGCCGATGAATGCGATACCGGCGGCCGCACAGGCCCGGGCAAAGTCCGTATTTTCTGAAAGGAACCCGTAGCCGGGATGGATCGCCTGGGCGCCGGCTTTCCTGGCCACCTCGATGATGGCATCACCCCGCAGGTACGATTCCGCGGGGCGGGGGCCCCCGATCGGCCAGGCCTCGTCGGCCAGCCTGACGTGCTGGGCGTCGGCATCGGCCGTGGAGTACACGGCGACCGTGCGGATGCCCAGGCGGCGGCAGGTCCGGATCACGCGGCAGGCAATTTCGCCGCGGTTGGCGATCAGAATGCAGTCGAACATGGTGCTCCCGGCGACGCGCGGATGGGGTGGGGGAAAAGCGGGGAAATTAGCAGATTGAGCGGTCCCGGCGGGTTGCGGCGCAGCATCTGCGGGCGCCCGGATTTGCACCGAAGAGGCCTCTCCCCTAGCCTTACGGGGCAGCGAAGGCGAATTCCCCCTTCATCCCCCCTTACCCAGAGCGAGAATTTCATGCAGATCGGCAATCGCAACGTCGTTTCCTTCCATTACACGCTGACCGACGACCAGGGCAACGTGATCGATAGCTCGGAAGGCCGCGAGCCGCTCGCCTACATCCACGGTGAAGGCCACATCGTCCCGGGCCTCGAGAAGGCACTTGAAGGCCGCCAGGCTGGCGACCAGTTCAAGGTGGATGTCGCCCCCGAAGAAGGCTACGGCCCGCGCCATCCGGAGCTGATCCAGGTCGTGCCCAAGGCCGCCTTCCAGGGCGTTGATAACCTGGAGGTCGGCATGCAGTTCCAGGGCCGCAACGACCAGGGTTCGATCAACGTCACCGTCTCGAAGATCGAAGGGGACAACGTCACCGTCGACGGCAACCACCCGCTCGCCGGCCAGACCCTGCATTTCGCGGTGGAAATCACCAATGTGCGTGAAGCCAGCGAGGAAGAACTCTCGCACGGTCACGTGCACGGCGAAGGCGGCCACCACCACTAAGGTGGCGGCGTGATTGCGCGCAAGCGCGCTCCTACACAGGCACGAATCGGCAATGTAGGAGCGTGCTTGCACGCGATAAAGCCAACAAAGCGGTAAAGCCGCACACCTTGGCTATTCTCGCCCCCAGCCTCAATACCAATCCAACAACGAAACACCCACCCCCAGGTACGTTGCCCGGTGGTTGTAATCGATCAGGCTCTCGCCATACCCGTTGAACACCTCGAGATAACCGCGCAGGTTGTTCACCACCGGGAAGCTCCACGTACCCCGTAGCGAGCCATGCGAGCGGTCACCCGTCCGGAACGAATGCCGCGCCGTCAGGGCGAACTCGTTGCGGCCGACCTCGTGCACCACCTGGATTTCTCCGCGCCCCATGTAGTCCTGGATATCCGGGTTGTCGTCGTCCTTGCGTGCCTCGGGGATGCGCCACCACGGCCGCAGCATGACCGTCCAGCCCTCGCGCTCGAAGCCAAAATCGGCCACCACGCGGTTCCAGCTGCGCGATAGCGGATCGGCGCGCCCATTGGACTGGTGGTTGATGCCGATGCTGGCAAGGCGGCCATCCCAGCCCAGGATGCTGTAGTGCGTGCTGAATACCAGCAACGCCTCCGGCTCGTAATTCGTTTCGCGGAAGGGGCGGGAGTTGTCCTTGTTGTAGACCTGCCAGCGCGAGGACTGGGTGTAACCGACCCACAGGTCGCCGTTATCGCCAAACAGGTTCTCCGCGGCCTTGGTTTTCAGGCTGATCTGGAACTTCGACTCGACGTTATCCAGCTCCTGGGGCGTCGATACCGTGTGGTCAGGCGCGGGGCTGTGCGGCGTGTTGTTCTGGTTGTTCGTTGCGAAAAACGGCAATACGTAGGTGGGTTTGTACCCACGCAAGTTCAGCGTGCCCAGTTTGGATTCGGGGGACAGTTCCCACCGGCTATCCAGCAGTGACAACGGGCGGGAGACATTGCCCGATTCACGCGTGGCCAGATCGACGCTGACAGATTGGCCCTTGGCGTCTTCCTTTTTTGCCGCCTGCGGCATTTGCGTGCGGCCCACGGCCTTGTCATAGCAAAGCAGGCGCTGCGAGTCGGTTTCAATGGCCGAGCACGCACGAATATCCATCGGGCTCGGGTTCTGTGCCAGCGTGGGCGCCGCGTGCAGCAAGGCAAGCGCGCTGACCGCGCCTACGGCGTGGATTCGTTTCATGCGGTGATACTCCTTGGCCGTCCGCCCTGGCGGCAAGCCGCGAGTGTATCCGCCGCAAATGTATGGGGCGCGTGCAAGCGTCCCATTCGTTCAGGAAGGCAAGCGGGAATCGGCGATACCGAATCCCGCCTGCTCCGTTACGCGTTACTGGCTACCCGCACCCGAATGGGCCACCCACTTCGTGTACTCGGCCTTGCTGATGCGCCCATCGCGGTTGCTGTCGGCGTACTGGAAGTCGTTCGCCAGCAGCGGGTAGGCCGATGCCTGTTCGGCCGTGATGTAACCCTTGCCGCCCGAAAGCGTCTTGAAATCGGGGGGCGGGCCGGCCGGTTTGGGGGCGGCCGGCCCGCTATTGACCTGCACCTGACCCTGCGGCGTCGCCATCGACGTACCGCTGGTCATGCCGGCAGCGCCCGTATCACCCGGGGCCGGGGGAGCCGGTGGCGCGGGCGGCGGCGGGGGCGGAGGCGGTGCGCCCGCTGCCGGTGGTGGCATGCCCGCGTTACCGGCCGGCGGGGGCGGTGGCGTTGCCTCGCCAGGTGGCGGGGGCGGCAGTGCTTGCGACGGATCCGTGGGCAGGGTCTGGCCGGGCGGGGGAGGCGGCGGAGTCTGGTCGGCGGGAACGGTCTGGGCGAACGCCGTGCCTGCCAGCAGCAGCGAAGCGCCCAGGGCAACGGCGCGTACTTGCATCTTCATCGAAAGCCTCCTCTCGTGAGCGTGGTGGGGCATAACGGGCGCGGCCCGTGACATCGTTGCCGACGCTAGCAAGGAACGATTTAATGGTGGCCCAACTGCCAGAAGGCCTCCACCGTGGCGTCACGCGTATCCGACGATCCCTCCACAGGCCCCGTGTTTCGCCTTTCGCACCGTTCCGCCCAGTTGCTGCACCTGGAGGCGCAGGGCCTGCTGAAGCGCGCCACGCGCAAGGCGCGAAAAGCGGACGTGGCGGCAACGATCGCGCGGATGGGCATGCTTCAGATCGATACGATCAATGTGGTCGCTCGAAGCCCTTACATGGTGCTGTTCTCGCGCCTGGGCAGCTATCGCAACGAATGGCTCGACAACGCGTTGGCCGACGGGCAGCTTGCCGAAGCGTGGGCCCACGAGGCTTCGTTCGTACCCGCCGGTGAATTCCATTACCACCGCGACTACCGGCTGGGGCGCGCAGGCCACTGGGCACAGAAACTCGCCGAGCGCACGCACGCCGAAGCGCGGGCCGACATGGATGCGCTGCTTGAGCGCATTCGTACGGAAGGGCCGCTCATGGCGTCGGATTTCGAACGTGACACACCGGCAAGCAAGGGCTGGTGGGGTTGGAAGCCTGAAAAGAAATGGCTGGAGGCATGGTTCGCGCTGGGCAAGCTCATGGTGCTCCGGCGCGAACGCTTTCAGCGCGTGTATGACCTGGCCGAACGCGTGGTCGCACGTTGGCCCGAGCCGCCGTCCGCGGGCACGTTGGACGAGAACACGGTGCGCGCGCATTTCATTGCGCGAAGCGTCCAGGCGCTCGGCATCGCGCCGGCGCGGTGGATCGCGGACTATTACCGCCTCAAGCCCAGGGTCACCGACGCGGAACTCGAGCCCTTGCTTGCCCAGGGCACGCTGTTGCGGGTGGACGTGGATGGTTGGGACGAACCGGCGTACGTGCATGAGAGCCATGTTGGCCTGCTGGAGAAGGCGGCCGCGAACGCATTGCGCGCCACGCGCACGACGTTGCTATCGCCGTTCGACCCGGTGATATGGGATCGCACGCGGGCGCTCGAGCTGTTCGGCTTCGAATACACGATCGAGTGTTACACGCCGGCCGCGAAGCGGCGCTACGGTTACTACGCGCTACCCATACTGCACCGTGGGCGCCTGGTGGGGCGGCTGGATGCGAAGGCGCACCGCAGTGCCGGGTTGTTCCAGGTATTGGGTGTTTGGCTGGAGGAGGGAGTGCCCCTCTCACCCGCCCTGGTGGAGGGCATCGCAGCGGCGATATGTGAATGCGCGGCATGGCATGGCACGCCGCGCGTTGCCGTGGAAGGTGCGCAACCGAAAGGATTGCGCACCCAACTCAAACTGGCCTGCGCGGGCTGATCAGCGCGTGGAGGCGGGGGCGGGGGTATCGGCGCACGATTTGCCGTGGAGGGCATCCTTCAGCTGCGTCGACAGCGACACACAGCGGTTCTGCAACTGGTCACGCATGTCGGGATCCTGCGACTGGCGCAGCAGGCTCTCACGCATCATTTCGTAGCGGGGTTCGATCTGGTCGCGCGAAAAGACGCCTGCCGCCAGGTGGCAGCTCTTGTAGCTCGCCAGGTACTCGTCACACGCGGCGATCCCCGTGCTGTTAGGCAGGGGGCCGCCCTTGGCGGCGGGGCTGGCGGGGCTGGTCGTCTTCCTGGACGCGGGTACGCTCGTGACGGTGGTGGTCGCGGTTCGCGAGGTCGACGATGGCGTGGCCGTCACGGTCTGGGTGGTGCTGGGCTTGGGCTTGTTGTCCGAGCAGGCAGCGAGGGCGATGGCGCAGAAGGCCAGCGGGGCAATGCGGTTCAGGATGGTCTTCATGGTGGTAGGTCCCCCTTGCGGAGCCTTGGTCGATGGTGGGCCAAATCGCACCGGGGGGTGCGACGCGACCAACGATTTGCCCGATGGCGGGTGAACGTAACGTTATTGCGTTAGCACGAACGGGAAATGAGGGCAAAGCGCTCCATCGCTATTTTCCGCGGGGACAGGTATGATCCGCCCGCTGTGTTTGCCGGGGTCATAGAGTTCCGTTGACCCGATGCCGCTGATCACGGATCTGCCACATCGCTTCGCTCCTCGCGTTTCCTTGCACACCAGTAAGCGGCAACTGTCTAAAAGTTGCTGGTTATTCAATTAGTTATTCCGTTTGGAGTGTTACATATGTCGGATCGTGAAATCGGCACCGTGAAGTGGTTCAACGACGCGAAGGGCTTCGGCTTCATCTCGCGTGAGAACGGCCCGGACGTTTTCGTCCATTTCCGCGCCATCCAGGGCAACGGCTTCAAGTCGCTGGCCGAAGGCGAGAAGGTCTCCTTCAAGGTTGTCAACGGCCAGAAGGGCCTGCAGGCTGAGGAAGTCCAGAAGGCCTAAGCCTTCGGACAACCCGTCTGAATGAAAAGCCCGGCGCAAGCCGGGCTTTTTTTTGCGCGAGATTTCCGCTGCGCTCCTAGGAAAATCCCTGATTTCGCGTTTCCTTCACGCCTACGTGCGTGATGGGTGTCAAAAAAACGTCCTATGTAGGCATTCCCCTACAGAATCCTCGCCGAATGTGGTTATGATCACTCGTACTGTGTCTGCGCGGTCACGCGAGTGACCCGATGTGCGCGCGTTCGTTGATCACGCTCCATCGCCTCACCCGGTCCTGCATGCCCAGTAAGTCGCCGGCTTTTCGAGCCGGGTTTTCGAGTGCGAGTCTAGAGGTGTGTGTGATGGCAACAGGTACGGTGAAGTGGTTCAACGATGCGAAGGGTTTCGGCTTCATCACCCAGGACGGTGGTGGCCCCGACGTTTTCGTGCATTTCCGTTCCATCCAGGGCAACGGGTTCAAGTCCCTCCAGGAAGGCCAGAAGGTTGAGTACGAAGTGACCCAGGGCCAGAAGGGCCCGCAGGCCGACAACGTCGTGCCGAAGTAAAGCCTTTGCGGCTGGCATCGTCCAGTCAGCGTTGAAAGAACCTTGGCTCCTCCGGCCCCTGTCGCCGGAGGAGCCTTTCCATTTTCAGGGACTCGTGAAACGCATGAGTGAACCGGTGGAAGCAACGCGCGCGGCGATACCGCTGCGCATGACGGATGGTGCGCGCGCCGACCTGCTTTTGTTTCACCCCACGGGTACGCCGCGCGCCTGCGTGTTGTGGGTTCCCGCGCTTGGGGTGGCAGCCCGACATTACGAAGTCCTGGCCAGCGCCCTCACGCAGCAGGGCATCGCCGTGGGCATCCACGAGTGGCGCGGGCACGGCTCGAGCGACCAGCGGGCGAGCCGGCAGTGCAACTGGGGGTATCGCGAACTGCTTGGGGATGACCTGCCAGCCAGCCTCACGGCCATGGCGAAGACGTTCCCGGCCATCCCGCTCTATGTGGGCGGACACAGCCTTGGCGGGCAGCTCGCCACGATCCTTGCTTCGATCCACGTCGAGGCCGTCAAAGGTATCGTGCTGGTCGCCAGCGGCTCGCCGTACTGGCGTCGCTTCCACCCCTGGGTAGGCCTGGCGTACGTGGCCGCGCCGTTGCTGGCCAGCATCGTTGGCCGCCTGCCAGGCCGACAGATTGGCTTCGGCGGAAACGAGGCGCGCGGTGTCATTGCGGATTGGGCGCGCAGCGGTAGAACCGGGCGCTATGCCGCCCGGGGAATGGGCCTGGACGTAGAAGCTGCCATGTCCGGGCAGCGTGCGCCGGTGCTCGCCTTGCGGCTGCGCGACGATTGGCTTGGCCCCGAGCCCTCGCTACGCTTTCTTCTCGATAAGATGCCCCGTGCAGCACAGACGCTGGATGTGATCGGCCCGGAAGACCTCGATGGTGCGAAGGCGGACCATTTCGCCTGGATGAAGGCGCCTGCTCGCATTGCCACGCGTATCGCCGAGTGGCTCGGCTGAACCGCCTGCCGAACGTGCAAGGCAGGTGACCACGCATGCGTTACGCTGCGTGCGTGATCAACGGAGCCCTGCCATGACCACCGAATTCATCGACGGCAAACCGCGCGACCTGGGCGATGGCTTCAAGGTGCGCCGCATGTTGCCCCACCTGAAGGCACGCCACGTGGGTCCCTTTGTATTCTTCGACCAGATGGGCCCGGCCGATTTCAGCGAAGACACCGGCATGGATGTCCGGCCGCATCCGCACATCGGTTTGGCCACCGTGACGTGGCTGTTCGATGGCGCGATCCGGCACCGCGACAGCCTGGGTAGCAACGTCGATATCCATCCAGGTGACGTGAACTGGATGACCGCCGGACGCGGCATCGCGCATTCCGAACGCACGCCGCCCGATGAACGCCACCGTGGCCAGAAGCTGCACGGCATCCAGGTGTGGGTTGCGCTGCCGAAGACCCACGAAGATATGGCACCGGAATTCCATCATCACCCCGCGGCTGCGCTACCCAAGGTGGATGTCGAAGGTGGGCGCCTTGTCGTAATCGCCGGCGATGCGTTTGGTGCGATATCGCCAGTACGCGTCTTCGCGCCGATGTTCTTTGTCGAGGCGCGGCTCAAGGCGGGCGCGCGGTTGCCCATGCCAGCGCAGCACGCCGAATGGGGTGCGTATGTGGTGGAAGGGGCTGCAAGCTTTGGAGGCCTCGAACTCAATGCACTCGACATGGCCGTCGCGCACGATGGCGAACCGCCGGTGCTTGAAGCAACGCAGGATTCCCTCGTGATGCTTTTCGGTGGTGCGCCACTCGATGGCGAGCGCCACCTGTGGTGGAATTTCGTTGCCAGCTCAAAGGACCTGATCGAGCAGGCCAAGGCCGACTGGAACAACCGGGCCGGGCGCTTCCCGGTCGTACCCGGCGACGAGCACGAGCGGATCCCACTTCCTACGTACTGACGCGGAGCCTTCCATGGGTACCTTCGCCACGTTTCGCGAGTTCTATCCGTTTTACCTTGGCGAGCACGCTGACGTGCGCTGCCGCCGGCTGCATTTCGCCGGCAGTTTGCTGGTCATCGTGGCCGTCCTGCTTGCCTTCGCCACCGGCCACATGGCGTGGCTCTGGCTTGCACCGGTGGGCGGCTATGGGTTCGCATGGATCGGCCACTTCGTGTTCGAGAAGAACCGCCCAGCCACCTTCAAGCACCCGCTTTACAGCCTGATGGGTGACTGGGTCATGTTTTGCGACATCCTGCGCGGGCGCGTCACGCTGCGCTGAACCTGGCGGACGCGCGCCGCGCAGCCTCAGGCCACCTCGGCAGCGGCGCGGGCTTCCTCCTTGCGCAGCCGGCGGCTCGCGCTCCACTCGGGCAGGTTCATCTCGCCCCGCGCATTGCGGCAGGCATCCAGCAGGTGCTGCACGGCGTGGTCATCCATGCCGGCATTCAGGGTCAGCCGTAGCAGCGAGCGGTTCACTGTCGTTGCCGGTGCGCTGAACACCGAGCCGAACACCCCATGTTTCTCCATGACATCGCGCACGTGGCCGGTCAGGATTTCCTGGCCCGCTTCGAAGGCGATGATCTGCTCGGTGCCGTCGCCGATGGGGTAGCCCATGGCAGTGAGTTCGCGGCGTACATACCGTGTTACGTCGCGCAAGCGCTGGCGCCGCCAGGTCTCGGTCTGGATCACCTTGTGCGAAGCGGATAGCCCGGCGAGTTCATGGGGAAGAAGCGACGAACTGAAGATGGCTGGCAATGCTTCGCAACCAAAGTAGTCCTTGAACCGGGTCGTGCATGCGATGAAGCCGGCGCGCGAGCAATAGGCTTTGGCAAGGCTGGCGGTGATGAAGTGGACGCGGTCGTTGAGCCCAAGGCTGGCGACGAGCCCTTCGCCACGCATGCCGTGCGTGCCGAGTGAATGCGATTCATCGACGACGAAGACGCATCCATGCGCTTGCGAAAGTTCTGAGATTTCTCGCAGCGGAGCGAGGCTGCCGTTGGTGCTGTACACGCTATCGACCACGATGACGCCTGGCCCGTTTCGCAGCAATTGCCGCTCCAGGTGCTGCACATCGTTATGCAGGATGGACACGGCCTTTGCGCCTGCGCTGCGGATGCCTTCCCACAATGACGCGTGGGCCAGCATATCCACGTACACGGGGACGCGTTCCCCGGCGATGGACTGGATGAGGCCCACGTTGGCGGCGAATCCGGACTGGGCCAGTATGCCGTCCTCGCTGCCGACGGCACGCGCGAGTTCGGCCTCCGCCTGGTGCAGGGGCTGGTCGGCATCCTGTTGGAACAGTGCGGACATCATCATGCCCAGCCCACCCGCGGCGAGCGCAGCGCGTTGCGCTTCCACGATGGCCGGATGGCCAGCGATGGCAAGGTAGTCGTTGCTCTGTAGCATCAGGTCGCGCGCGGCGGGCTTGCGGCCACGTAAAATGTGACGACCACCCCAGTCGATGGCGACGCGTTCGCGGTGAAATCGTTCTACCCGGCGCTGGACGAACTCGGGTAGCTGCGGCGCCTTGACGATGGGGTGGAGGACGGAAACGTTTTCCATGGGGGCTCTCTCTCGTTGGCTTTAAGGGCAGGCGATATCCACGGCGTCGTTTCGCAACGACACGCGCACGCCGGCCTCGCCTGGGGCAGGCGCGAAAACGAGAGAGGCAATCCGCGCCGGCCTGAACGGCCTGGGCGCGAGCCCTGCCAAATTGGTGAGAGGGCCGCGCCGGCAAACGATGCTGCCGCGGCGACCACGCCACGAGCATATAGGCATGCGCACCCCTTGGCGCCGGTGGATCCGGCACCTGGGGTGTCAGCAGGACGCTGTTAGGGATTGGGTCAGATAAAGCGCGGGCGGCTGTCGGCCGACAGGCTCAGGTCTTGCTCGCGCAGCCAGCTGCGGTACGACTTGACGTGCTGGAGGCGGAAACGCTCCACGTCATCGATGAGCGCGTAGTAGTACCACTGCTCCCCGGATACGGCCGTGGCGGGGTACATGTGCGCTTCGGGGTTTTCCACGCCCTTGTGATAGAACCCGTCGCGCGAGTTGAACCAGGGCAGGGCCTCGCCGCTTCGCAGTGCTTCGAGTACGGCCGAGGGTGCCCCCAGGTCCGATGCGATTTCGTAGTGCGTGCGGAGGTCTTCGTCGGTTTGCACCAGCAGGAAGCGGCCTATGCCCCACGCGTCGACGAGCAACAGGCCCGTGGGGTTGCAGTGCACATAACATTCCACCGGCTGGAACGTGGCGGTAACGCTTTGCAACACATCGCGGAAAGCGGGATCGCGCAGGAAACGGAAGTTGCCGAGGGCAAGGGTTTCCGCGACGAATGCGCTGGCGCGTTCGAAATAGCGCCGTTGCAGCTCCACGATGGCGGTCTGCAGCTTTTCGATCGCCAGGGGATCGTTCTTGCGGATGAAACGGTCGATGACCCCCGAATTGAACGCATCGATCGCCGTGGCGTCATCGGCGCGACCGGTCAGCAGGATCTTGCCGATGTGCGGATTCGGCAACCGTTTGCAGAAGGTGATGCCATCCATCTCGGGCATGGCCTGATCCACCACGACCACCGAGATCTCGGCGAAGCGTTCAGGGTCGTAGACCACGCGATGGATGGAGTCGATATCCAGCGCCACAAGTTCCTGCGTTTCGGACGGGCGGTCTTTCCAGCGGTAAAGCCAGCCACCGCCGGGAACCGGGCGGCTCCCGTTATTGCCCAGCGTGGCCAGCGCGCTGCGCGGCGAGCTGAACGTACGTACCCGGACCATGGGGTCGAGCAGCAACGGGACGACATCGAGGTATTCCTCGTGGTCATCCACAAGTACCGTGGTCGTCGGGAAATGGAAGGGCTGGATATCGCCCTGCGAGTTCAGCGTCATCACTGCCGGACCCCGGCCTCCGTAATCGGGAACGTGAGAGTGAATTCCGTGAATTCACCCAGATTGGTACGGCAAACGATGCCTCCGCCCATATGCTCCATCGCCGCGCGACAAAAAGCGAGACCTATCCCGAGGCCGGTTATGTTGCCCGTACCCGCGCTATCGCTCGAATACGAATAAAAACGATTGAAAATACGGGGAAGTACGTCGGGCGGGATGCCTGGGCCGGTATCGTGAACCCTGACGTGATTGCCGTTTTCGCCTGCTTCTATATACACCTTGATCTCGCCTTTACCAGCACGGTCGGTATGAAACAGGGCGTTACGTAGCAGGTTGAACAGGATGTGGACCACCAGGGTCTCTTCGCCCAGGAGGGGAAAATCGCCCGTGGGGGAGAGGGTGATCCGTTCGCGCTCGGCCCGGGAGCCGTAGGGGAACCGGCGCAGGGCCTGCTCCACGCAATCACGCGCGCCCAGCAGGCTCAGGGGCACCTCGCCGATGGGGCGTGCCGAGAGCAGCAGCATGTCGATGATGGTGTTGGCGTAGGTGACCTCGCGCTCCATGACGCCGATGCTGCGTTCCAGCGCGTGCAGGTTCTGGGTTCGCATTTCAGGCACGGCCAGGCCCTCGCTTTCGGCCAGCCGGTGGCTGCGGATGAGGTCGGGCATGTAGCGGGCGACCGCCCGTGCCGCGATACGCAGGGAGCCCAGCGGCGTGCGCAGCTCGTGGGCGATATTGTTGGAGGTGGCTGTCAGGGCATCGATCCGGCTTTGCTCGGCCATGTTGGACGAAACCGTGCAGGTCGCCCCCCCCACGATGCCGAAGAGCAGCAGCGGGATGTATTCCAGCATGGTCTGCCCGTGCAGCTCGGCCCCCGGCGACAGCGCGAACGCCAGCCCCGCGAGCAGGCTCCCGGTCGTGAAAACGAGCAGGAAACTCACGATATCGAACAGCATCATGAGCAGCATGACGCACGCCATGTGGGTCATCAGCCATGGCGGCGTGGCATTGCGCAGGGTCATGTAGCCGACGAAAAACGGCATTGCCACGGTCATGGCGAAGTACCAGTACGTGGGGAGGTAGGCACGCAAGCGCCGTGGCCACCACGGCAGCAGCGCCAGGGGTATGAACGTGGCGCTGCATGCCAGCCGCATGGGCAGGTTTTCGTACGGCTGCGGAAACAGATAGGCCCAGATCGGGTAGTAAACGGCCAGCGAAAAGCTGCCAACCACGCCGATGGCCACCATCTTGGGCTGCGAGTAACGGGTGCGCAGCCACATGGTGGTTTCGAAGCGTGCCAGCGCCCGCAACAGCAGCCATAGCTGCAGCTTCAGGAAGGGTTGGCGCGGTGGCGGCTGGTCGTCCGGCGAGGGCATGGGCATGGGTGGGCGCCGGTCAGCGGTACTGCTGGTGGCATGCCGAACAGGCATCGCCGACCGGCTTGAGGGCGGCGGTGAGTGCCTCACACGTGGCCGGCTGGGCAGCGATAGCCGAATCCAGGGCGGTGCTGAGCGCGCCTGCGGCATGGCTGAATGCCGGGTCCGTGCCCGGGAACGCCTCGGTGATGTCGCCGGCCTCCTGGCGAAGGCGGCCCAGACGCAGCGCGGAGGCCTTGGCATCGCACTGCTTTGCCCGCACGTTCGCCCGTAGCGCACCCATGTGGTGCTGCATGACCGCCATGACCCCGTCGTGGAACGGCGTGCCCTGGCGCAGGGCGGAGATCGCGAACGTGGCGCCCAGCGCGCCTATGGCGAGGCCCAGCACGACAAGGAGCAGCGCGCGCATTGGTTTTCCATGGCTTAGCGTGGCCGTCAGCATAGCCGACGGGCCTGTTGTTTCAATATGAGATAATGCACACACATTCCCACCCAGAGATTCATGTGAGCACGGCCCAGGCCGAGCGTTTCGCTGGCATCGAGCGGCTCTACGGCCGCGGCACCCTGGACCGCCTCGCCCAAGCGCACGTGTGCGTCATCGGCATCGGCGGGGTAGGGTCGTGGGCGGCCGAGGCGCTGGCCCGGAGCGGGATCGGGCGGCTCACGCTCATCGATGGCGACGATGTCTGCCTGTCGAACACGAACCGCCAGCTGCATGCCCTGGACGGGCAGTACGGCAAGCCGAAAGTGGGTGTGATCGCCGAGCGCGCCCATGCCATCAACCCCACCATTCGGCTGGAAGGGATGGAGCGGTTCCTCACCCCGTCCACGCTGGATGAGTTACTGAACCGCAATTACGACGTGGTGATCGACGCGTGCGATGCCATGAAGGTGAAGCTGGAGACGATCGTGTGGTGCCGTCGCCGCAAGGTGCCCCTGGTGACCGTGGGATCGGCGGGCGGTCGCACGGATCCGACCCAGGTGCGCGTCCGCGACCTGTCACGCACCGAGCACGACGCCATGCTCAGCATGATTCGCAAGCGCCTCCGCCAGGAATACAACTTCCCGCGTAACCCCGATCGGTTCTTCGGCGTCTCCGCGGTGTATTCGCTCCAGAACGTGCAGTATCCCCAGGCCGATGGCAGCGTGTGTGGCATCAGGCCGCCCGGCAGCGATGCGCTGAAGCTCGATTGTGGCGGCGGCCTGGGTGCCGCGACCCACGTGACGGGTGCGTTCGCGTTTGCCGCTGTTGGCAAGGCGCTCGAGAAACTTACGGCCGCGAAGAAGGCCTAAAGCACGCTGGCCAGCGTTGCGAGCGCCTGTTCCAACCGGCCGGGGCCCTCCTCGGCGCCCAGGCATACCCGGAGCCCGCGGCCGGTGCCACCCTCGGCGTTGAACGGCACCGGTGGTGTCACCAGCACGCCGGCGGACCGTGCCCGGTCGTAGACGGCATCCGCGTCGTCACGGGGCAGCCAGGCGTGCATGCCGCCGCTGGTGCGCAGGCGCTCACCGAGGATCTCGCGGGCCAGCAGGTTGCGGTCGCGCATCGAGGCCGCAAGCGTGTCGAGCAGGCTATCCGCCGTGCCGTCAGCCATCCAGCCCGCCACGATGGCGGGCAGGAAGGGGGCGAGACCGTCGGTGGCCAGTTGCAGGGACTCGGTCAGGCGGTGGTGCGTGCCGTCATCGGGTGCCAGCAGCCAGCCGATCCGCAAGCCGGGACCCAGCACCTTGCCCATGCCGCCGGCGTGCAGGACCCGCTCCGGTGCCAGTTCGGCCAGGGCAGGGAGTGGATCGCCGCCTTGCCAGCCAAGCGCGGCGTACACATCACCCTCGATCAGGGTAAGGTCCAGCCGTCGCGCCACCTCGACGATGGCCTCGCGCCGCTGCAACGACATGGTCGCTGTCGTGGGGTTGTGCAGTGTTGGCTGCACATAGGCGGTACGGGCGCCGGTTCGGTGCACCGCCTCTTCCAGCGCATCGGGGCGCATGCCTTCATCGTCCATGGCGACCGCCGCGGGCCGGACACCATGGGCCAGGACACCCAGGCGAAAGCCATGGAAGGTGAGTTCTTCCATCAGCAAGGTATCGCCTGGCGCACAGGTTTCTTCCAGAGCGAGCACGAGCCCGTGCCGCGCCCCGATGGTCAGCAGCAGGCGCCGCGGGTCGACCGCAGCGAACCCGCTGTGGCGCCGCATCCACCCGGCGATGGCCTCGCGGACCGCCAGGCCGCCTTCGGGCGCCGGGTAAGCAAGCAGGCCATCATCCAGCGGGAAGCTGGCCAGCGCTTCGCGCAGGCGGGCGACGGGGGCGGCACGCAGCGGGAGGTTTACGGCGAGGTCGTAGCTCATCGGGGCATTATGCTTTGGGTATGTGGTACGTCTATCTCATCGAATGCCGGAATGGCAGCTGGTACGCCGGCATCACCAATGACCTCGATGCGCGTTATGCCGCGCACGCGGCGGGCAAGGGCGCCCGCTATACGCGGGCTAACCCGCCCGTGAAACTGCTTGGCGCCCGGGCGTTCCCCGATCGCTCCGCCGCCTCGCGCGCAGAGTACGAGATTAAACGCCTGCCCAAGGCAAAAAAGCTGGCGTGGCTGGGCGCTCAATCAGGCAGTGAGTAAGCCAGGTCGTAGCTGTGCGCGCCATCCGGCCCGATCTCGATGGCGAAGGTGCCCGAGATGCCTTGCAGCTCCTCCGAGCCCGTATCCGGCACGATCGTGATCAGCAGTTCGCGACCGCCGTTAGCCTGCACGCCACGATGAGCGAGGGCGAAGCTGCCCTTCTTGCCGTCCACCGTGCCGGTGAAGCGCTCCACCGCCACGTAGACGCCGGAATCGACCTTTTCCACGCTGGATGCCGTGAGCATGGTGCCCCTGGATGTACCGGTCATGCCGCCATGGAAGGTTTTCTCCAGGCTCATCTGCCCCAGCACGGATCCGGGCCCGGTATCGGGCTGGCCGGTCGGGGCGATCTTCACGTCGAAACGGCCCTTGGCGTGGTGCGTCATGCTGGCTCCCCAGGCAATGGTGGTGAAGGCGAATACGGCAGCGACGAACGTGGCGCGGACGATGGACTGCATGGAACCCCCCGGTCGATGCACAATGGCGCCATGCAAGCACGCCGACATACCAAGGTTACGCCGGATTGGCATCGCTGGATCGGCGAGGCGCTCGCCGGTGGCAATGCCCCCGCCGAGCTGCTCGCCACCATGAAGGAGCATCAATTCGACGAGCGCGTGGCGCGCGATGCGATTGCCGATGCGGTCTTTGGTGGCGCCGCGCCGCCATGGGCGGACGATGCCGGTGCCCATGAATTCACCAGCCGGCTGGCGCCTGGGCATGTCATCCATGCGCCCGATCGGGAGATCCGTGTCCTGGTGCGCGTGGCCCGCCCGGTCATCGCTGTCCTGGATAACGTGCTCGATGCCGCGGAGTGCGATGGCCTCATGGCCATGGCTCGTTCCCGCCTGGCGCGCTCCGCCGTGGTGTCGCCCGATTCGGGAAGTAACGCTGTGATGGACATCCGTACCAGCGAGGGCGCGTATTTCCACCGTGCCGAGAATGAGCTGATCCAGCGCATCGACGCCCGCACGGCGGCGATCATGCAGCTATCGGAGGAACACGGCGAAGGGCTGCAGGTCATGCGCTATGGCGTCGGCGGTGAGTACATGCCGCATTTCGATTATTTCGCGCCCGACCAGAAGGGTAGCGCCCCCCATATTGCCACCGGAGGCCAGCGGGTCTCCACGCTCATCATGTACCTGGATGACGTACAGGCCGGCGGCGAAACGATTTTCCCGCGCATTGACTTCAGCTATGTGCCACGCAAGGGCCAGGGCCTGTATTTCGAATACGCGGCCGCCGATGGCTCGCTGGATCCGCTGTCACTTCATGGCGGCGCGCCGGTGATCAAAGGCGAGAAATGGATCGTCACCAAATGGATGCGCGAGCGCGAATTCGCCGGCTGACGACTTGACGGCCACCCGTGACCTCTGGCCTATATCGGGCCTGTGAGTCGTCCAGCAATCTCGCTGGATTCAAGGGGAGGGTGGAAGCATGCGCCGCGAGGCAGCCAGGGTCGTACGTCTTGTCATCGCGGGCGCGTTTTCTTGCGCCACCGCCGCCTGGGCCCAGAGCCCGCCGGCACCCACGGCGCCACCGCCGGCGCCTGCCGCGGCCAGTACGGTCGCCGCGCCCGCCGTCCCTGTCGAGATCCCTTTCGCGTCGCCGCACGCCGCGTACGTGCGCACGCCGAGTGCGCCTACGGCATGGGGCGGTCCGCGTACCGGTAGCGAAGCGACGCTATCCGACCGGGTGGTTTCGTACCGCATCCAGGCCAGGCTCGATCCTGAGAAGCACACCGTCGACGGGCAGCAGCAGCTGACGTGGCGTAACCGCAGCGACCGGCCGGTCTCGGCGGTTTTCCTGCACCTTTACCTCAACGCCTTCGAAGGTGAGGGCAGTACGTTCTTCAGTGAGCGCCAGGTGCTCGCACCCGACGGCGGCTCGCGCGGCGTGGGCAAGGTAAAGAAGGGCGAATGGGGCTACATCGACCTGCAGCATGTGGAGCAGGATGGGGCCGCGCTGAAGTGGCGCTACGTCCACCCGGATAACGGCCCGGCGACGGATCACACCGTGGTACGCGTGGACCTGGCCCAGCCGGTACCCGCCGGTGGCAGTGTCACGCTCGACATGGCGTTCCACAGCCAGTTGCCGCGGGTCATCGAGCGCACGGGCTACGTCGGCAAGTTCCACCTGGTAGGCCAATGGTTCCCCAAGATCGGCGTCCTGGAACTGCCCGGTGAACGTGGCGCGACCGAGCCGCGCTGGAATGTCCACGAGTTCCACTTCAACAGCGAGTTCTACGCCGACTTCGGCGAGTTCGATGTACGCATGACGGTACCCAAGGCGTACACCGTCGCTGCGGTGGGCGAGCAACAGGGCGATCCCGTGCCGGAGGGCAACGACCTTACCTGGCATTTCATCCAGGCCGATGTGCACGACTTCGCATGGATGGCCGCGCCAGACTTCAAGACCATTGAAACCACCTGGAACGGCCCGGGCAGCCCCACGGTCAAGGTCAAGGTGCTGTACCCGGCCGAATACGAGGTCGATGCGAAGCCGGTACTGAAGGCCACCACGGATTCGCTGACCTACTTCTCGAATACGCTGGGCGCCTACCCGTACAAGACGATCACGGGCGTGATCCCCCCGTTCAACGCCAGCGAAGCGGGTGGCATGGAATACCCGACGTTCTTCACGTCGGATAACGCGAAGGACCTGAAGCCGAAGACACTCTCGGAATGGTTCATCGATTTCGTCACCATCCATGAGTTCGGCCATGGCTACTTCTACGGCTTGCTGGCCTCCAACGAATTCGAAGAGCCCATGCTGGACGAAGGGCTGAACGAATACTGGGATGAACGCATGCTGCGCGAGCGCAAGCAGGACGTTTACCTGACGAAGCCGATCTGGCAGTTCTTCGGCGTGGAACCGCCCATCAACGTGTTCGCGCTGGAACGCATGATGGCCACGCTGGCGCATCCCGGCGATCCGCTGGGCCAGAACGCGTGGGATCGCCTGTCGAGTTCGCAGTACGCCACCGTGTATTCGCGCACGGCGACGGCCATGCACGACCTCGAAGAGCGCCTTGGAAAGGATGTGACGGAGAAAGCATTCCGCCAGTACTACGCGACCTGGCACTTCCGTCATCCGGGCATCGGCGACCTGCAGGCCACGCTGGCCGAGGTATCGGGGAAGCCCGATGTGGTCGCGCAGGTGTTCGACCAGTATGTCTACGGTACGGACCGCATCGATGACCAGGTGAAGGACATCACGAGCGAGGAAGTACTGCCGCTGGCCGGCACCTCGGTGAAGGATGGCAAGCGCGTGGAGCTGTCGAGCGACGATAACGATGAAGCGATCGACAAGAAGCGCGATGCATGGAAAAAGGCGCACCCCGATGCAAAGCCGGGCACGGGGCCGTTTCCGTACCGCACGATCGTGACCGTGTGGCGCGATGGCGCACCCGTGCCGCAGGTGTTGAAGGTGACCTTCGCGGATGATTCGGTGGAGACCGTACGCTGGGATGACCAGCGGCGCTGGGCGCGTTTTGAGTTCACCAAACCGGTGAAGGCCAAATCCGCCGAGCTTGATCCGGAGCAGAAGATCTACCTCGACAGCAACAAGCTCAACGACAGCCGCACGGTGGAGGCGAACCACGCCGCGACGCGCCGCTGGACTTCGGACTTCGCCGCCCTGTTCCAGGGCATCTACAGCCTGCTGGTGACCCTATGAACGGCCAAGTGAAACGCTCCGCCATCGCTGCACTGGGCGCCGGGGCCCTTGGTGGCTTGCAGTGGCGCGTGCTGTTGCTGTGGATCCTGGTCACGTTGCTGCCGACGCTGGTTGTCGCATTGCCGTTCTGGGCCCTGCTGGATGGCATGCTTGGTCACAGCGTGCATGCCGACCGTTTCGCCAGCCATTTCGACGGGCTGATGTTCGCCGACGTGATGGCAGGTCTCCGCGACAATCGGTGGACGGGCATGGCCTTCTTCGCCGGCGTGCTGGTGACGCTGGCGATTTCCCCGTTCCTTACCGGCATGGTGGTGGCGGGTGGCCGGGCGGGCAGGGCGCTTAGCTTTGGCTCGTTGCTGCAAGGCGGCGCCACGGAGTATGGCCGCATGCTGCGCCTGCTCATCCTGTCGCTGGTGCCTTACATTCTGTTTGGGTTGGCGGCGAACGGTTTGTCGTCGTTCGCTTCCGATAAGGGTGATGCTGCGTTCCTGGAATCGGATGCGGACATGTGGGCACACGTGGCGCTTGGCGTGACGTTGCTGGTGTTCGTGATCGTGCAGTGCATCGTGGAGTCGGCGCGTGCGGCGTACATTGCGGACGTGACGTTGCGCTCGGCGTTTCGTGCCCTGGGCCGCGGCTTCATGCAGTTCCTGCGCCGCCCGTTCGCGACCTTGCTGGTGTACCTGGTGATTACGCTGGTGGGGGCGATCCTGGCGGTGCTGGTGGCGTCGTGGCGTGGGCATACGACGGCGGCGGGTAGTGGCGCGTTGGTGGCGTTTCTGATCGTGCAGGTGGGTGTGATCGTGGTGGCGTGGATGCGGACGGCACGCTTGCTGGCGCTGTCGCGGCTGGCCAACGTGAACCCGCACCGCCGCCGCCGCACGGATTTCGCACCGGCACTTTGATGGTGTGTTGATTGACCAGCGCGACGGCTCGCCTTCGGCCTCGCGCTGGTTATGCGGTTCATTCGCTTTCGCGAATGTATGGGACCAGCGGCTTGCGCCGCCGCGTGCTTGTGGGCTTGAGGCCGAGAGCCGTCGGTGCCCACCCTCGCTGCTCAGACAGGTCCTCCGCGTTCGTACCGGAGTGCGCCTGCGGCGCATATGTACTTAATTGGCCTACGGCCGCTCTCTTGTGCGGAACTCGCATCGAGGGTGGGCACCGACGACTCTTTTGACCCATGAGGTTGGGTGGTGGGAGAGCCGGTGCGTTGTCTGCGGGTCGATTGGTGCGTTCGGACACGTGCGGGCGGACAGCGGCTTCGTCTGCGGACAGCGGACAGCGTGCGGCGCGCATCGGCAAACGCGGCGTCTTGACGGCGTTTGCCGCTCGTCGCGCGTTGATGCGATAGGACGTCATCGCTGCGTGGGCTGATCGCGCGCAAGCACGCTCCTACACGAACTTGGCGCATCCATTCCTCAGATCGCGGCACCCCGTGTAGGAGCCCACCCTGTGGGCGACATCTTTTCGCCAGGCGCGCACGTCCTGCGGCGGTATCGCGAAAGCTGTCGGCCACAGGGTGGCCTCCTACGACGGCTCTGCGCCTCAAAACGACCAGCGCCAGGCGGCGCAAGCCGCTAGTTACATGCATTTGCGAAAGCGAATGAACCGCATAAAAAAAGGCCGCGATTGCTCGCGGCCTTCTCATATCCTCACAGCAAGGGGCATCACCCAGCGCGACGAACTTCCCGGTGCGGCGGGTAGTACGCGAACAGGTGCGTCGCGCCGCCCAGGAAATCGATGTTATCGATGTGCTCGCCACCCAGGCGTTCCGCCACGTGGTCGGAGGCTTCGTTGCCGATGCGCACCAGGCTGATCACACGCTGCGCGTGCATCTGGTTCCATGCGAAATCCAGGATGGCCGAGCCGGCCTCCGTCGCATAGCCATGGTGGCGGTGCTCCGGCTTCAGCATCCAGCCCAGCTCCAGGTCCGGCCAGCCCTCAGGCTTCATCAGGCCCGCACGGCCGATGAACTCGCCGGTGTCCTTCAGTTCGATCGCCCACATGCCGCAGCCGCGCAGGGCCCAATGGCCGAGCAGCATGGCCATGGAGCGCCACGCATTCATGCGATCCAGCGGCTGGCCGTCGCCGATCCAGCGCGTGCTTTCGGCATCGGCCAGCATGCTGGCGTAATCGTCGAAGTGGCGTTCGGTGAGAGCCGTGAGCCGCAGGCGCGGTGTTTCCAGGACAGGGATATCTGCAGTTGCCATCGAGGTGACCAGAAGTTTCAACCGAGCAGGGCAGCCAAAGCGTGAGTGCTCACGCGGAGGCTTTCCTGCCAGGACAAGCCGGTTATTTTCTCACCAGTTTGGGCATCGGCAAAGGCCTCTACCTGGCCTGGCGCCAGAAGGTGTCGGTAATCCACTGTAATTTCAGTGCCTTGCGGCAAGTCTTTGGCAGCAAATATAAATCCGAGGTGCCAAAGCCCGGTGGGCTGGAAGCTGTGATTGACGTAGCACTCATCCGGCCAGTCCGGGGACATGGTGTAGCGGTCCTCGAACCAGCGCGCGGCGGAGTACAGGTCTGGTGACGCCTGGATATCGGCCCAGCGGTAGGTGCGGTCGATCTCGTCGGGCGCGGTGACAATAGCCCCCGCGGCCACGAACTCATCGACAAAAAGCCCCTTGCCGGCCCCTTGGATGGTCGACTCGGCAATGCGGTAACGCGGAAGGATCATTGGATCTTCTTCGCCCCAGTCCGTGCCTGCGGCCCCCCGGCCCGGCATGGGGCGCGAGTGTAGCGCGTTGGGCGATAAGTGGAAGGGCCGCCCGTATGAGCGGCCCTTCTTGCTTTAGCCATCGTCCTCCGTCGCGGGTGCCTTTTTCCCCTTGCCGGCCCTGGCAGCGCGCGGCTTGGTGGCTTTCCCTTCATCGAACTGGATGGCATCGCGGTTGCGATCCACCAGGGATGGACCGATGCCCTTTACCTCGGTGAGCTGATCGGCCGAGCTGAAGGGGCCGTTGGCCTCGCGCCAGGCGACGATGGCCTGCGCCTTGGCCAGGCCCACGCCATCCAGCGATTGGGCAAGCGTGCCGGCGTCGGCCGTGTTGATGTTGACGGGCGTGGAGGCAAAGGCGGGGGCCGCCAGCAATGCGGCGGTAAGGAACAGGTGGCGAACGGACATGGATGGCTCCTGGAAAAGCGCGCCCGGATGGCGCTGGGGCACTTTGCGCTGACACGGTGTGCGCGCTAAGCGGCGTATCCTGCGACGTTGCGTAGGGCTCCGGAGCCCGGCGGTGAAGGTCCGGGCCGACACGCCGCGGGCCTTCGCTGGCCGCGCTGTTACACTTCCCCTTTGCCCCAACACGCAAGGCGCGCCATGGATACCTCCCGCATCTCCTCCTTCGTCAGCGGCCTGTGGGACCAGGAAATCGTCCCGCAGCTCATGGATTACATTCGCATCCCGAACAAGTCGCCCATGTTCGATGCGCAGTGGCGCGAGCACGGCTACATGGACCAGGCCGTGAAGCTGATGGAGGACTGGGCGCGCTCGAAACTGCCGGCGCTGCAGGGCGCGACGCTCGAAGTGGTGCGCCTCGAAGGCCGCACCCCGCTGATCTACATCGACGTACCCGCGCAGGGCACGAACGGCACCGGTACCGATGCAACGGTCGTGCTTTACGGCCACCTCGACAAGCAGCCGGAAATGACGGGCTGGGCCGATGATCTCGGCCCCTGGACCCCGGTGCTGAAGGGCGACAAGCTGTATGGCCGTGGTGGCGCCGATGATGGTTACGCCATCTTTGGTTCGCTCGCGGCACTGCTGGCGCTGCGCGACCAGGGGGTGCCGCACGCGCGCTGCGTCATCCTGATCGAGGCTTGCGAGGAATCGGGCAGCTACGACCTGCCGTACTACGTCGATCATCTCGCGGGCCGCATCGGCAATCCGGCGCTTGTTGTCTGCCTGGATTCGGGCTGTGGCAACTACGACCAGTTGTGGCTGACCACCTCGCTGCGTGGCATGACCGGCGGCAACCTGACCGTGCAGGTACTGGAAGAGGGCGTGCACTCCGGCGACGCCTCGGGCGTGGTGCCCTCCAGCTTCCGCATCCTGCGTGACCTGCTGAGCCGCCTGGAAGACCAGGAGACCGGCAAGATCATTCCCAAAGAGCTCTATGTCGAGATTCCGGAGCAGCGCAAGGCGCAGGCACGCAAGTCCGCCGACGTGCTTGGAACGGCGATTTACGACAAGTTCCCGTTCGTGGAAGGCATGCAGCCGACCACCGATGACCTGACCGAACTCGTGCTCAACCGCACCTGGCGCCCGCAATTGTCGGTGACGGGCGTGGGTGGCATGCCGCCGCTGGAGAGTGCCGGCAACGTGCTGCGGCCGAAGACATCGGTAAAGCTGAGCCTGCGCGTTCCGCCGACGCTCAACGGTGCCGAGGCCGGCAAGTTCCTCAAGCAGCTGCTCGAAAAGGATCCCCCGTACGGCGCGAAGGTCACCTTTGCGCTGGAGAAGGACGGCAGTGGCTGGAACGCACCGGTGCTTTCGCCGTGGCTGGAAGAGACCGTGGCGCAGGCCTCGCAGGATTACTACGGCCAGCCGGCCGCCTACATGGGCGAGGGTGGCAGCATCCCGTTCATGGGCATGCTGGGCGAGAAGTTCCCGCAGGCGCAGTTCCTGATCACCGGTGTGCTGGGTCCGCACTCGAACGCACACGGCCCCAACGAGTTCCTGCATATCCCGACGGGCAAGCGCGTGAGCATGGTGGTGGCCAGCGTCGTGGCCCGCCACTTCAAGGAAGCCACCAAGGCATGACCGGCGACCTGGCCACGCTCGCCGGCCGGCTGGCCGCCGTGCGGGCGGGGATTGATGCGGCCTGCCGTGAGGCGGGTCGCGATCCGGCCGAGGTAGCCCTGCTGCCGGTAAGCAAGACGTTTGGCGCGGATGTGGTGGCCGAGGCCACCCAGCTGGGCCTGCGCCGTTTTGGTGAGAACAAAGTGCAGGAGATCCAGCTCAAGGCCGCCGCACTGGCGGCGGACCACCTTGAGTGGGTGGTGATCGGCCATCTGCAGACCAATAAGGCCAAGGCCGTGGTGGCACTGGCCAGCGAGGTGCAGTCGCTGGATCGGCTGGATCTGGCCGTGGCCCTCGACAAGGCCCTTCAGGCGCAAGGCAGGGCGATCGACGTACTGGTCCAGGTGAAGACCTCGAGCGAGGACAGCAAGAGTGGCCTGGCGCCTGGCGACCTGCTGGCGTTCCTCCGGGAACTGCGCGCCTTCAGCTCGCTACGCGTGCGCGGCCTGATGACCATCGCCGAACACAGCGAGGACGCGGGCCTGGTCCGGGCCAATTTCCGGGACCTGTATCAGTGCCGAAACAGGGCCCGCGATGCCGGCTTCGAGCTGGAGCGGCTGTCCATGGGGATGAGCGGGGACTACGGCCTGGCGATCGCGGAAGGCAGTACCGAAGTACGCGTCGGCAGCTCGATTTTCGGTGCACGGAATTACAAACACTGACCAGTTTAATTAATCGAATTACGTGGCCGGCACGCCGTGAGGCGACCCGTAAGCACTCACATACGTGAAGCAAGTGCTTATATCTGTTCAGGAATGTCGTAACGGGGCCGTAAGTTTTTAGGGAATTGTCGGAATCTTTCCTAGGAATGGCACTTTTTAACTTTATGCCAACAACAGGGCTAATGGGGTTTGCTAACTTCACCCCTCGTTCACGGTCGTCTCACCTAAACGGCGGCTTAACCCAACACGGAACAGGCCTTCTCGCTCATGCAATTCAAGCGACTGACCGCTCTCGCGTTTGCTAGCTGCTGTATCGCCGCTGTAACACCCGCCATCGCCGACACCGTCCAGGCTCCACAAGGCCTTGACCAATCCGCGACGCTGCTCCTTACCGATCTCCCGGTCTTCGCCCCGGCCTCCGGCCTGGCGCAGTCCATCATCCCGGATGCCGCGACCTTCGCCCCCAAGGCCACCGTCGCCCAGGCCCAGGATGCGCAGGAAGCCGACGCCGTGGATGGCGACGACGAAGACGATAGCCTGGTCGCTGCCGCCACCGCCCGCCTTGCCGGCCACGTCGATGGCCACGCCCGCGAAGCCCTCCTGGCCTTCGCCATGAAGCTCCGTGATATCCGTTACCACCGCGGTGGCCGTACACCGACCGCCGGCTTTGATTGCAGCGGCTTCGTCCGCTACGTGTTCGCCAAGAGCATCGGCCTCGACCTGCCGACCAATTCCGCCAGCCAGTTCCTCGCAGGGCTGTCGGTCAAGCGCACCGAAATGAAGACGGGCGACCTGGTTTTCTTCCGCACCCGCGGCAAGGCCATCTCGCACGTCGGCATCTACATCGACAACGGCCAGTTCATCCACTCCCCGTCGGCAGGCAAGACGGTGCGCGTGGATAGCCTCAACGAGGCGTACTGGTCCAAGCACTTCGCGGGCGCCAAGCGTCCCGAAGGTATCGCCAAGATCTGACGGATCCCTTCAACGACTTTTCCGAAACGGCATGCCCCGGCATGCCGTTTTTTTTAGCGTGGAAGAAACCCGCCGCCGATCAACCATTGCTCGAGTAACCCCGGCCATGCCCGCAGGGCAGGCTTGTCGCCAGCAAGGCCGGTGCCGTGCACACCTTTCTCGAAGACGTGCAACTCGCTGGGCACGCCGGCGCGCTTCAGCGCGAGGAAGTAGTTGACGCTGTCCTCGACGGGAATCGTTGCGTCGTCCGCTGTGTGGTAGATGAAAGTAGGTGGTGTGGACGAGGTGATGTGCAGGGCGGGCGTGTACTGCTCCAGATAACCGGGCGTGCAAGTGGATGCGGGGACCTTAAGCGTGACGCAATACGCCAGATTGCCTTTTTGGTCCTTGTTGAACATGGAGAATGCCGGGTAACCAAGGATGACGAAATCGGGCCTCGCGCTCTGCTGCGAGACCGTATCGATGGGGCCACCGGGGACCGTGCCAGCCTGCGTCTCGAGCACGGCAGCGAGGTGTCCACCCGCGGAGAATCCGATGAACCCTATCTTCCGTGGCTGGAGCTTGTAGTGGGCCGCGTTTGCGCGGACGTACTGGACAGCGCGCTGGGCATCCATCAACGGAACCGGGAACGGGTATTTACTGCCAAGGCGATAACGCAGGACGAATGCAGTGACGCCCCTGCTGGCGAACCAATCCGCCACTTCGCGTCCTTCAAGGTCCCCGGCAAGGCCCTGGTACGCGCCGCCGGGGGCAATGATGACGGCCGTGCCGTCGGGCTCACCGAACGGTGGAAACACGGTCAGTGACGGCACGTCATCGACACCATCGCCTTTGGCGCCAGGCGGGATGTCGTACAAGTGCACGGTGCTCAGGTGCAGCATGGGGTCGCCGAGGGCCGACGTGGCCTGGCCGCTGGCAGCGCTGGTGGCGATGAGTGCACAGGCGGCGATGAGACGGGCTTTCACTATCGATCATCCACGCGGCGAAGAAGGAACCGACCTTAGCCAATCGCCTGTAAAATAACGAGGCGGTGCCCTGCCGTTTACCGTGCCCTCATGCCCAAGCCCTCCCAGACACCCACGTTCGGCCTCGCCCGGACGCTATCCAAGCGCGGCATCTGTTCGCGGAGCCAGGCCGAAAAGCTTGCGCGCGAGGGCAAGGTGCGCGTGGACGGCAAGGTGGTGCGAGATCCTGAGTTCCGTATCCGTGGGCCTGAGCGCATCGATATCGACGGCGCTGCTACGGATAGGGTGACGCCGGTGCATCTTGTGATGAACAAGCCACGCGGCATCGTGGTCTCCGCATCGGACGAACGCGGGCGCGATACGGTGTACTCGCTGCTGGAGGGCGCGGCGCTCCCGTGGCTGGGGCCCGTGGGGCGCCTGGACAAGGCGAGCGAGGGCCTGTTGCTGCTCAGCAACGATACGGTATGGGCGGCCGGCATCACCGATCCCGCGACACACGTACCGAAGACCTACCATGTGCAGGTGGCGGGGCATCCGGATGAGGGCACGATCACGGCGATGCTGGAAGGCGTCGTCGACGAGGGGGAGCCGTTGCGTGCAGGCGCCGCCATGCTGCTGCGGCAAGGCGAGAAGAACGCCTGGCTCGAAGTCACCCTGGATGAGGGACGCAACCGGCATATCCGCCGGCTAATGTCGGCGCTGGGGTTCGAGGTACAACGACTGGTCCGCGTTGCGATTGGCGACCTTCCATTGGGCGAGTTGCCGAAGGGCAAATGGCGGCACTTGCTGCCTGCCGAAATCGAAGCGTTGCGCCGCCGGTAAGCCATAAACCTGTAGGAGCGCGCTTGCGCGCGATCGCGCGCAAGCGCGCTCCTACAGGAAGTTCCCTGCGGTCGTCAGGCCTTGAGCACGCCCAGCTTCTTGCCCACCCTGGTGAATGCGGCAATGGCCTTGTCCAGGTGCTCGCGCGTGTGCGCGGCGCTCATCTGCGTGCGGATGCGCGCCTTGCCCTGCGGTACCACGGGGAAGAAGAAACCGGTGACGTAAATGCCTTCCTCGAGCAGTTCGGCCGCCATGGCCTGCGCTTGCTTGGCGTCGTAGATCATGACCGGGACGATCGGGTGCACGCCCGGGCGGATGTCGAAGCCCGCTTCAGTCATCTTCTCGCGGAAGTAGCGGGTGTTTTCCTTGACCTGATCGCGCAAGTCGCCAGCGGCGGCAAGCATGTCGAACACCTTGCTTCCGGCGGCCACGACGTGCGGCGGCAGCGAGTTGGAGAAAAGGTAGGGGCGTGAACGCTGGCGCAGCATCTCGATCACTTCCTTGCGGCCGGTGGTGAAACCACCCAGTGCGCCGCCGAGGGCCTTGCCCAGTGTGCCGGTCACGATATCGATCTTGTCGAGTACGCCGTGATACTCGGCCGAGCCACGGCCGGTATCGCCAAGGAAGCCCGTGCAGTGGCATTCATCGATATGGACCAGGGCGTTGTACTTCTTCGCCAGCGCGGTGATCTCATCCAGCGGCGCGATGAAGCCATCCATCGAGAAGGCACCATCGGTGGTGATCAGCTTGGTACGTGCACCGGCGGCATCGGCGGCCTGCAGCTGCGCTTCCAGGTCGGCCATGTCGCAGTTGTTGTAGCGGAAGCGCTTGGCCTTGCACAGGCGAATGCCATCAATGATCGAGGCGTGGTTCAGCGCATCGGAGATGATGGCGTCTTCCTCACCAAGCAGGGGCTCGAACAGGCCGCCGTTGGCGTCGAAGCAGGCCGCGTAAAGGATCGTGTCCTCGGTACCGAAGAAGCTGGCGATCTTTGTCTCCAGCTCCTTGTGCAGATCCTGCGTGCCGCAGATGAAGCGCACGCTGGCCATGCCGAAGCCGTGGGAATCCAGCGCATCCTTGGCCGCCTGGATAACGTCCGGGTGGTCAGCCAGGCCCAGGTAGTTGTTCGCGCAGAAATTGAGCACCTTGCGGCCGCCTTCGAGCTCGATCTCGGCGGACTGGGGCGACACGATGATGCGCTCGGCCTTGAACAGGCCTTGTTCGCGGATGGAGGCGAGTTCGGCGGCGAAGCGTTCCTGGGCGGGGTACGACATGGGACGGGTTCCGGGACGGGGAAATCCCGATTCTAGCGCGGGTGCGCCCGCGACGCCCTGTAGGCGCGCGCCTAGGCGCCATCCCGTCCGCGAAACCACGACGCGATCACGCCCAGGCGTCGCTCAATGGAGCCCGAAATCCACCCGCGTCGTCTTGCCACCATCATCAATGCCCTTTGGATCGAGCTTGGGCGCCAGGACAAACACCCGCTTGTCATCCACCTTGCCCTGCAGCCACAGCCTGACGGCATTCGCTCGCCGTTCGGCCAGATGGCGCAGCGCGTCGGCGTCTACCGGCATATTGGTTTCCATCAGCGTGCGCATTTCCTCAGGCGGCTGCGACTTGGTGAGGCCAATCATGTTCTTGGGTTTCGGGAACGAGGCGTGCTTGTAGGCCCGTTCCAGGTACTTGTCAGCCTGCTCCTGCGTCGGTGGCGTCGTATCGTCGCCTTTGTCGTTCACCTGTTCCTGGTGGACGAGGTCATCAACCATGACCTTGCGCAGCCCGGCCTCGTCCTTGCTCGTGTCGATCCGCCCGATGATGTCCAGGCTGATGGACGGCTTGTTGTTGAGCACCTTGACCAGCTCAGCCAGCTTCGAGTCCGCCGCCGGATCAAGCACGGCCGAACCCGGCGCAAACTCGACGTAGCCAAGATCCTCGCGGCCACCACCAGCCGACGCCAGCAGGCGGAACGGCGATGTGACCGCCTTGACGATCAGGTTGCCGATGGCCCGCCAGATCAACCCGCCGACGCTGAAATGCGGATCGTCGAGCGAGCCGGTGACCGGCACGTGCACATCGATACGCCCCTCGCTATCGCGCAGCAGCGCGACAGCCAGCTTCACGGGGAGGTGGCTGACGCCGGGCCCTTCGATCTTGTCGCCGAACGTCAGCTGGTCAATGAAGATGTGGTTGTCCGCGTTGAGCTTGCGCTGGTCCAGCGTGTAGTGCACATCGACGTTCAGGCGGCCGCGGGTGATCGGGTAGCCCGCGTACTTGCCCGAATAGGGCGAGAGGTTGGTGAGCTGGATGCCTTCGGCCTTGGCGGTGATGTCGAGGAACGCCACCGGTGCCAACGGGTTGATCGTGCCATCGATATTGACCGGCGCGTTGCCATCGAGCTGGCCCTGCAGCGTCAGGGGCGCGGGGGGCGCACCGGCAACCGTCCCGAAGCCCCCAATCTTGCCGGTGAGGTCGGTGACATCGGCGGTGTAATTCGGCTTGATGAAATTGTCGGTGTAGTTCAACCGGCCCTTGGTCAGCGTGATCTGGCCGATGCGGATATCTGCCTCCGGTGCGGCGGCGGCAGGCACAGGCGCGGGCTCATCGGCTTTCTTCGGCGCGGGGTTGGCCTGCGCTTGCGTGACGGAGACCGCGCCTGGGGATTCCGGGCTGGCGACGACATCCTGAAGGTTCAGCCGGCCGGTCGCGTTGATGATCACGCGTGCA
Organism: Luteibacter aegosomatissinici; assembly: GCF_023078495.1. Classification (NCBI taxonomy): domain Bacteria; kingdom Pseudomonadati; phylum Pseudomonadota; class Gammaproteobacteria; order Lysobacterales; family Rhodanobacteraceae; genus Luteibacter; species Luteibacter aegosomatissinici. The sequence goes on along the minus strand of NZ_CP095742.1, from coordinate 3,390,162 downwards.
TAGAAATCATCGAGGGCGAGGCCACCTATCGCCACGCGCGGCACGCCGTCGCCCATGGCCACGGACAGGTTGGTGGCGCTAAGTGAATTCCAGCGCAGGAAATCGTCGTTGGTGAGCTTGTCCTGCACGCGTACGCGGCCGAGCGTGGCACGGCCGCGGTAGGCGATGCGCGGGGCATCCTTGCCGCGGTCGGCATATCGGACGTCACCATCGATGCTGAGCAAGCCGCTGGCCACCGTGACATTGAGCGGCACCGTTACAAGGTTTTGCAGGGGCGCGACGTTAAGGCGCGTGGTCTGGACTTTCAGGTCCGCTTCCATCGGCTGTGGCTTGACCTTGCCCGCCACGGCGAACGTGCCTTCGCCCAATCCGCCCTTGAGGTCGACGCTGATCGGCTTGCGCAGGTCATCGGACAGGCCATCCACGCTGAAGGCGCTTGCCGTCAGGCTCACGGCGTTGCGCTTGCCCGTTGCCTTTGCATCCCGCAGGGTGACCTTGCCATCGGTGAGGCCGACATGGCCGACGCTCCAATGCCAGTCGTGGCCGCCGGGGTGCGCAGCGCTCGCATTCGCGGGCAGGACATTGACGATATCGAGGTTGCCATTGGCGAGCTTCCGGATATCGAGGGCGAGGCCGTCCAGCAGGAGCGAGTCGATCCGGGCTTCGCTCGTCGCCATATCGACCGAGGTGATGGTCGCGTCGAGCGACGTCCAGGTGATGGGTGATGCGCGCCCGTTGCGGGGCACCAGGTTGAATCCGTCGAGCCGTGCATTCGCCCGTTCAAGGCGGATCGTGGCGGCGTCATGCCAGTCGGCTTTCAGGGTGCCGTCGGCCGTGAACGTGCCGCCCGTGATGTCGGCCGCGAGCATGGGCGGCGTCAGCGGCATGAGTGGCGCGAGCGAGACATGGCGAATGTCCGCCTTGCCCTCGTAGCGGCTGCCCGCCAGGTCGAACGTGCCTTGGGTGGCCAGCGTGCCACCAGCCATGCGCGCCGACACATCGAGTGCGGCTGGCGGCGCCTTGACGGTGCTCAGGCCCCGGAGTGTCCCGGCAAGGCCCTCGAGGGTGAGATGGGCGGGAGCGGGTGCCGCCAGGTCGGCATAGTCGATCCTGGCGTTGGCCAAGGTCAGCAACTCGATGCGAACGTCGGTCGGTGGGGCCTTGGGGTCGGGCTTCGCATCGCCCGCCGTCAGCGCATCGAAGTTGCTCTTGCCGCCGGGAAGGCGGGCGTAACGCAGGTTGGCGTCCTTGATCGAGATGGCGCCAAGCCGGTATCGGGAGGTGAGGGGATCGAGCACGCCCAGGTCGGCATCGGCGTGGCCCATGTCGAGCAGGGCGCCACCATCCTTGCCCGTGACCTTGAGCCCGTCGAGTGTAAGGCGGCCCTTGATACGCACGGTCGACTGCTTCTCGCCCTGCGAGAAGTCAACCGTCATGACGCCGGAGAGCTTGCCACCGGGAACCGCGACCGGGAGCGGCGCTGGAACGAACCCGATATATCGGGGCAGTTCGAGCTGATCGAAACGGAACGTGATGGCCGATTCCCGACTGCTCGCAAACGGCTTTGTCTGGCCTTGCACCTTCAGCGGGCTGCCATCGATGTTCATGGCCAGCAACGGCTGCACAAAGATGTCGGCATCGCTGGGCAGGCTGGCGATGAACGGAATGCCCAGTTCAAGGTGGTCCACCTGGTGCTTTGCGTCGAGGACGCGGTCGTCGAAGTCGATTTGCCCGTCGTGGATGGCGATGTTCGACACGGCGAATCGAGCGGGCCCGGTGTCGGGCGAGGCGGGTTGCTTCGCGAAGCGCTCGACGATGTCGGTGAAATTGAAGCGCTGGGGCGCGTTGCGCTGCAGATGCACGCGCGGGCTGTCGATGCGCAGCTCGTCCAGGATGGGCGCCAGGCGGAAGAGGGAGGCCCACGACGCGTTGCCCGTGACCTGGCCGATGTCGACGAAAGCCGTCTTTCCGTCCGCCTCGGCGATGTGCAGCCGGCTCAGCGTAAGCCTGAGGGTAAACGGGTTGAGGCTGGCATCGCCTACCGTGACCTGGCGGCCCAGCGCGGCCGAGGCTCGGCTGGCGATCTGCGAGCGGATGAGGGAGGGCGCGGCAAGGAAACCGAGCAGGGCGAACAGCACCAGGGCGATCGCCAGGCCGAGGGCGATGCGCCGGGCCCGGTGCGACTGGTAGGTTGCCATCGCCCGGTCACGGGCACGCCCCCAGGGCAGGCTCCGCCAGCTTCTACGGGTGTCCATTCGTGCCGCCCTCTCTACGCGTTGCCCCCGGCGGAAAGTGTACTCGCCGGGCGGCTACGCGGAAGGTGGCAAAGTCCTAAACAGGACGGCCATCGTGGAGGAGCGCGCTTGCGCGCGATGGGTGCTCGCGGCAAGTCCCATCGCGCGCAAGCGCGCTCCTGCAAACGGCTAGTTCAGGTCCAGCTGCAGACGACCTTGCCGCAAACACCGGCATCCATCAGGTCGAAGCCCTTCTGGAAGTCGTCGATCGCGATCTGGTGGGTGAGCACCTTCTGCAGTGGGAAGCCGGTGAGCACCATCTGGGTCATCTTGTACCAGGTCTCGTACATCTTGCGGCCGTAGATGCCCTGCAGGGTCAGGCCCTTGAAGATGACCTTGTCCCAGTCGATGCCCGCGCCGCGCGGCATGATGCCGAGCATGGCCACCTTGCCGCCGTGGTACATGCACTCGAGCATGTCGTTGAAGGCGCGGGGGTTGCCGCTCATCTCCAGGCCCACGTCGAAGCCTTCGATGTGCAGGTCTTTCACCACGTCCTTCAGCGACTGGTTGGCCACGTTCACCACGCGGGTGGCGCCCATGTCGGCGGCCAGCTTCAGCCGGTAATCGTTGACGTCGGTCACGACCACGTTGCGAGCACCCACGTGCTTGGCGATACCCGCGGCGATGATGCCGATCGGGCCGGCGCCGGTGATCAGCACGTCTTCGCCGATCAGGTCGAACTCCAGTGCACAGTGCGCGGCGTTGCCGTACGGGTCGAAGAAGGCGGCCAGCTCGGAGGGGATCTGGTCCGGGATCGGCCACAGGTTCGAGGCCGGCATGGTCATGTATTCAGCGAACGCGCCGTTGCGGTTCACGCCAATGCCCACGGTGTTCGGGCACAGATGCTGGCGGCCAGCGCGGCAGTTGCGGCAGTGGCCGCACACGATATGGCCTTCGGCCGAGACACGGTCGCCGATCTTGTAGCCGGTGACGCCTGGGCCGATCTCGGCGATGCGGCCGACGAACTCGTGGCCGATCGTGAGGCCCGGCTTGATCGTGCGCTGGGACCACTCGTCCCACTTATAGATGTGCAGATCGGTGCCGCAGATGGCGGTCTTCTCGATCTTGATCAGCACCTCGTTCGGGCCCGGGGTCGGGACCGGCACTTCTTCCATCCAGATGCCTTGTTCGGCGTGGCGCTTCACCAGCGCTTTCATCGTCTGCTGCATGGGCTTTCGGGTTCTCGTGGGGAGGGGCCGCGGGGGCGGTCCAAACCCCCATTATAGGCCGTGGCAAGTACGTTGGCTTGTGCGCCGCGGCATTGCCAGCGGCCGCCCGGGGCCTCTAGGGTGGGACAGCTTTGGAACCCACAGGGGCAAGTGAGACGATGCGAATCCGCACCATGATGCTGGGAGCCGCCATGGCATTGGCGCTGGAAGCGAAGGCCGACGAGGGCATGTGGATGCCCTCCCAACTGCCTTCGATTGCGAAAAACCTCAAGGCTGCGGGGTTCCGTGGCGACGCGGCCGACCTCGCCGACCTGACCAAGGCACCGCTTAACGCGGTGGTCCGGGTGGGCGGTGGTACGGGCTCCTTCGTTTCGGCCGATGGCCTGCTGGTCACCAACCATCACGTGGCCTTTGGTGTCATCCAGTACAACTCAAAGCCGGATCGTGACCTGATCACCAACGGCTACGTGGCGCCGGATCGTGCGGGCGAACTTCCAGCCAACCCGGATTACCGGGCCCGCGTCACCGTGGGGTTCGACAAGGTTACCGAGCGGATTCTCGCCAGCGCCAGGGGGAAGACCGGCCGGGCGTACTACGACGCGGTGGATGCCGCCAGCAAGGCGCTCGTGGCAGAGTGCGAGAAAGAGGCTGGCATCAAGTGCAGCGTGGCGACCATGTTCTACGGCCGCGACTTCTACCTGGTGAAGCAGCTGGAGCTTCGCGACATTCGCCTGGTCTACGCGCCACCGCGCGCTATCGGCAACTATGGCGACGAGACCGATAACTTCATGTGGCCGCGCCACGCCGGCGATTTCACCATCCTGCGGGCCTACGTGGGCCCGGACGGCAAGCCGGCCGACTATTCGCCGGACAACAAACCGTACCACCCGCCGTCGCATCTGCAGATTGCGACCGATGGCGTGGCTGAGGGCGATTTCGTCATGCTGGCAGGTTACCCGGGCATCACTTACCGCCACCGCACCGCGGCCGAGTTTGCCGATCAGGTGGAATGGCGCCTGCCGACGTCAGTGGCCGTGCTGAAGGCACTCCAGGATGTGATCGAAGAGCAGGGCAAATCAAACAAGGATGCGGCCATCCGCTACGCGTCCCAGCTGCAATCGCTGAAGAACGGCATCAAGCGTTTCAGTGGCGAACTCGAGGGCCTGGAGCGTAGTGACGCGGTCACGGTGCGCCGCGAGGACGAGGCGGCGATGTTGGCCTGGCTTGCCAGGCAGCCTGAGGCGAACACGCTCAAGCCGCAGATTGACCAGGCCATGGCGCTCATCGCCCAGGGCAAGGACGTGCGTGAGCGTGACCTGTTGGTGGGCCTGCTCTCGAGCCAGACCCAGTTGATGCGCGGCGCGCTCAACATGGATCGTCTGGCGGTCGAACGCCCGAAGGCGGATGCCGAGCGTGAAAGCGGCTACCAGAAACGCGACGAGGAGCTGATCCAGAGCCAGCTGAAGCAGATCCAGCGCCGCTATGACCCGAAGATCGAAAAGGCGCTGATCACCTCGTTGCTCACGCGTTACCAGAAGCTCCCGGCGGCGCAGCATCTGGCTGAGGTGGACAAGGTGTTCGGCACCACGCCCGCTGAAGTAGTAAGCGCGCTGGATCGGATCTACGGTTCGACGATGCTTGGCGATGAGGCCGAACGCAACAAGCTGTTCACCGCCAGCCCGGCGGACGTGGTGAAGAGCACGGATGCACTGATGTTGGCCGCCCGTACGCTTCGCCCGGCCTTGCTGCGCATCGAAGACGAAAAGAAGAGCCGTGATGGTGACCTGTTGCGCCTGCGACCGGCGTACATGCAGGCGCTGATCGGTTACCGCGAGAAGCAGGGCAAAGCGGTGTATCCGGATGCGAATTCCACGCTGCGGGTGAGCTACGGCAAGGTCACCCCGCTGATGGCTCGCGATGCGGTGACATACGCCCCGTTGACCACGGCCCAGGGCATCGTCGAGAAGAACACGGGCAAGGTTCCGTTCGATGCCCCGCAGCCCCTGCTCGATGCGATCAGGAAGGGCGATTTCGCGGGGTACGCCGATCCGAAGACCGGCGCCATGCCGGTCGACTTTCTGTCCAACCTCGATACGACGGGCGGTAATTCGGGCTCCCCGGTGCTGAATGCGAAGGGCGAGCTCGTTGGCCTTAACTTTGACAGCAACTGGGAGGCCGTGAGTGCGAGCTGGATGTACGACCCGCGCTACAAACGCGCCATTCACGTGGATATGCGTTACATGCGTTGGCTGATGGACAAGGTGTATCCTTCACCAGCGTTGCTCAAGGAACTCGGCACGCCGGCGCACTGAACCTGCGCGTACCGCGACTTAACCGAAAGGCCACCCTCGGGTGGCCTTTCGTGTTTCATGTTCACTCATGGCCTTCAGAAAAACATCAGTTGCATCAGTTTCGCCAGGGCCATGCATGCGCCCATGGAGGCGGCGAAGAAGCCAGCGCCCGCTACGAGCGGATACCAGCGTGACTCCGCATTGATCTTCGATGTTTCCGCGATGATCTTCAGGATCTCCGCCCGGAGCTTCTCCCGGATTTCTTCTTCGCTCGTCACGTCCCGTGTCTCGAATACCGTTGCCATGTGTTCTCCGATGCTAGCACTCCAACAGCGCAGTCGAATCCTGCCACGAGCGTGAAACTTCATGATGTAGGCGAATCGCTCGCGAACATGTAGGCAGCTGAAAATCCGCGCCGCATCGCCGAGACGACAGGGACACATCCGCGCGCAGCCCAACCGTGCGAACTGGCTCAAAAAAGGCCGCCCGGTGGCGGCCTTCGATGCGTTCCCGGCGTCGCGATGCCAGCGAGCTCATCCCTTGAAGAACATATCCAGGACTTTGATAAACGCGGCGCCGGCGGCGAAGAAAGCCGTCGTGACGATGAAAGGGTGCCATCGCCGTTCCTGATTCACCTTCAGGGACTCGATGAGAAGCTTGTAGGTCTCGGCCTGGAGCTTTCGCATTTCCTGATCTTCGCGCGTCACGCCTTTCTCGAATACTGTGTCCATGGTGCTTCGATCCTATCACTGCGGGTACCCATGCAAATCCTGCCATGGGTGCGTGCACGCTGATGTAGGCGGAGCGCGCGCCGATACGTAGGCCCGGTTGCGTGCAGGCGCTTTGAGCCGGGTCATGGTCAGGGCGCTGGCATGCATTCCTTGATGCACGTGAACCACGCCTTCTTGTGCGGGTAGTCGATCGTCATACGAAAATGCGCGTACACATTTCCGCCTACGGCACCCTTGATGTCGCCCGCCATGTACTGGCCGATGCCTTTGTCGCTGAACGCCGCGTCCCTCCGCTCAGTAAACCAGGCGGGGCCGACGGTCCAGCCCGCAATCTCCACGGCAGGCACGCGGATCGTGCGAGTTGCCTTGGCGGTGCCTGCAAGATCGTCCGCGCCTTCGACCACGGGCCAATCAGGATGAGCAGCGTGCCATGCATCCATCACGGACGTGACGATGTAGCTTCCCGCGGCAAAACCTCCATTCGCCACCTCTGTGCCCATGGCCTTTTGCCCGGCGGGAGACGGGTGAGCTGTTGCTCCTGTATCGAGCAGCATGTCCAGGGGCTTTCCATCTACCTTGATTGTGATGGTGGGTAATGGCGAGCCAGCATCACCGCGCGCGTCGAGCATGAAAGCTATCTGCCCTTCCCGGGCGCCTCCGGTCGGGCGCCAGGAAGCATCTTCAACGATCAGCTGGTGCCCGGGATAGTCGAACGTCCATGCGTGATCGAACAGGTAGAAGCTGCCAACGACACCGTCAATGCTCTTGTCGGTCACCGTTTTTGCAGAGGCTTTGAATGCCTTGCCGCACGAGCGCTCCGACGCAGGCAACCCTTTGCCCTGGGCGAATGCAGGTGGCTGGAGGAAGAAGTCATATCCACCACAGGTGGCCGGGGCCAACCGCAGGCGCGCCGCCGTAGCCGGAAAAAGACCCCATGTGAGTCCTGGGCCGCCGGTATCCAGAATGAGCTTGAGCATTCCCCCTTGAGCCAGGGTCGGGGTGACATAGAAGTGACCGGCTTCGTAGACAGTGGGCAGGACAGTCGCCGCGGTAGCGGACAGGAATGGGCATCCCCCCAGCGCGATTCCACAAGCCAACGCCTTCACGCTCATCGAATCCTTCCTGGAGTTCGTTTGGGTGCCCTGATCGTTGCACCGATGGCGATTCACGTCTCCATGCTGAGTTACTCTTGCGCAGATCCAGCCTTTGCCCTACCGATGACCCGCGACACCCGCCCCCTTGCCATCTTTCTCATGGGTCCCACTGCCTCAGGGAAGACCGCGCTCGCTTGCGAATTGTCTGATCGCTTTCCCGTTGGGCTGATCAGCGTCGATTCGGCGCTCGTCTACCGCGGCCTCGATATCGGCTCGGCGAAACCGGACCAGGCGACGCTCGTGCGTTATCCGCACGAACTGATCGATATCCGCGACGCCGCACAACCTTACTCGGCGGCGGATTTCGCGGAGGACGCTGCGTCTTCGATGTTGCGTATGGCCGGGCAGGGCAAGGTGCCGCTGCTCGTGGGTGGCACCGGCCTCTACTTTCGGGCGCTCCAGCGTGGGTTATCTGAGCTGCCCGAGGCCGATCCGGCGGTACGCGAGCGGCTCGCCGCCGAGGCGGCAGAGATTGGCTGGGCAGCGATGCATGCCCGCATGGCGGCCGCCGATCCGGCCGCCGGCGCACGTATCCGCCCGGCCGATGCCCAGCGGATCCAGCGTGCCCTGGAGGTCATGGAGCTGACCGGTCGGCCGATCACCGAGCTCCAGAACGCCCCGCGCAAGCCGTTCCCGTGGCGCGTGCTCAAACTTGCCCTGCTTCCTGAGAGCCGCACGGCGCTCCACGAACGCATCGCAAGGCGATTCGATGGGATGCTTGCCGACGGATTCCTTGATGAAGTGCGCGGGCTCAGGGCACGCGGCGACCTCCATCCGGATCTCCCGGCCATCCGCGCGGTGGGCTACCGACAGGCCTGGGAATTCCTTGATGGCCAAGGGGATGCCCAGAACTTCCGTGACCGTGGTATCTATGCAACGCGGCAACTCGCGAAGCGCCAGATCACCTGGCTGCGGAGTGAGCTTGACGCACGCGCGTTCGACCCGGATCGGGGGGATCCGTTGCCGGAAGTGGGCAGGGCGGTGCGGCAGTTCCTTTAATTGCCGACATCATCACGCTGGCGGCTTCCAGCGAGCGTTTAAAAGCAGTTAAGATTCAAAGCACTTGGGCCGGGGCGCCGTGTTTGGCGTTTTTTTACCCGGACCCGTACGAGAGGCGTAGGGGAGAAGAAAAAATGTCCAAAGGGCAATCATTGCAAGATCCGTTTCTGAATGCGCTTCGCCGTGAGCGTGTGCCGGTCGCCATCTACCTGGTGAACGGCATCAAGCTGCAGGGCACGATCGAGTCATTCGATCAATTCGTGGTGCTGCTGCGTAACCAGGTGAGCCAGATGGTGTACAAGCACGCCATTTCCACCGTGGTGCCGAGCCGTAATGTCCGCGTTGGCGGCCATGAAAGCCACGTAGACGCGGCAGGTGGCGACGCCGAGGGTTGAGGGGCCCAAGGCTGAACCCATATTGGTAAGGACGAGTACGGGCAGGCCACGCTGGCCTGCCCGTCTCCTTCTCCATCCTTGAGGTCAATCCCCTAAGTGTTCGATAGGCAAAAGAAAGGCGACCGCGCGATCCTGGTGCTCCCGCATTCCCGGGGCGAAGGCGATGCGGCACGTCGTGGCGAAGAATTCGCCGAGCTGGTGTCCTCGGCCGGTGCCGAGATCCTCGCCAGCATCCCGGCGCGCGTGAGCGAGCCCAATCCCCGCTATTACATTGGTACCGGCAAGGCCGACGAGGTGGCCGAAGCCGTGCGTGCCCTCGAGGCGGACCTGGTGCTGGTCGACCATGTCCTTACCCCGGTGCAGGAGCGCAACCTCGAAAAGCACCTGAAAACCCGCGTGGTCGACCGGGCAGGGCTGATCCTCGATATTTTCGCCCAGCGCGCCCGCTCCCATGAAGGCAAGCTGGAAGTGGAACTGGCCCAGCTCAAGCACCTGGCCACACGCCTTGTGCGCGGCTGGACCCACCTTGACGCCCAGCGCGGCGGTGCCATCGGCAACCGCGGACCGGGTGAAACCCAGCTGGAAACCGATCGCCGCCTCCTGGCCGAGCGGGTGAAAATGCTTACCAAGCGCCTCGAGAAGGTGCAGGTCCAGCGTGACCAGCAGCGCCGGTCGCGCCTGCGCAACACGGTGCCGCGCGTGGCCCTGGTCGGTTACACCAATGCCGGCAAGTCCACGTTGTTCAATGCGCTCACCACGGGCGGGGTCTATGCGGCGGATCAGCTGTTCGCCACGCTGGATCCCACCGTACGCAAGATCGATGGCCTCAGCTGTGGCCCGGCGGTGGTGGCCGATACCGTCGGCTTTATCCGTGAATTGCCCCACGACCTGGTTGCGGCCTTCCGCGCCACCCTGGCCGAGGCGCGCGATGCGGATCTGCTGATCCACGTCAGCGATGCGGCGGATGAAGAGCGCGAGCTCCTCCGCCGGGTGGTCAACGCGGTGCTTGAGGAAATCGGGGCGGGGGATGTTCCCCAGCTTTCGGTCATGAATAAGATTGATCTCATCGAGGGTGCCGAGCCGCGCGTCGACCGGGGCGACGATGGCAAGCCGCGCACGGTGTGGCTTTCGGCGCACTCCGGGGCGGGTCTCGATGGCCTGCGCGATGCCTTGGGTGAGCTGCTTGGCGGTGACCGGGTGCGGGCCGAGCTGCGGCTCCCGCTCACGGCCGGGCGCCTGCACGCACGGCTGAAGGCCGCCGGGGCGATCGCGGGCGAGGCCGTGGACGAGCACGGATGGCAGCTGGATATCGACGCCCCCCGCTCGGTCCTGGCCCCCCTGGCCGGCGACGACGCCCACGGTTCACCCCTGCGCGAGTTGATCGATCCGCCTCACGCCGAGCACTGACCGGCCGTCCTCTGGTAGAATTAACGGTGTTTGCGTGCCCGTTCGGCGCGGCGATGGGCACTTTCGTGCTCCTTGCCTTCCCCTGCCGATCCGGGCCCGCCCCGATGGCTTTCCAGCCGCCCACCCTCCGGTCCCCGAAGGAGACTGTCGACCATGCCCTGGAATGAACCCGGCAACGGCCAGAAGGACCCCTGGAACCGCAACCGGCAGGGTCAGCGCAAGTTCGACCTGGATAGCCTGCTGAAGCAGGTCACCTCGCGCTTCGGCCGTTTCGGCGCCGGTAGTGGCGGCGTGCTTGCCATCCTGCTCGTCTTTGCCGTGGCGTGGCTGCTCGTATCGAGCTTCACGGTCATCGATGCCCGCCAGGTGGGCGTCGTGCTGCGCTTTGGCCAGTTCGCCCGCGTGCTGCCCCCTGGCATGCACCTGAAGGCCCCGAACCCGATCGAGACGGTGACCAAGGTGGAAACCACCCAGGTCCGCACCGTGTCCGACACGGTATCGATGCTCACCCGCGATGAGAACATCATCGCCATCGATTTCAACATCCAGTACCAGGTCTCTGACGCGCGCAAGTTCCTGTTCTCAAACGCCGATAACGCGGAGAACATGCTGAAGAACGCCGCCGAGGCGGCGGTCCGTTCGGTCGTGGGCGCCAACGCCATGGATAACATCCTGACCACACCGGGCGCCGATGCGTCCCCGGCGCAGGCGCCGGGTGCGGATGCCTCGCCCGAGGCCAAGGAAACCCTGCAGCAGCAGACCCGCTCCATCCTGCAATCCACCCTCGATATGTACGATTCGGGCATCGCGGTCACTGGCGTGAGCTTCCAGAGCGTGTCGCCGCCGCAGCAGGTCAAGGACGCGTTCGATGACGTGAACGCGGCCCGCGAAGACCGCCAGCGGGCGGAAAACGAAGCGCTGGCCTACCAGAGCAAGGTGCTGCCCGAAGCGCGCGGCGAAGCCGCGCGCATCGCCGGCGCGGCCGAAGCGGACAAGGTGGAGCGCATTGCCGCCGCCACGGGCGATGCCGACCGGTTCAATCTCCTGTTGAAGGAATACCGTGCCGCCCCGGATGTCACCCGGCGCCGTCTCTGGCTGGAAACCGTCGAGGACGTGATGAGCCATAACCCGAAGGTCGTGGACGGCACGAACGGTAAGAATCTGATCCAGCTGCCCGTGGAAGCGGGCAACACAAGCGTACGCAATGTGCCTGGCGTGGGCACCGTGGTGCAGTCCGCCAGCACCGATGCGGCACCGGCACAGCAGGGAGGCAACCCGTGAAGATCATTTCCGGTCTCGTCGTCGTCGCGCTCGTCCTGCTGGGTTTCAACAGCGTTTTCGTCGTGAAGGAAGGGCAGAACGCGCTGCTGCTGCAGTTCGGCCGCATTGTCCGTTCGGATTACCAACCCGGCCTGCACTTCAAGGTGCCGCTGGCGCAGCAGGCGGTGCTGTTCGATAACCGCATCCTTGGTCTCGATGCGCCTCCCGAGCGCTATTTCACGAAGGAGAAGAAGACGGTCGCCGTCGACTTCTACGTGAAATGGCGCATCGCCGATAACGCCGCTTATTACCGTGCGACGGCGGGGGATCCGACCGCCGCGATCGGCCGGCTTACCCCGGTGGTCAAGGATGCGTTGCGTGACGAATTCAATTCACGTCCGCTCGAAGATCTCATCAGTGGCGGCCGCAAGGACATCACGGGGCATGTCCGTGAACGTACCGATGCGGTGGCACGCAAGACCCTGGGCGTGAGCATCGTCGATGTGCGTATCAAGCGCATCGACCTGCCCGAAGAAGTGAGTGGTTCGGTGTACAAGCGCATGCGCACCGAGCGCACGCGCCTGGCCAACGAGCTGCGTTCGACGGGGCAGGAGAACGCCCAGAAGATCCATGCCGATGCCGATCGCCAGCGTGCCGTGATCCTCGCCGACGCGAACCGCGATGCGACGTCCGTACGCGGCGATGGCGACGCGAAGGCCGCGGCCATCTACGCATCGGCCTATGGCCAGGATCCCGAATTCTTCGCGTTCTACCGCAGCCTGGCGGCGTACCGTAAGGCCTTTGCCGACGGTAAATCCACGCTCGTGCTCAAGCCCGATTCCGAATTCCTGCGCTACCTCAACGACGGCCCTGGCCGCCAGCGCTAAAACCGCATCCACATCGCCCTTGCGGGCACATGCAACCTAAGAGAACCACCACCATGGGTAAGTCAGTAGTCATTCTCGGCGCGCAATGGGGCGACGAAGGCAAGGGCAAGATCGTCGATCTGCTCACCGAACGCGTCGGTGCCGTCGCTCGTTTCCAGGGCGGCCACAATGCCGGCCACACGCTGGTGATCAAGGGCAAGAAGACGGTCCTGCACCTGATCCCGTCGGGCATCCTGCGTGACGATGCCCTGTGCCTGATCGGCAACGGCGTGGTGCTCTCGCCGGCGGCCCTGATGAGCGAAATCGCCGAGCTGGAAGCGCAGAACGTTGATGTGCGCGCCCGCCTGAAGATCTCGCCGGCCACCCCGCTGATCATGCCGTATCACATCGCTGTCGATAAGGCGCGCGAAGTGGCGTCCGGCGCAAAGGCCATTGGCACCACCGGCCGCGGTATCGGTCCGGCGTACGAAGACAAGGTGGCCCGTCGTTCCATCCGCGTGGCTGACCTGATGTACCCGCACGAGCTGCCGGAGAAAGTGAAGGCGGCCGTGGATTACCACAACTTCGTGCTCACCCAGTGGCTGAAGGCCGAACCGGTCGATTACCAGACCGTGCTGGACGAAGCGCTGACCTGGGGCGAGTATTTGCGCCCGATGGTCGACGACGTGGCCACCATCCTGCACGACGTGCGCAAGGAAGGCGGCAACATCCTGTTCGAAGGTGCGCAGGGCGCGCTGCTGGATATCGACCACGGCACCTACCCGTATGTCACCTCGTCGAACACCACGGTCGGAGGCGCGCTGGCCGGTACCGGCGTCGGCGCCCGTGATATCGACTACGTGCTGGGCATCTGCAAAGCCTACGCCACGCGCGTCGGTGGCGGTCCGTTCCCCACCGAGCTCAACGACGAGATGGGTGAGCTGCTTCGCAAGAAGGGCAACGAGTTCGGTGCCAGCACCGGTCGTCCG